>JBGSHT010000037.1:0-33679 GCA_041752135.1 Chitinophagaceae bacterium | reverse complement strand
TAAAATCTTCAATACTAGGCGGCAGTAAATATAACTGCTCATTTTTAACAGGCTTGAATTTATCCATAACTCAATGACAATGATCACTTAATTTTGGCTGCACAGAGAAGAGAATTCTCGGTCAGCCTCAAGACACGAACCGGGGCTTCCGAAGAATCTTAGCGGTTAAAAAAATCGCCGTGGTTTAAAACAACCACGGCGATTTAAAATCATAAGATGTATCTATCTTTTTCGTCCGCCACCGCCAGGAGCAGGCTTTGGTGCAGGACGCTGAGCCGGAGCCCTGTTCTGCGACTGGTTAAAGTTATTGGAACGATTGCTTGAGCGATCGCGCATCTGCATATCACGGTTAATGCTACCCGCAGGTGCAGGCTTTGTTGCAGGCCGCTGTGCAGGTTGTGTTGCCGGACGTTGGGCCGGTTGTGTAGATGGCTTTTGCGCAGGTTTTGTTGTTGGTGCAGTTGGCCTTGATGGGGGCACCTCTTTATTGCCGGTTGGCTTCCAGTCATTGCTTTTATTATCGCGCTGGTTGATATTGCCATCTTTATCCCTGTTGTACACATTGCCATCCCTATCCGCAAAAACATTGTTATCTTTTTGTATAGGTTTTGCATTTGGTTTATTGCCAGATCCTACACCAGGCCTTGAAACATTATTTTTTGTACGGTCGCTGATAGTAGCATCACGCTGGTTCGTTTTGGTAGTAACCCCATTCTTGTTTTTATAGAGGTTATTATTATTATTATTGCTGTTGATATTGATAGTATTTCCGCCGCCTATATTGATGTTATTATTTCCGTAGTGATTTCCATTATTATTACCATACCATCCACCACCACCATATGGAGGACGATAATAAGGAGGCCGGAACATGGGAGGTCCATACCAACCACCGCCAAATCCACTGCCAAATCCGATATGCAAAAAGCCTATATTAAACCCAAAGTTCATACTCCAGCCAGTCCATGGATTATAACTGAATCCAAAACCCCAGGTAACCGGACGCGGATAATACATACTGCCATACCAGGGATTATAATGAAAGCCTGTTCCAAAAACAATTACAGGATCGCCCTGGATATAACTGCCAAGATATCCTGCTGTATATCCCTGTATGGTATATTCAGGGGTCACCTGGTATATATGTACAAACTTAGCGCCATAGGCAGCGCTTTGCATGGGAATATTTTCCACATCGGCAGGTCTAACCGTTGCAACAGACCAGGGACCGTTAGCGGAGGGACCGGTGAACCAAACACCATTATCCAGTGCAAAAAATTTACCGCTGGCCTCTTTCAATATGGTGATATTGCTGTTTTCAGCCAGGAAAAGGGAAGTACCTTTTATAGGCTCAAATTTTGGGCTACCATCGTATTCTACTTTAACTGTGGCTGTTTTTCGGTCAACCTTTGCCGTTTGGGGAATTTCCGAATCAATCATTGCTTCTTCTGCAGCGTCTGTTCCCGCAACACTGGCCAGTACATTATCCTTTTCTGATCCTTCCGGAATATTGGAAAAATCAGCGGGTAATTTATCCGGTTCATTAAAAGTCCAGGGACCGTTAAATGAAGCCGATTTGAACCAACGACCGGCTATTAGAATATAAATAGTACCCGTTGCGTTATCCTTAATAATATTATTAGGTGAATTGGAAACATAAGACAAATTCGTGCCTTCAATATTCTTATACACAGCCTCGCCTTTTGATTGTATTACTTCCGCAGGTTCGGTACTAACTACAATATCAGTAACTTCTGGCTTTTCTGTTGATGCTTTACCATCATTGCTTTCTTTCTCCTGCTTTTTAATCTGATCATTGATGGAACTTACTTTTTTCGACATAGACTTTTCCAGAGTCCAGCCACTGGTCACTGAATTTGATTTATACCAGTTACCGCCAACATACATATTCCACTGACTGCCTTCTTTAAAAATCAATGTCGGGGTATTTAAAACCCTTTCGGCATCAAGGTCTTTGTCTTTTTTGATCTTTGGCTCACCGTCAAGTATTACCAGGCTTGTAGGCCTATTGGTATAAATGATTTTTGGTGGATCATTATTATATATCTCTGCGTTTGGATAATCTCTTCTGATTGTGGCTACGATAGCATCAATTGCTATTTCCATATTCCATTTAGGAATCTCAGATTCCAGGAATGCAATAAACAGATCCTCCTTTGCCTTATTTTCCACTCCGGAAAATTTTACATTAATGATGTCAATTGAATCCAGATAAGCCGTTCTGCTATTTTTATCTGTTGACATATAGGATGTATAGAATATGGCACCGTATACTGCCTCAGATTTAGCGGTTTCATTTACAGATACGGCGGCATGGCCCCACAGCTTGTTACCTTCAAATTTTTCCATTTGAGGTTGATAGATCGTTACTTTGCCGCCATTCTTGAACGGGATCTCTTTTGGCCAGCCCGTTTGAGCGTTAACAGAAAAGTATCCGGCAAGTAAAAAGAAACATAACGAAAACCAATTTTTATTTTTCATGATTACTTTAATTTTAAAATAAAACCAGCATATAGCACTGGTTTATTTCTTTATAAAACGCATCATTGCTATATCGCCCATTATTAAATTAAGGGTATTACCATCTGACACAGACCAGGAATTTGTTTTTTTCAGGGTTTCTAAAAAAGTTGTTTCACCCTGACCCTGGCACATCATGCGGGTCATGGCCATCGGATCATTAAAATTGATCTTATTGCCATCGACATTAAGTTTGCCATTAAAACTATTGCAACTGGTATTGCCTGAAATTTTACCTGCAGCAACATCAAAAGTGATCGTGGGTTTTTTTTCCGGGTATAGCCCGTCGAAAGCAATCCGGGGCCCTGTAATATAATTCAGTTCCCAGGTGCCATTTAAAACAGCTGTGTCTGTCATGTTACCGGAAGATTTTTTGGAATTGTTGCATGCCGCGAAAGAAGTTAAAGCGGCAAAAAGAACAAATACTGTTAATTTCATGTGGATGTTTTACCAGATGAAATTAGGGCAAAATCAAATTCGTTTTTTTACAAACCAGTTAAGAATTATAATTTGATACAAAATGCTTTACCCCCAGGACTCAAAATGAGCATTTTGCTAGTCATCCTCCAGCTTTGCCTTCAATTTATCCAGGCTCTCCTGCATCAAAGGACCTTTCATATCCGCAGCCATCATACCATAGAATTTTTCCCAGGGATACCATTTTAATTTTTCGATGATGAACCATACAACCTGCACCGAATCAGCCTGCCTTTTTTCGACACTGAATCCGGATTCCATAGGCCGGTTTTCCCCAAGGGTCATGGTTGTGACCAGTCCCATTTCGTTATTCTCGGTTACTACAAGAGTATTCTTTCCACCACGCTGATCGGTCCAGAACATGGCAGCTCCTGTATCCGCAGGATTGGGCTTGGGCGTAACAGTAAAATCATTAACGCCTGACAGCAATCCATTCCATTGTGGCCAGTTTCGCAGATCCCGGATTTCTGAAAGCACAGGCGCTGCTTCACCCTGAACGATGACCCATTTGGATGTCATTACTTCTCCAGGCAACAATGATGAAATGGCCAGTAAAACAAGACTAAGACCGGCGAACGCTATCAATATCGGTTTAATAAATCGCATATTTTTTATTCCCAACGGAACACTTTTATGGCTATTGCATACAACACGATACCCCAAATCAACAGGTAGCCTATCTGGCTGCCGCATTGCATAAGGTGATCTCCTTCAAAAGCTATGTTTCGCATCGCTTCATTCAAATGGGTGAGCGGTAAAATCTTACAGATCGGTTGCAGCCAGCTCGGAAAATTTTCAACAGGGAAAAAAGTTCCGGCCAGCAGGAACTGTGGCAGGGTTACCAGGTTGGCAAAAGGCGGGATCGTGCTTTCGGTTGTGGCCAGCCCGCTAACGATAAAGCCAAAACCCATAAAAACAAGTAATCCCAGTAAACTAAGAACCATCAATTCCATAAATGTCACCCAGCCATGTATTAGGGTAAACTTAAAAGCAAAATGACCGATCGCCAGGATAACAACTGCCGTGATCATCTGGAAAATGATCCGGCCCAATCCTTCGCCAAAAATAATGTAGGACCTTTTAACGGGCGTAGCGAAAAAGCGCTTCAGTACAAGGGTTTGCCTTAGATTAAAAAATATAAACGCCACGCCAAAAACACCCGCACTCAGAAGCGAAAAACCCAATTGTCCCGGCAATATAAAATCAATGGTCCGATAAATTCTGCCGGGAATCTGGGTGAGTTCCGTAAATGCATAAATGGGCCGGTTTGGATCGATCTTTCGATCTATCTCAGCAATACTTTGCTGAATGATAGATTGCAGCAGGCCCAATCGATCAACCGAAGCCGTAGAAGATCTAATGCCCACTTTATATTTAGGATATCCCTGCGGATTTACCGGCTGAATGTTCAGCACCGCTGTGATCCTGCCTTTTTCCAGCTCTTCGCGCGTGATTTTCTCCGACTGTACAATGATCTTCAGGTTCTTTTTGGCGATAAGTGTTTCATATAATGGATTATTTGTATCCGTGCCTTTGTCAAATGCAATCCGGATAACTGGTGCCGTTGAACTTAGAAAGCCAAAAACGAGGATAAAGATCAACGGAAAGAGAAAACTGAAAATTACCGCAGAAGGGCTTCGGAAAATTGAAAGCAGGCTCGCCCTGGCTATGGCCAACATGGCCTGAAACTGACTATAGGGTTGCGACATTCCTTTCAATTGAAGCGCAAAACTATCAGAAAAATATAAGAAGACCTAAATTGAAATGGGTAACCTTGCGTCTTCCCTTCTTAGCGGTTAATGAATTTCCACCTGATACGGCATCAGAGCCTTTGGCTCCCCGGTTTCAGCTTTCAGTTTTTTCAACTGCAGGAACATCTTATACTGATCCTCGCCCAATTCACTACGCAACATTTCGGCTTTGTAATTCTTACCAAAACTCCCAAAAAGCACATCAAACGGCGACTTCTCTTCCGGGTATTCACGTATGCCATACTCTTTCATTTTTGCCAGTCCTGCTGCACACTTGATAGCATCATCAAGACCTGCCAGGCGGTCAACAAGGCCAATCTGGAGTGCGCGGGTTCCTGTCCAAACCCGGCCCTGGGCAATGCTATCGATATAAGCAGTATCCCGTTTACGGCCATCAGCCACTCTTGTCTTGAAATCCATATAGATATTATCTACTTCATGCTGGATGATCCTTTTCTCATCCGGATTCAGCGGACGTGTAACGGTAAGTGCGTCGGCGTATCTGGCTGTTTTGACCCCATCAAAAGTGAGTCCCAGTTTATTCTTAAGGAAGCCCTGCATATTGGGCACAATGGCAAAAACACCGATTGAACCCGTGATGGTATTGGGCTGAGCGAAGATGCTGTCTGCATTGCATGCAATATAATATCCACCGCTGGCAGCTACATCACCCATTGAAACAACTACCGGTTTCCCGCTTTTACGGATCAGTTCAATTTCCCGCCACATGATCTCACTGGCCAGGCTGCTCCCACCGGGCGAATTGATGCGTAGCACTACAGCTTTTACATCCTTATTATACCTGATCTTGCGCAGGATATCGCGGTATTCATCTGATCCGATAATTCCTTCATCACCCTTTCCGTAAACGATCTCGCCTTCCGCAAAGACCAATGCAATTTTTTCCCTGATGAATTTTTTCCCTTTACGTAAAATGCCTGATTCGCGGTAGGTTCCGGGTGTGATAAAATTGATCTTATCATCATCTGCCAGTCCGAGCTTTTTCTTGATTTCAGATTTTAGTTCATCATCATACTTCACGCCATCGATCAGTTTGAGCCGAACGCCATCCGCAGGTGTTGCCACAGCATATTGATTGGCATAAGCATGGAGCGTCGCCGTATCAATGGCACGGGCAATGGCTGTTTTCTGCAGAAATCCACCATACATTTCACCCAGCCATGCTTCGGTCTGAATACGGTTTGCCTGGGTCATTTTCTCTTCACGAAAAGGTTCAGTGGCACTTTTAAATTTACCGTCATAAAAAATCTGCGGCTCCACTTCCAGCTTTTTCAGCAGGTTCTTGAAATACATATACTCTACTGAAAACCCTCGCCAGTCAAGCATCCCCTTTGGGTTACAGTATATCCTGTCTGCCACATTGGCTACATTGTAAGCCCGCTGTGTAATGTAATCACCGTAAGAAAAAATGAATTTGCCCTTTTCCTTAAACCTGATCAAAGCATTCCGGATCTCTTCACTGGCAGCAAATCCATTTACATTCTCATTGGATACAACATAAATTCCGCGGATGCTGGAATCCGTTTCTGCCGCATTGATCATTTGAACCAGTTCGTATAATGCAGGAACAGCATCTTCCGTATTCCCTGTCAGTTCTAAAAGGGGATTAACCATTTTAGTTTCGGCAAAATTTCGCGACAGGTCTATTACAAGAACCGAACGGGCAGGGATAAACGGTTTTTCACTGTCCATCAGGCTGCCGAAAATACCGATCATCACCACCAGGATGATCCCGCAAAAAACAATAAGTGCCAATAGTGCCGCCAGGAAATATTTAAAGAAACTCATCACTTTCTATCAGGTTTAATCTGCCAAAAATAATGATATTTGACAGCCCGGAGGCGGATACATATATGAATCAGGCATTTTTACTGATAGGAGGCAACCTGGGCGACCGGGAATTAAATATGGACAGGGCGAGAAAAGAGATCGAAACCCGCGCCGGAAGGATCACGCTTGCGTCTGACCTTTACCAGACCGCGGCCTGGGGTAAAACAGACCAGCCCGATTTCCTGAACCAGGTATTGGTAGTAGAAACCATGCTGGATGCAAAAGAGTTGCTGGAGCGGTTGTTGGTTGCCGAACAGGCCATGGGACGGTACCGGCAGGAAAAATACGGCCCCCGGATCATCGATATGGATATCCTTTTTTTCAATGACGAGGTTATTGAAAAAAGATCCCTGCAGGTACCTCATCCGCGCCTGCAGGATCGCAGGTTTGCACTTGTTCCCCTGGCTGAAATAGCCGGTAAAAAGATACACCCGGTGCTGGGAAAAACCATTGATGAGTTGCTTGCCAATTGTACAGATACTCTTCCTGTGTATAAATATACCGGCATTGTGTATAAGAAAGGCTAATGGATAATTGTCCCTGATTTAAGTTTGAACGTCGCTATGAACTATCATTTCATTACCATTGAGGGCAATATCGGTGCCGGGAAAACAACCTTAGCCCACTTATTGTCAAAACATTATAACGCCAGGCTGATCCTGGAGGAATTTGCCGATAACCCCTTCCTGGCCAAGTTCTACGAAAACCCTAAACAGTATGCGTTTCCGTTAGAACTTTTCTTCATGGCCGAAAGGTTTAAACAGCAGAAAGACCTCCTGCAGCAAAAAGACCTGTTCCAGACTGTTTCCATTTCTGATTACCTTTTTACCAAATGCCTGCTCTTTGCCAAAGTGAACCTTCCGGAAGATGAGTTCAGGCTCTACCAGCGTTTATTTGAGATCGTTCACCAGCAAATGGTTCAACCAGACCTCCTCATCTATTTGCATGCTCCGGTTTCCAAACTGAAAGAAAATATCCGGAAACGAAACCGCAGTTACGAAAAAAACATAGCAGACGATTACCTGTTCAGTATCCAGGAAACATATACTCACTATATCCGCCAGCATAATATGAAGACCCTTTTTATTGATGCCAGTAATGCGGATTTCCTGGGCAATGAGAAGCATATGAAAGTGGTGATCGATGCGCTGGAGCATGATTACACAGAGGGGCAGCATTATCTTACGTTGCCTTAGGAAATCGAAAGTTGAAAATCGAAAATCGAAAATAAAGACAAAATACATTCAACGCAGACGTAGAGACGCAATGCATTGCGTCTCTACAAACCACATTAATCCTGCCTATTAAAACCAATTTAACGGAAACCTTTTGGAAATTAATTAGGGTCAATGACAAAAATTTTCAAACACTCTGCCTTTGATGTTCTTCGCTACCCGGAGTTCAGGAGTTATATTATTTCGCGGTTCTTTTTCATTTTTGTACTGAACATGCAGGCCACGCTCATCAGCTGGACGATATATGATATTACCAAAGATCCATTCAGCATAGGATTGATCGGGCTGGTGGAATTTGTTCCGGCCTTTGCCATGGCCTTTTACGCAGGATATGTAATTGACAAAAACGATAAAAGAAAACTGCTCATCTATAGTTTCGCCGGCAATCTTGTACTCACCTTAGCCTTTGCCTTTATAACCAGTGATTTCTCTGAACAGCAATTTTCGAAACAAACAATACTGGTGGTGATCTATATGATTGTTTTCTGCACAGGTATTGCGCGTGCCTTCAGCGGACCTACCTCATTTGCACTTGTAAGTCAATTGATACCCAAAGAAGAATTGCCCGCCGCTATCACCTGGCACAGTGGTTCCTGGCAGGTGGCAGCCGTTTCCGGACCCGCATTAGGCGGCATTTTGTACGCATCGCTGGGACTTACCAATACTTTTTTTCTGATGATATTTTTATTAGTGGTAGCCGTAACGGGCTCATTTTTCATCAGTCCTAAACCCGTCACCACCGCATTGCGGGAAGAAACCATCATACAAAGTATCCGCCAGGGTTTCAGTTTTGTATGGCATTCCAAAGAAGTTCTAGGCGCGCTCAGCCTGGATCTTTTTGCTGTTTTTTTTGGTGGAGCCGTAGCACTGCTGCCCTATTTTTCAGATGTGATACTTAAAAGCGGGCCACAGGGATTGGGCATGCTGAGATCTGCGCCGGCATTGGGCGCAGTTGCGGTTTTACTGTGGCTGACATTCAGCCCGCTGAAGAAAAAACAAGGCCGTACCATGTTGTTTTGTGTGGCCGGATTTGGCATTACGATCATACTCTTCGGATTATCCCAATTATTCTGGCTGTCTGTTTTTGCCTTATTCATGTCCGGTATCCTCGATGGCATCAGTATTATCGTAAGGTCCACCATTTTACAACTCAAAACACCCGATGAAATGCGCGGCCGTGTAGCTTCGCTCAACAGTATCTTCATCATGTCTTCCAATGAACTCGGCGCCTTCGAAAGCGGGTTCACGGCAAAACTTATGGGAGTGGTACCCGCTGTTGTCTTTGGCGGCTGCATGACCATTGGCGTAGCTATTGGTACGTGGTTTAAAGCGCCTGGTCTGCGAAAACTGGAATACTGAGAGTAGCCAGTCGCCAGTCACCAGTCGGCAGTCAACAGCCAAAAGTCAAGTGTACCTGTCTCCAGGGTTGTATTTGTCTTTACTTAATGTGTAATAAATCATAAACAGGCAAAGTCAAATGAAAATGTCTTTGGCTGTTTAAATTTCTATCTTTGTCTGCTCAAATTTATCTGCCCTCTGCCCTCTGCCCTCTGCCCTCTGCCCTCTGCCCTCTGCCCTCTGCCCTCTGCCCTCTGCCCTCTGCCCTCTGCCCTCTGCCCTCTGCCCTCTGCCCTCTGCCCTCTGGTGACCATTTTTTACTACTTTTACATCCGAATGGAATCCTTACGTGAACAGCTCCTCATACTGATCAGCACGCCAATTTACATCATCATCATTGGCCTTGAACTGTTCTTAACCAACTACAGGCACAAAAAAGCCTATACCTGGAAGGATACTTTCACCAATGTATACCTGATGCTGATGAACGGGTTGCTGGACCTGTTACTCCGCGGCTTCTATCTGCTTATACTTGATTACGCCTGGCAGCACCGCCTGATAGCGTTTGACATGATCCCTGTTTACTGGATCATGCTTGTACTACTTGAAGATTTTCTATATTACTGGTTACATCGTTTTGACCATGAGATCAGGCTATTCTGGGCAGTGCATGTAACGCATCATTCGTCAGATCATATGAACTTCAGTGTTGGATTCCGTTCGTCAGTATTTCAACCACTTTACCGGTTCATTTATTTTATTCCATTAGGGTTGATGGGCTTCAAACCCGTGGATATACTTTTTGTATATTCAGCCACGCAGATTTGGGGCATCTTTGTACATACCGAACTGATCCATAAGATGGGATGGCTGGAGCATATATTGGTAACGCCTTCGCATCACAGGGTTCACCATGCATCAAATAGTAAATACCTCGATAAAAATATGGGGATGTTCCTCATCATCTGGGATAAACTCTTCGGCACTTTTCAACCGGAATTACCGGCAGCTCAGTACCAGCCCATCAAATACGGCCTTACCAAACCGCTGGATAATGAAACACCCGCCAAAGTGATCTTTCATGAATGGAAAGATATATGGAAGGATATGCAGAGGACCGACATCAGTTGGCGCGAAAAACTTGGTTATTTGTTCGGGCCTCCTGGCTGGAGCCACGACGGCAGCAGGCAAACCAGTAATGAGTTAAGGAACATGGAATATATGGACCCGAAAGCAGCGGAACAATGTCCGGAAACTATTTAGCCGATTCCATCAGTTTTTCCATCACATAGTAAACCGCCGGACAAAAACTGGCATTTTTCAACGTGATTTTGGGACGTTTGAAAAATACATCTTCGTCAGTATAGGGAAACCTGCGGCAATCTGAAGGCCTGTCCTCATATATGGAACAATAATTATCTGAACCCAGGAAAGGACAAGGTGTGGATTTGGCCACATAATCCCCCTCGGTATCCAGGCTAAGGTAAGTTTCAATAAAATCCCCTTCCTTCATTTTCAAAACCCTGCTTATTCGCTTGATATCCGGGGTTTTGAAACGGGGTGAATAATTTTTGCAGCAATTGGCACATTTCAGGCAGTCAATCTTACTAAATGCTTCCTCGTGCAGGTCAGGCAATTGCTTAAGGATGGCGTTCTTATCCGGCTTTTGCAAAAAACGGGCATAGAGTTTAGCTTTCTCCGCTGATTTCTTCTCCCAGTTCTTCAGTATATCTTCTGCCATGGTGCAAAGAAACGGAAAAAGAGGATAGAGAATAGAGGGCAGAGGATAGAGGGAAGAGGAAAGTAAAGGCAATAAAAAAGAGGACAGAGGATAGAGGGTAGAGGAAAGTAAAGGCAATAAAAAAGAGGATAGAGGACAGAGGATAGTAAAGGCAACATACCTTGTTTAGAAAAAAAAATATAACATGAAATAAGCTTTGTATTTAGGATCTATCCTCTGCCCTCTATCCTCTGCCCTCTCTTAATGTTTCACCAAATAATCCACATTCCCCCACATACATATACAAATCATCTTTTTATTGCCCCTTAGTTTTTACCTTTGCAGCGCTTTGGGCAACTTCCGTTCTCCAGGGTCATTTCAAACAATTTATACCCCGCTATATGGATCTTTTTGAACAGCAACAGAACGAATTCAGCAAAAGGCATATCGGACCAACAGCAAAGGAAACAAAACAAATGCTTGCCACCATTGGCGAAAAGAGCCTATCCGACCTGGTGGATAAAACCGTTCCGCCGGCTATCCGCATGGAACATAAACTCGCCATCCCGGATGCCATGAGCGAAGCAGCGTACCTGAACCATGTAAAGGAGATCAGCCTGCAGAACAAAGTGTTCAAAAACTATATCGGCCAGGGGTATTACGATACGCTTACACCCAGCGTGATCCTGCGTAATATTTTCGAGAACCCGGGATGGTACACACAGTATACACCTTACCAGGCAGAAATATCGCAGGGCCGCCTCGAAAGCCTGCTTAATTTCCAGACCATGGTCAGTGACCTCACCGGTCTTCCCATTGCCAACGCTTCACTCCTGGATGAAGCCACTGCAGCTGCAGAAGCCATGACCATGTTCTTCAATATGCTTAACAAACAGGAACATATTGATCGCCCAAGGTTTTTTGTGGATGAAGAAATATTCCCGCAGACCCTGGATGTATTGCTGACCCGTGCCGTACCGGTTGGTATTGAAATTGTGATCGGCAATTATGATTCAGCCAATATCGATGAAAGCTACTTCGGCGCCATGCTGCAGTATCCCAACGACAAAGGTTCGGTTATTGATTACCGTTCATTTATAGATGCTGTGCATGCCAAAGGCGCCTATGTGGTAATGGCCACCGACCTGCTGGCGCTCACGCTGCTTACGCCTCCCGGTGAACTGGGCGCTGATGTAGCCTGCGGATCGGCACAGCGCTTTGGCGTACCCCTTGGGTTTGGCGGCCCGCATGCTGCTTTCTTTTCCGCGAAGGATGATTTCAAAAGAAATATCCCCGGACGCATCATTGGCATAAGCATTGATGCACAGGAAGAACGCGCACTGCGCATGGCCCTGCAAACAAGGGAGCAACATATCAAACGCGAAAAAGCCACTTCCAATATTTGTACGGCCCAGGCACTGCTGGCCAATATGGCGGCGATGTATGCCGTGTACCATGGCCCTGAAGGATTAACGCAGATATCCAAACGCGTGGCGCTCCTCGCACAGACTGCAGCAGAGACCATAGAATTCATGGGCTACGAATTATTATCCCGGAATTTCTTTGATACCATAACTGTAGTAGTTGGTGATACTGAACCTATCCGTAAAAAAGCATTATCACAACAGATCAATCTCAGATATATCAGCAGTACACAGGTGAGTTTTTCCATAGATGAAACGACAACGCCTACAGACCTTTTTGACCTCATCAACTGTTTTGAAAATGACAGCGAACCGGTTTCGTTTTCGGTGTCAGATGATGTGATGCTTTCTCATATACCGTCTACGCTCACCCGCACTTCGCCTTTCCTGGAACACCCGGTGTTCAATAGCCACCACAGCGAAAGCCAGATGATGCGCTATATAAAATCACTGGAGAATAAGGATCTGTCTTTAAACACTTCCATGATCTCCCTGGGCAGCTGTACGATGAAACTGAATGCCGCATCGGAGATGATGCCACTGAGCTGGGCGCACTGGAGCAGGATGCATCCCTTTGCACCGGCAGACCAGGCAGAAGGATACCGACAAATCCTGAAAGAATTGTCAGACTACTTATGCAAGATCACCGCATTTGATGCCTGCAGCCTGCAACCCAACAGTGGGGCACAGGGTGAATATGCCGGCCTGCTTACCATCCGCGATTATCATGAATCAAGGGGTGACCATCACCGTAAGGTTATGCTGATCCCCATCTCGGCACACGGCACCAATCCCGCCTCTGCTGTGATGGCCGGCATGAAAGTGGTTGTGGTTAAGGCACTGGAGAATGGTTATATCGACATCAACGACCTCACAGAGAAAGCCAATCAATACAGCAATGAACTCTCCGGAATCATGATCACATACCCCAGTACTTATGGGGTATATGAAGAAACCGTAAAAGACATTACAAATATCATCCACCAGCATGGCGGACAGGTATATATGGATGGGGCTAATATGAATGCCCAGGTTGGACTAACCGCACCGGGCCTGATAGGCGCCGATGTTTGTCACCTGAACCTGCATAAAACTTTTGCCATTCCACATGGTGGCGGCGGCCCCGGTATGGGTCCAATTTGCGTGAAGGCACACCTGGCCCCCTTCCTGCCCGGGCATGTTATAGAAAAAACAGAAGAGTCGCCAGTCGGCAGCCGCCAGTCAGCAGTGAGTGCTGCTCCATATGGCAGTGCCAGCATCCTGCTGATCAGCTACGCTTATATAAGAATGCTAGGTGCAAACGGTGTGCGATCTGCTACAGAATATGCGATCCTGAATGCAAACTACATGCGTGCGCGCCTGCAAAAGGAATACGATATTCTTTATCTTGGTACAAATGGCACCTGTGCGCATGAATTTATTGTTGACCTGCGCCCATTCAAAAAATCTGCTGAGATAGAAGCAGAAGACGTTGCCAAGCGCCTGATAGATTATGGGTTCCACGCGCCAACCATGAGTTTCCCGGTTCCGGGTACGATCATGATCGAACCAACAGAAAGTGAAGACAAAGGCGAACTCGACAGGTTCTGTGATGCGATGCTGGAGATCAGGAAAGAGATCCGGGCCATTGAAGAAGGCAAAGCCGATAAAAAAGATAATGTACTGAAACATGCGCCGCATACACAGGCCGTGGTGATCAGCGAAAGCTGGAGCAGGCCGTACACACGTGAAGAAGCCGCATTCCCGCTGCCATATGTGCGGGAGGGAAAATTCTGGCCGTCTATTTCGCGGGTAAATAATACCTATGGCGACAGGCACCTGGTGTGCACCTGTGAGCCGGTGAGCAGTTACGCGGAAGCATAACCGAAATACAGGCCGGTGGCACCGGCCTTAAATTTAATAAAATGATCCTGGAACATGCGGCCATCTGGGCTTCGGACCTTGAAGCATTAAAGAATTATTATGCCCGGTACTTTAATGCAAGGGCCAATGATAAATACATCAACGAAAAAAAACAGTTCCAGAGTTATTTTCTTTCTTTCGATTCAGGCGCCCGCCTGGAAATAATGACTCGGCCCGATATTCCGGACAATACCAATGATCCTGTGCAGGCACAGTATAAAGGCTTCATTCACCTCGCTTTTGGGGTGAATACCATGCAGGAAGTTGATGATAAAGCAAGGGAACTGGCTGAAAACGGATTTACCATCCTGAGCGGCCCTCGTAAAACGGGCGATGGTTATTATGAATTTGAAACACTGGACCCGGAAAATAACCGGATTGAGGTGACAACGAAATTTACGTAGAACATTCTCTGTAAAAAATCCTTTCGAAATCAGCGGATCATTTTATACTGCGGGACTTCACTACAAATAACCTTGCCCGGTCATTTACCGGTGCAGCTTCAATTGTCTTTTTGCGGACAACCCTCAATATTACGGGGGCTTCCGTTTTTTTCAACTTATCCCAGAAAGTAAAATATAAACCAAAGTTATACTGGTACTGTTTATGATGCCGTGCATGATGGGTGGCTCCAATCAGCCATTTACCGATATAATGCCTCTCGAATTTTTCCGGATAAACTTCATATCCGAGATGGTTGATAAACCCGCTGACGGTCATGATTATCAGGAGCATTAAAATGGTAACCGGATGTGCCGGTACGATCAATAAAACAAGGGGCAGAAAGGCTGCCTGTATCACAGCCTCCAACGGATGAAATGAAAAAGCCGTCCAGGGTGAAGTAATGTGGCTGTCGTGATGCACTTTATGTACCAGGCGATACACTTTGGGTAAATGCATCCAACGGTGCAGCCAGTAATAATAAGATTCGTGCAAAAACATGAGGACCAACAGGCTGACAGGGAGATACCACCAGCCCATCGCCCCGATATCTAAATACACCCGGGTGAAGCCTTTCTGCCAGAGATAACCCAAAAGGCTACCCGAAGATGCAAATATTATGGAACTGACAATACTCCATTTCATTTCCTTTCTGAACTGACTCCTGGAGTAGTTTTTTGAAAATATTTTCCTTTCCTCCCAGCGGGGCGATTTACGTATATAAAAAAACCAGTGCAGGATATATCCGAAAAGAAAATACCGCAGCACAATTACCGTAAACAAAAAGACCGTTGTTGCAGCCAAACCGGAAAAGGAAGTAAAATCAATCATGACGAAAATCGATTGTCGGTGATTATGGTTCAAGCTACTATAAAAAATCCCACTTATAGTGGGATTTTTTGTTCAGTACGTTCAGGCCCCAATGGGGTATATTGATCTTTTGGAACGGATATTTAATTCTCAGACCCTTCAGCCAGGCGGGTGAATTCAGCACCATTGAAGATCTTGGCCAGGTTATTATCTTTGGTTTCCCTCCATTGCTTCATGTGTGTCTCTGTAACTATGCGCCAGAAATTCTTTGATTTCAGGTCTTTATAATCGTTTGTCTGGATAAAAATACCACTGAATGAATTACGCGTCTTAAAACTGATCTTTACCGGGTGTTTGTCCAGGTGCTTAGGTTCAAGAAACTTCTCAATCTGTTCACTTGTCATAGCATAAATTTGTACGAAGGTAAGGAATTTGGGGCTGAGAGGTTTATTTTTTTTGCAAGTTGCTATAAATCAATATTTTATAATTTTTTATCGAATGAATGAATTCCTTCTGTATGGGGCAAACGGCTACACCGGTCAGTTGATCGCGCGGCTGGCTTCAGCCTATGGACTCCGGCCAATTTTAGCCGCACGTAATAAAGCAACCCTCGAACCGCTGGCCCTTGAACTGGATTTACCCTACCGGGTCTTTAGACTGGAAGAAAAGGAAAAACTTGAATCTGCCCTTCGGGAAGTACCGCTTGTGGTTCATGCAGCGGGTCCTTTTATTTATACCCTGAAACCGATGATTGAAGCCTGCCTGGCTACCGGCAGGCATTACCTGGATATCAACGGCGATATCAATTGCTTTGAGCAGATCAAAACATACGATCACACCGCCCGGGAAAGGGGGATCATGCTTTTGCCAGGGGTTGGATTTGATGTTGTTCCAACCGACTGCCTCTCCCTGTTCCTTAAAGAAAGACTTCCGGATGCCATCCAGCTGAAGATCGCTTTTGCCTCCATCGGCAGTACCATTTCGCATGGCACTGCCATGACCATGGCAGGTAAACTCGGTGAGGGCGGAATGATCAGAAAGGATGGCAAAATTATCCGCAGGCCATTGGGGGAAAATGGCATGAACGTAAAATTTGGCAACCGCGACATTTTTGTGATGAGCATCCCCTGGGGTGATGTATCCACAGCTTATCATACAACCGGCATCCCGAATATTGAAACATTCACCGCAGTTCCGAAGAAAGCATTTTCTATATTGAAATTTCAATGGCTTTTCAACGGGCTGCTCCGTACAGAGATGATAAGAAATCTTGTGCGCAAAAAAATCAGCAAGCGCCCGGCAGGTCCGGATGATGCGATGCGCGCAAAAGCAAAAAGCCTGGTATGGGCGGAAGCCACCAACGAAAAAGGAGAAAAAAAATCTGCCTCACTGGAAGGACCTGAAGGATATACCATGACAGCCCACGGGGCACTGATGATCACACAACTTGTATTGAGTGGAAATTTCAAAACCGGGTACCAGACACCAGCAGGTTGTTATGGCTCAAACCTCGTACTGGATATCCCTGGTGTAATACAGAAGTAAAAATCCTGAGCGTAGAATTTCGTACATTGTAGATATAAATAATTTCAAATGGACCAGCGCATCATCAACCTTTACGACGAATACACACATAAGCCGCTCAGCCGGGAGACCTTCCTAAAAAAACTGGCTAAGCTCACCGGCAGCGTAACGGCAGCCATGGCTGTTTTGCCGCTCATTGAAGTGAACCAGGCCTATGCGGCAGTAACACCTGATGACGATCTTTTTACGGAATATATAAGTTTCCCCGGCGTACCGGGTGAAATGAAAGCTTACGTGGCCCGGCCGAAAGAGAATAAAAAATATGCTGCCGTAGTGGTTATCCATGAAAACCGGGGTTTGAATGCACATATCGAAGATGTTGCCCGTCGGGCGGCAAAAGCAGGGTTCCTGGCCATTGCGCCAAACGCACTGGCGCCCATTGGCGGAACGCCTTCCAATGAGGATGAGGCACGCACGAAATTCCAGGAACTGAAAGCCGAAAATAACCTGCAAAATTTCATCAACGTATTCGATTACCTGAAAACACGCAAAGACTGCAACGGCAACTATGGTTGCGTAGGATTCTGCTGGGGCGGGGCCATGTCAAACAGCCTCGCCGTAAATGTACCGCAGCTGAAAGCCGCAGTGGCATTTTATGGCAGGCAGGCAGCTGCGGAAGATGTGCCAAAGATCAATGCAGCCCTGCAATTGCATTATGGCGGGTTGGATGAACGTGTGAATGCAGGCATTCCTGCTTTTGAAGAAGCGCTGAAGAAAAACAACAAACCATACGAACTCTATATGTATGATGGTGTCAATCATGCATTTCATAATGATACGGCTCCCACCAGGTATAATGAAGCGGCAGCAAAACTTGCCTGGCAACGTAGCATGGATTTCTTCAAAAAACACCTCAAATAGTTTAGACCCAAAAAATTAATAACAATAAATAAGTATGACCTTAATTGCTTCTTACGCAGCACAATCTGCAACCACACCACTTGCTCCATTTGATATTACCCGGAGACAGCCCGGGGCACATGATTTACAGATTGAAATTTTATACTGTGGCGTTTGTCATTCAGATATCCACCAGGTACGAAACGAATGGGGCGGTTCAGCTTTCCCAATGGTGCCCGGTCATGAAATTGTTGGGCGGGTAACCCATACCGGTAGCCATGTTACCAAATTCCGGATAGGTGAACTGGTGGGCATCGGTTGTTTTGTTGACTCCTGCCGGACCTGTGTGAATTGCCAGGACGGAGAGGAACAATACTGCGACGGCGGTGTGGCATGGACCTATAACTCTAAGGAAAGAGGAACCGATATACCTACTTACGGAGGTTATTCAACACAAATTGTAGCAGATGAAAATTATGTGCTCCACGTTGCTGAATCCCTGTCGCTTCCGGGTGTGGCGCCCTTGCTTTGTGCAGGTATCACCACCTATTCTCCTTTGAAACACTGGAATGTGGGCAAAGGATCAAAAGTAGGCGTGGTAGGTCTGGGTGGCCTTGGCCATATGGGTGTAAAATTTGCCGCCGCTTTTGGCGCGGAAGTAACGGTAATGAGTACCTCAAAATCAAAAGAAGCAGATGCCAGGCGGCTGGGCGCACATGACTTTTTAGTGACCAGCGATGAAGCAGAAATGCATAAAAGAAAGAGCCATTTTGACTTTATCTTAAATACGGTATCAGCCAGGCACGATTATAACCAGTATCTTCAGCTGCTGAAACTGAACGGTACCATGACCCTGGTTGGTATTCCGCCTGATGCCATACCCCTGAAAGCAAACCCATTGGTAAGCAGAAGAAGGAGCCTTTCCGGATCCATGATCGGGGGCATCCGTGAAACACAGGAAATGCTGGACTATTGCGCGGAGCATAATATCGTTTCTGACGTTGAAGTGATCCCTATGCAACAGATCAATGAAGCGTATGACAGGATGCTGAAGTCTGATGTGCGTTACCGGTTTGTGATCGACCTTGCTTCTTTAAAAGCTTAACCGCGAAGAAGGAAATTGTCAGAACCATGATTTGGGGGGATTTATGAGATTAATAAGATAACAGCCAATTGCATTCATCAAAACATGCCTTTGTTGGTGTTGCGCCTTAAATTAAAGAATATTATATGCTGATACATGGCGCACACCAACAAACAGAAGCTAATACCCAAAATGTTGTTGGTGCGCGCTAATGATGACTTAAATTTAGAATTCAAGCTGCGCAACACCAACAACGGCCAAAAGCTTCTTTAAAAGCTTAACCGCGAAGAAACGAAGAATACAAAAGACTCTACACCCTGTTAATTAAACTTGTCAATGAAAAATTTAATAGCCTTTCTTTTCCTTTTTTTAAGCCTCTCAGTTTTTTCACAGAAAAAAACAGATACACACGAACTCTATGAATTCCGGATCTATCATTATACCAGCGCGGAACAGGGTATACAAATCAACCAGTATTTGGAACAAGCCCTCCTGCCGGGTTTGCACCGCCAAGGCATTAAAAATATTGGTGTGTTCTCTGCCATTTCAAATGATACAGCCAGGGTTAAAGATATTTACCTATTGATCCCCTATCCCAGCCTGGCGGCAAAACTGAAGGCCGACGATCATTTGCTCAACGATAAAGACTACCTGGCAGCCGGTAAAGGATACATTGAAGCCGCATACGATAAAGCTCCTTATGCCCGTTTTGAAACCATCCTGATGCAGGCTTTCCGCCTGGCACCCGCCATGCAAAAACCTGCGCTTAGCGGTCCGCGTGAGAACAGGGTTTATGAACTCAGGAGTTATGAAAGCGCTACAGAAAAGATTTACCGGAATAAAGTGGAAATGTTCAATGAAGGCGGTGAGATCACGCTTTTCAAAAGGCTTGGATTTAATGCAGTATTTTATGCAGATGTCATCAGCGGCTCAAAGATGCCCAACCTGATGTACATGACCTGCTTTGAAGATAAAGCCAGCCGCGACGAACACTGGAAAACTTTTAGTGCCGATCCGGAATGGAAAAGGTTATCCGGGCTGCCGCAGTACCAGAAAAACGTATCCCATGCGGATATCATCTTTTTAAGGCCAACAGTCTACTCGGATTATTAACCGCGAAGATAAGCGTTAGGAACCTGATTCTCCAGATGCCCCGGTTCGTGTCTCCACGAATCGGAAGACGAAAATGATAAGATGATGGTTCGTGAGGACACGAGCCATGGCACATCTACTCGGATTATTAACCGCAACATAAAAAGCGCTATGGAAAAGACCGGCGCATTACTTTATACATGGTCTCTGCACTCCATTCGCCGGGGACTATGATTCTGCGGATGGTATGCAATGGATCTTTTGGATCGCGTTTGCCGGATAATTGGAAGGCCGCTTTAAAACCCCTTTCTTTAAGGAAAGGAATGGCCTCCGGGTTCCATAAACCGAACGGATAGGCGAAATATTCCACCGGCTTGCCAGAAATTGATTCGAGCAGCTTTGAGGGCTTATCAACCTGTATCGGCCAGTCGGCGGCTTCGTATTTCTTGACATTCTTATGGTCCCAGGTATGAGAGCCGAGGATATGCCCCTGATCAGATAATTCTTTCAACTGATCTTTACTCATATACCGGGGTTTGCCCAGAGCAACGGTCATAATAAAGAACACACCCTTGAAACCATATTTTTTCATTTCGGGATAAGCCACTGTGTACTGGTCAAGGTCAGCATCATCAAAAGTAAGCATCACCGGTTTTTCGGGAAGCGGATCCCCATATGCAAGGTAATTATAGAGTTGATCGGGCAGGATGGTTTGATAGCCGCTATCGCCGAGAATCTTCATCTGTGCTCGAAATGCTGCCACAGGCACAATATAATCACGCGCTCTTTTTGAATCAGTGGATTTCCAGTCACGAACCTGGTGGTAACAGAGTATGGGCACCTGCTTACGGTCGATGATGGTCTGCGCGTCTGCCATCAACCTGTTCTTTTTCTCCTCCACCGCTTTTACCGGAATAATGGTATCTGTCTGTTTTGTTTGCGCTTCAGCCGATTGGTTGTCTGCATTCCGGCACTGGGAAAAAAGTAAACTCAACAAAAACAAGAGGACCGCTGCCTGGGATTTTGTATAATAAAAAGGTTTCATAAGTTATTGAAAGTTAGGGCATCAGGAAAACGGAGCATGGGGCATTTTGTTGTGCCAGGCAAAGGTGTAAAATTAATACATGCTTTTTGATTAATTAAAACCGGAAAAAACATGAAAACTGACAACAAATTCTAATTTCACCCCTTTATTAAATATGCTGAAAGATTATTACCGGATCCTGGAAGTCGGCCCACAGGCAACCCTTGTGGAAATTAAAAAAAGTTTCCGTAGGCTGGCGATGCTGTATCATCCGGACAAACATAATGAGAATAAAATTGCCGGCGCCCATTACCGGGAGATACAGGAGGCTTATGATACCCTCACCGATCCGAACAAAAAAGAGGCCTACCTGCAGCAGCGCTGGTACGAACAGAGCATGGGCCGCAAAATGACCGGCAGTGCACCCCTGACCTCCTCGACCATTTTAAGGGATGCCATTTCCCTGGAGAAATATATTTCCACTCTGGACCCATTCCGGATCGACCAGGAAGGTTTGATGCTGTACATCGAACAACTGATGAGTGATGATGCGGTACAGATCATCCGGACAGAAAATGAACCGGAGATGCAATCAAATATTGCAGCCATCCTCCTGAAAAGCGGAAAGGGCTTCGACCTGCCCCATGCAGAGCGGTTGGTTCAACTACTGGAAAAGCTCTTGCCTAAAGCAGATCCGAAACTAATAGAATGTCAACTTTACCTGGCGGGAAAGAAGAAACAGGCCGACTGGGACCGCTGGAAAATGCCCATTATCTTGATTGTAACTGTTCTTCTTTGTCTGTTGATTTATTTGGCGAGTAAATTATAAAAAACAAAATCGTACAGACCCGATTGTATTCCTTGCCTTCTTTGCGGTCGATAAAAATCGCTTGATCATAATAATGACTAATTTCGCAGATGCATTATTTGTCGGTGGAAAGCCTTACCAAGGCTTATGGTATCAAACCTCTTTTCGAAAACATTTCCTTTAATATTGAAGAAGGCGATAAGATTGCGCTGGTAGCCCGGAACGGCTCCGGCAAATCAACCCTTATGCGCATCCTTTCCGGTACCGAAATAGCCGACAGTGGGAAGGTTTGGATCAACAAGGATGTTGACCTGGCTTTTTTTGAGCAGGAACCCCAATTCATCGAAAAATCCTCCATCCTCGATAATATCTTTTTCCACGACCATCCCATCATCAATGCCATCCGTGATTATGAGGCCATCAGTGAAGATACAGACCCGGAGAAACTGAATGAAGCCATTATCCGGATGGATGAATTGGGAGCCTGGGATTTTGACACCAAGGTAAAGCAGATCCTTGGCCGGCTGAATATCCACCACCTGAACCAGGCCGTTGGTACACTCAGCGGCGGGCAGCGCAAACGCGTGGCTTTAGCGAAGACGCTCATCGACATCGGCTTTGAACATAAACACGTCCTGCTGATCATGGATGAACCAACCAACCACCTCGATGTTGAAATGGTGGAATGGCTGGAGCATTACCTTAATAAGGAAAGGATCACCCTATTATTGGTTACCCATGACCGTTACTTCCTGGATGCCGTTTGCAATGAGGTCTGGGAACTTGACGGAAGTAATCTCTTCGTTTATAAAGGCAACTACGAAAACTACCTGGAGAAAAAAGCGGCAAGGCTGGAAAGTGATTCCGCCAGCATAGAGAAAGCGCGGAACACTTACCGCAAGGAACTTGAATGGATGCGCAAACAACCCCGTGCCCGTACCACCAAATCAAAAAGCCGGCAGGACAATTTCTACCAGGTAGAAGCAAAAGCAAAACAAAAACTGGAAGACCAGCAGATGGAACTGCAGGTGAAGATGAGCCGACTTGGCGGTAAGGTAGCGGAATTGAAAAAAGTGTACAAGCAATTTGGCGACAAGGTGATCCTGAAAGGGTTTGATTACACTTTCAAAAAAGGGGAACGTGTGGGTGTGATCGGAAAAAATGGCGCCGGGAAATCCACCTTTATCAATATCATCCAGGGCATTGAGCAGCCAGACAGCGGCAAAGTGAATATCGGTGATACGGTGATCTTTGGTAATTACTCCCAGCAGGGATTACAGATCAAAGGCGATATGCGGGTGATCGAATATGTGAAAAATATTGCCGAACATTTCCCCCTTGCCAAAGGCGGTTCGCTTAGCGCCGCGCAGTTCCTGGAACTATTCCTCTTCACACCCGAACAACAATATACTTATATCAGCAAACTGAGTGGCGGTGAAAAAAGAAGGCTGCACCTGCTGTCTATCCTTTTCCGTAACCCCAACTTCCTGATACTCGATGAACCAACCAATGACCTCGACCTGCCCACGCTTGGTGTGCTTGAAAACTTCCTGGCAGATTTCCCGGGCTGCCTCCTGATCATCAGTCACGACAGGTATTTCATGGACCGGCTGGTGGATCACCTGCTGGTTTTTGAAGGCGATGGCATTGTGCGTGATTTCCCCGGGAACTATGCCATTTACCGTGCCAGTCTTGACGAGAAGGGTAAAGGCGAACTTCCGGGCGTGATCATCGAACCTTCCAGGGAAGAACCGGTTGCAGTCCAGGTAACGGAGCCGGTTAAACGAAAATTAGGCTTTAAGGAGAAAAGGGAATTTGAGATACTGGAGAAGGAGATTGAAGCTTTGAATAAAGAAAAAACTGCCGTAACAGAATCGCTTAACAGCGGGAGCCTTCCCTTTGGCGAGCTGGAAAAATTGTCAAAGCGGATCGGAGAGATAACGGAAGCACTTGATGAAAAGGAAATGAGGTGGCTTGAACTGAGTGAATTCATTTAACCGCAAGGAAACAAAGAACACTAAGTCTACCCTCTACCCTCTACCCTCTATCCTCTACCCTCTACCCTCTATCCTCTATCCTTTACCCTCTACCCACTATTCTTAAACACCGCCTGCGCGCGCTGCAGCCTGTCGTTGATGGCCCTGCCCAAACCCGCTTCGGGAAAACGTTCCGCAAGGATTATATCGGCATCCAGGGTATCTATCTGGCGGAGTACTTTAAAGAGGTTGCGTGCCGCTTCATGAAAATCTGCCGAAGGCGACAGAATAAACTGGAAGGCAGGTTCCGGGTATACATATCTTTTAGCAAAGGAAATCACAGCTATTTTTTTACCGTGATGTACCTGCATCAGGCTGTCAACATCTCCCAACCATAAAGGAATGTGGGGCGCGTAGTGGCTTTTCAATTGCCCCGGTGTATCTATCTGTATAGTATGGCTCATTTGTCGTACAGGCATCCCCGTTACCTCTTCAATTGATTCCTGCGGGATGGCACCGTGCCGGTATAAGATGATCTCATTGTTTTCAAAGCCAATGATGGTTGATTCCAGTCCCACGGCACAAGGTCCCCCGTCCAGGATATAGGGTATGCGTCCCTGTAAGCCATCAAAAACATGTTGTGCTGTCACTGGGCTGACATAACCGAATGGATTGGCACTTGGAGCGGCAAGCGGAAAATCAAGTTGCTGCAAAAGTTGCAAGGTCACCGGGTGTGCAGGTATCCTGATCGCCACTTTTTCACTTCCGGCAGTTACGAGGTCCGGAACGGAATCTTTTTTAGGGAGCAGGAACGTCAGCGGACCAGGTGAAAATTTTGCTGCCAGAATGCGGCAACTTTCCGGGATATCGGAAGCATACAGTGAAAACTGCCCGAAAGAAGATACATGCAGTATCAATGGATTGAAACGCGGTCGTTGTTTGGCTTCATAGATCTTAAGTACGGCTTCCTCATCAAGCGCATTGCCTGCCAATCCGTAAACGGTTTCAGTTGGGATGGCCACGACATCTCCCTTTTTCAGGAAGTCAATTGCCAGGCTGATATCGGATCCTATTTGGGTTTGCATAAATCGGTAAGCGAATTGGGCATTTGCAAAACAGCCCGTCCATCTTCTTGTGTATTTTGGAACTGAAATTAGCTATTCCTTTGATATTCTTGCTGCTCTATTGCATAAATCATACCGCTAATACCTAAAGAAGTCTAAGGAATAACCAATAATGATTAAATTGATGTAATTCGTTCAGCAGCAGAATCCTTAAAAAAAACAAACAAAATGAAAAAAGTAATTCCCCTGCTGATTTTACTGTCAACCTTTACCATAAGCTGTAGCAAAAAGCCCATGAATAGTTCAACTAAAAATGTACCGGATGCCCCTTTGACCAATACGCGCTGGAAATTGGTGAAATTGACGGATATGGAAATGCCACCGTTACATAAAGATGCCTTCATTCAATTTGATCCAACTGAAAAACGAGCCTTTGGGTCCGGCGGCTGCAATAACCTTTTCGGCGGATATAAACTGGAAGGCAATTCCTTAAAATTTGGCGCTATGGGAAGTACAATGATGGCCTGTCCGCCGGAGATCATGAAAGTGGAATCTGCATTTGCCGCTGCGTTGAAAGAAACGGATAATTTTATTATTGCAGGAGATACGCTTAAGCTGAGAAAAGGCGAAACCATAGTGGCGGAATTATTAACCGCAAAGAAATAAGCGCGCAAAGAAAAGCCAGTAGTGATTGTTACTACTGGCTTTTGTATTTTGACTCCTGACTAAAAACTCAAGACTCAAGCCTATTTTACTAGGCTTCAGATTTCTCTTTTGTCGTTGTGTCTTCTTTGAGCGTGAAATGAATCTTCTCTTTTTCTTTATCCAGGTCAGCAACCATGATGTCGCCGGGCTTGATGCTCATGCTAAGGATCTCTTCTGCCAGCGGATCTTCCAGGTATTTCTGGATCGCCCTGTGCAGCGGCCGCGCACCAAATGCCTGGTCGTAGCCTTTATCAGCGATGAAGTTTTTGGCATCTTCAGTCAGTTCCAGTGAGAAACCGAGATTGGTAAGCCGCTTCATCACACCCTTCATCAGGATATCGATGATCTCAAAGATATGGTGGCGCTCGAGTGAATTAAAGATAATCACATCATCCACCCTGTTCAGGAACTCGGGCGAGAAAGTACGTTTCAGCGCTTTTTCAATAACCGCTTTACTGTTTTCTTCCGCATTGGAGACCCTGGAACTGGTGGCAAAACCAACTCCTTCTCCGAAATCCTTCAACTGGCGCACACCGATGTTGGAAGTCATGATGATCAGGGTATTCTTGAAATCAACCTTCCGGCCAAGTCCATCAGTCAGCTGACCGTCATCCAGCACCTGGAGCAGGATATTGTAAATATCCGGATGTGCTTTTTCGATCTCATCCAGCAGGATCACGCTGTAAGGTTTACGCCTGACCCTTTCCGTAAGTTGACCGCCTTCTTCATAACCTACATAGCCGGGAGGGGCGCCGATCAAACGGCTGACGGTGAACTTCTCCATGTATTCACTCATGTCTATGCGAATGAGCGAATCTTCGGAATCGAACATATAACGGGAAAGTGCACGCGCTAATTCTGTTTTACCCACACCGGTTGGCCCGAGGAAGATGAATGTTCCGATCGGTTTCTTGGGATCTTTCAACCCTACCCTGTTACGCTGGATGGCTTTAACCACTTTCGAAATGGCTTCTTCCTGTCCAACCACCATGGCTTTCATATCCGTAGCCATATTGCGGAGTTTCTCGGTCTCGGCCTGTACCATCCGTTTAACGGGGATACCGGTCATCATGCTCACCACTTCTGCAATGGCTTCTTCAGAAATCGGGTAACGTTTATGTTTGCTTTCTTCTTCCCATTTATTCTTGGCGCTCTCCAGTTCTTCCTGTAACCTTTTTTCATTGTCGCGCAGGGAAGCGGCTTCTTCAAAGCGCTGGCTCTTCACTACCTTATTCTTTTCCTGTTTGATATCTTCGATCTTCTTCTCCAGTTCAAGTATTTCTTCCGGAACGTTGATATTTTTCAGGTGGACACGTGCTCCTACTTCATCCATTACATCAATGGCCTTGTCTGGTAACAGGCGATCCGTAATATAGCGGTCGCTGAGTTTAACACAGGCATCAATGGCGTCATCCGTATAGGTGACGTTATGGTAATCCTCGTACTTCGATTTGATGTTGTTCAGGATCATGATGGTCTCGTCCACGCTTGGCGGATCGACCATAACTTTCTGGAACCTGCGGTCGAGGGCACCGTCTTTCTCAATGTACATGCGGTATTCATCCAGAGTGGAAGCGCCTATACATTGGAGTTCGCCCCGGGCCAGTGCCGGTTTGAAAATATTGGAAGCGTCCAGTGAACCACTGGCGCCACCCGCACCAACAATGGTGTGAATCTCATCAATGAAAAGAATCACATCGCGGTTTTTTTCCAGTTCGTTCATGATCGCTTTCATGCGTTCTTCAAACTGTCCGCGGTATTTTGTTCCCGCCACCAAAGCAGCGAGGTCGAGGGAAACCACTCTTTTATCAAACAGCACACGGGATACTTTACGCTGCACAATGCGCAGTGCCAGGCCTTCAACGATGGCGGTTTTACCCACACCCGGTTCGCCGATAAGTATCGGGTTATTTTTCTTCCGGCGGGAAAGGATCTGTGAAACCCTTTCGATCTCTTCTTCCCGTCCTACGATGGGATCAAGGGAACCCATTTCAGCCAGACGGGTTATGTCGCGGCCGAAATTATCGAGTACCGGTGTTTTGCTTTTTGCCTGAGCCCCGGCCTGCTGCTTGGAGCGTTGCTGGTAGCTTTTCTTTTCTTCATCAAATTCATCATCGGGATCATCGGTGTATTCGCTTCGAACATCGTTGCTTTTCACCAGTCCCAGTTCGTTGCGGAAAAGATCGTAGTCCACATCAAATTGATTTAGGATTTGTGTTGCAATGTTTTCTTTGTTCTTGAGGATGGAAAGCATCAGGTGCTCCGTTTCCACCGTTGGGCTTTTCAGCGCCTTGGCTTCGAGTACGGTTACACGTATTACTTTCTCAGCCTGTCGCGTAAGCGGAAGGCTGTTGATATTGGCTATATTTTTCCCTGTCTTATCTTTTACTGCCAGCTCGACTTCCTTGCGGAGTTCGTACAAGTCAACATTAAGGTTTTTCAGGATTTTTACGGCCGTGTTCTCTCCTTCCCTTATCACGCCAAGCAACAGGTGCTCGGTGCCGATAAAATCATTTCCTAACCTCAGCGCTTCCTCCCTGCTAAAAGATATGATCTCCTTAACCTGGGCCGAAAAGTTGTTGTCCATTAGAGGTATAATTTATTTTTTTGAGTCAATACAATAATAACGAATAATTTTGACTTCTGTTGATAGAACTGCACCGTAAACCTTTTATTGTGCGGTCGGCTTCAATTAGTTATGCATAGTCGGCCGGCGGGTAATACTATCTTTGCCAACCTGCCCGTTTTAAGCAATCCTTTAACAAAAAAGCCGTTTACTATATCAGCAGGAGAAAAACATTATACGAATGAATGTCAAAATTGATACCAAGGAGAAATTCCATGTCATAAACATCCTTGAAACGGAATTGACTGCTAATATGACAGGAGATGTGAAGATTTTGTTGGATGAATGCCGCCAAAAAGAAGTTAAAAACATTGTGCTGAACCTGAAAGGCGTAAGGACCATGGATGCGGAAATGGCTTCAACCATAATGAATGAACAACATCATTCCTACGAATCAGGCCAGTCTTTTGTGATCTGCTGCCTGGAAAAGGAATTGGAAGCCTGGCTGGACAAAGAAGAAGTGCTGGAGATGCTGAATGTAACCCCAACGGAAAGCGAAGCCTGGGATATCATACAAATGGAAGAGATAGAAAGAGAAATAATGGATTAGGTGCGAGGTAGGAGGTGCGAAGTGCGAAGTGCGAGGTGCGAAGTGCGAGGTGCGAAGTGCGAGGTGCGAAGTGCGAAGTGCGAAGTGTACAGCCAATGCAAGATCTTCTAGTCTATAAATCAATATAGGTAACTTTAAATAATGAACATTTTATGAATTCGTACTTCGCACCTCGCACCTCGTACCTCAAATTATGCTTGCTGTAACCATACTTGGAAATAATTCTGCGCTGCCCATGCACGACCGGCACCCGACATCACAGTTGGTGACCAATGGCGAGCAATTGTTCCTGGTAGATTGCGGCGAGGGAACACAGATACAGATGAACCGGTATAAGATCCGGCGCAGCAGGATCAACCATATCTTCATTTCGCACCTGCATGGCGACCATTATTTTGGGCTTGTAGGATTGCTGAACAGTTACAGCCTTACTAACAGGTCTGAAGCGCTGCATCTTTTTGGTCCACCTATGCTGAGGGATATCCTGGAAATGCAGTTCAAGGCAGCCGACACAAAACTTTCTTTCCCTTTCCATTTTCATCCGCTGGGTGAAAACGAACTCATACTGGATGAAAAAAAAATCACCGTTTCCTGTTTCAGGGTTCAGCACCGCATACCCTGCTGGGGGTTTCTTTTCTGCGAAAAGGTGAAGTTGCGCAAAGTAGATCCCGTAAAGGCATACCAGGCTGGTATACCACCTGAGTTTTTTTCGAAACTGAAAGACGGTGAAGATTATATTAAAAAAGACGGCCAGCGGATTTTAAATGACGATGTGACCAAACCGGCACCTGCTGCTTTATCTTATGCTTACTGCGCCGATACCAAATATGATGAATCACTGATAAACATCATTGCGGGAGTTGACCTCATTTATCACGAAGCGACTTATCTTGATGACCAGCGCGAAAAAGCCATCGAACGTTTTCACTCTACGGCGAAACAGGCAGCCACACTGGCTTTGCAGGGCAATGTGAAAAAATTATTGCTCGGGCATTTCAGCAGCAAGTATGAAGTGCTGGATGTTTTTCGGGAGGAGGCCGCGGCGGTTTTCCCGAATGTGGAAGCGTGTAAGGAAGGGGTGACTTATTTGGCATGAGGAGAGTCTCTGGTAGCAAGTCGCCAGTCACCAGTAGCCAGTCGGCAAAAAACAGCCCTTTGAAGGTACTTTTGTTTCCATTTAAAAATACCGTCTTCAAAAAACACAAAGTCAACAGAAAAATCTATTCATCTCTGGTGTTTTACACTTATTAATATTCCAATTGAAGTGGAAATTTGAGTGATGATAAACAAATTCAAAGAACTCAAAGTATACCAACTTGCTTTTGAACAGGCCAATGAAATATTCTCACTTTCCGAAGCATTTCCAAAAGAAGAGCTATATAGTTTAACAAGTCAAATCAGAAGATCGTCAAGGTCTGTTTGTGCGAATTTTGCTGAAACTTATAGAAAAAGGCGATACCCGGCACACTTTTCCCTTAAACTTACAGATTCTGATGCAGAGAACAGTGAAACCTCGGTCTGGATTGATTTTGCGGAAGCAAATAAATATTTATCTGCGGAAAGTATAAACAAGCTTCATGAACGAAATATTGAAATCGGACGATTACCTGGTTATATGCTTTAGCATCCTGAGAAATTCCTGTAACCTTTGATATTTGCCGTCAGTCGAATGCCGACTGCTGACCAGAGACTGGAGACTGGCTACTGCCGACTGGCGACTTTCAAGAAATAGCTGCCTTCAGCGCCTTGATCCTGTCCATCATCTTTTCACTCACCGGCACCACAGGCAACCTGAAATAATTTCCACAGATGCCCATTTCACTCAGGTAAGCTTTCACGCCACTCGGGCTGCCTTCGGCAAATAAAGTATGGATGATATCCGTAAGCATATAATGAATGGGGCGTGCCGCAGCAAAATCTCCGGCCAGGCAAAGCCTTACCATTTGTGAAAAGATCGCCGGGTATGCATTGGCCACAACAGATATCACGCCTTGTCCGCCCAGTGCGATCATGGGCAGGGTGATGCCATCATCGCCGCTGATCATACCAAAATCCTTAGGCTTGTATTTGATGATCTGCATGATCTGGTCGAAATTTCCGGAGGCTTCTTTGGTGGCAATGATGTTCCTGCAATCTTCGGCTATGCGTATGGTTGTTTCGGCAGATACGTTCATGCCGGTTCTTCCGGGAACATTATACATGATCAGGGAAAGCGGGCTCGTTTCGCTCAACGCTTTGTAGTGCTGGTACAAACCCTCCTGGCTGGGCTTATTATAATATGGGCTTACAGAAAGGATTGCATCATAGCCTTCCAGGTTGAAACTGCTGAAAGATTTAATGGTGTCTTTGGTATCGTTCCCGCCGATGCCGGCCACCAGGGGTAATTTCCCGGCGTTCACTTCGGAGACATAGGAAAATATCGACTGTTTTTCTTCTTTATTGAGGGTAGCACTTTCTCCGGTGGTACCCAGTACAACCAGGTATTCCACCCCGCCATCGGTCAGGTACTGAACCAGCTTTTTCAATGCCGGAAAATCTATAACCCCGTTTGGTTGAAAAGGGGTAACAATAGCCACACCGGTGCCTGTGAAAGTTTGTTTTGTCATGAAGAAATGATGCTTTAAATGAAAATTAATTATACGGCTTTTTCTTCCCAGAATCCCATTCGGCTGAATTTATCCACCCGCTGGTCGATTCGGTCGATCGGGTCTGTTTTTTTGAGTTCCTGCAGTACCGGTATGAGGTATTCTTTTAATATGGCTGCTGCTTCGTTATAATCCCAGTGCGATCCGCCCAGTGGTTCGGGGATGATGCCATCAACCAGACCGAATTTCAGCATGTGGTCGGGGGTGAGTTTGAGTTCTTCTGCGGCCTTTTCTTTCATATCCCAGCTGCGCCAGAGGATGGAACTGCAACTTTCCGGAGAAATAACGGTGTACCAGGTATTTTCCATCATGAACACCCGGTCGCCCACGCCGATGCCCATGGCTCCGCCGCTGGCCCCTTCGCCGATGATCACACAGATGACCGGCACTTTCAGGCGCATCATTTCAAAAATGTTCCGGGCGATGGCCTCCCCTTGCCCGCGTTCTTCGGCTTCAATGCCCGGATAAGCGCCCGGGGTATCCACCAGGGTAATGACCGGCTTATTGAATTTCTCCGCCAGTTTCATCAGGCGTAGTGCTTTGCGGTAACCTTCCGGATTGGCCATACCAAAATTCCGCAGCTGCCGCATTTTGGTGTTGACGCCTTTCTGCTGGCCCAGGATCATAACGGTTTCCCCGTTGATCTGGCCGAAACCGCCTACAATGGCTTTATCATCTTTGAAGTTGCGGTCGCCATGGAGCTCCACAAAATTCTCACAGATCCGGTTGATATATGCCAGTGTATAGGGCCTGTCGGGGTGACGGCTCAACTGAACCTTTTGCCAGCTCGACAGGTTAGCGGTGATTTCCCGTTTTTTTTCCACGATCTTTTCTTCCAGTTGTTTGATGGAATCAGAGAGATCGAGTTTATTTTTCTCGGAGGTGATTTTCAGTTGTTCAATTTGTTCGTACAGGTCCTTGATAGGTACTTCAAAGTCAAGGAACTGACGGTTACTAAGTTCAGGCATAAGCGGTAGATTAGTGCCGGGTTGAGGTTCGGTTGGTGTAAAGGTAAGGGTTGAGGAAAATTTGAACAATTTTGTTGGCTGAAATTTAAAAACGCCTATCTTTGCGACCCTGAAACAGGATTCTGAGGATTGGATGGATTAGCAGGATGGATTGTGTGGATTTCTCAGGATTTGGTTTAAAATATTGGATCGGTAGTTCAGTTGGTTAGAATGCCGCCCTGTCACGGCGGAGGTCGCGGGTTCGAGTCCCGTCCGGTCCGCAACAAGATGAGTGATCATTAATGAATCCCCTGGAATGTAATAGTTCTCAGGGGATTTTTGTTTCTGCAAGTTTCAATGAAGCATGAACTCCCATGATATCTACGGTGACCTCCCAGGTGACCTTTTTCAACTCACTTAATTAGTTCACCAGCACACATATATAAATGAAGATTTAAAATCTTAATTTATACATCCTCAATGACTTAACGATTTATTAACGCAACACCACTTGCAACAAAAAATTGCTATGAGTAAATTTGATGAAATTCTTGGTCTACCTAAAAAATTAGACCAAAACAACGTTCCGATAACGGAATGGAACTCTTCACCGAAAAATTTAATGAAGTATGACACCCTGTTTTTCCCACGAAAAGGGAAAAAGAAAATTACTGCCGGCACATGCCCACTTTACCTGCGAATAACAGCTGGAAACCGTCGTGTTGAGGTATCCTTTAATAAGTGGATTAATTCATCAAAATGGAATCCTCAATCCCAGGAATTAATCGGCAATTCTCCCGAGGCAAAAGCTATAAACACTTTTATTAAAAGTGTCGAAGTAAAGTTACATAACATACATTCGGAATTAATAAATAAGGGAGAATTAATAACTGCGAGTTTACTGAAAGCCCACCTGCTTGGAAAAGCTCAGGAACAGAAGACACTTTTAGGTGTTTTTGACTACCATTTAAAAATCAAAGACAAAGATTATAGCACAGCGACTGTTAAGAAATACGGTTACTGCAAAGATCATTTGAAAAATTTTGTCTGGATTAAGTATAACTCAACAGATATCTCCTTATCTAAAGTTGACCTGGTATTTATTAAGGGCATCTCTAAAAACCTAAGTTACGATGCATTGTTTTGTTGACAAAAGTTGTCTGATATAAAAACGAAGAACTATGTCAAAGCCCCGTGGTTTATTTGATGAGCAATTTCGCTTGGAAAAACTAAGTAAAAAGCAG
>JBGSHT010000036.1:0-2159 GCA_041752135.1 Chitinophagaceae bacterium | reverse complement strand
GGATTGCCAAAACCATCCTGTAAAACACGGAGTATGGCCAGGCAAACATCCAGCCCGATGAAATCTGCCAGTTGCAAGGGCCCCATGGGATGAGCCATGCCCAGTTTCATCACGGTATCAATTTCATTGATGTCTGCCACGCCTTCATATAAACTATAAATGGCCTCATTGATCATGGGCATTAATATCCGGTTGGCAATAAAACCAGGATAATCGTTTACCACGCAAGGGACCTTGCCCAATTGCGTGCTGAGTGCCGTAATTTTTTCTGTAACCGATTTATCCGTTGCATATCCATTGATGATCTCCACGAGTTTCATGACCGGAACAGGGTTCATGAAATGCATGCCGATCACTTTATCAGGCCGTTTGGTTACGGCGGCAATTTTGGTAATGGAGATGGAAGATGTATTGGTGGCAAGGATGCATCCCTCCGGGGCAGATTCATCCATCTGGCGGAAGATCCTGAGTTTAAGGTCTGTATTTTCAGTTGCCGCTTCAACAACCAGGTCCGCTTTGGAAACACCGGATGCGAGGTCTGTATGGGTTGAAAGGTTTTGTAAGGTTGATGCCTTTTGATCTTCCGTTATAACGGCCTTGGCTACCTGACGATCTAGGTTTTTGGAAATGGTGCTTATTGCTTTATTCAGTTGTTCCTGAGAAATATCAATGAGCGTTACCGAAAATCCGTTTTGTGCAAATACATGAGCAATTCCATTACCCATGGTCCCTGCTCCGATTACTGAAATATGCTGCATGAGCAAAGATAAAAAAAATCGAAAATCGAAAGTCGAAAATCGAAAGTAAAGTAAAAAATATAAGAAGTGAAAGGAATTAAGAGTAAATAGAAGGAAAAGCAGTAATAAAGGATTTTAAACAAAATAATTCTGAAAAAAACACTGATTCTGGATGTATTTCACCTTAATACTGTAATTTATCTTACGTTCTTTGAGGCATGAGTATTGAATTGAAGACCAGGACTAAAAATTTTGTACTTAGTGTTATACAACTGGTAAGGAAACTGCCTTTCAATGAACTTAATTTTATTTTTGCCAGGCAAATTTTAAGGTCCGCAACATCCACAGGCGCTAACTACAGATCTGCTTTACGTGGAAAAAGTACGGCTGATTTTATTGCAAAACTTACAATAGCAGAGGAAGAAGCTGATGAAACCTGCTATTGGCTTGAACTTCTGATGGAATCAAAGATTTTCAATAATAAAGAAACCGAAGATGTATTAATAGAAGCAAAACAAATAGCAGCAATCCTAACCACCTCCTGCAAAACAGCCAAATCCAAAATCACATCCAATACCCGATAACCGCATTTTGATAAGACTTTGCATTTCGCCTTTATTGCCTTTAACTTTCCTCTCTTATTATTTCGCCGGATGTATTTATTGCAGGAAATCCAAAAATTCGCCCAATAACCAATAAACGACCTCAAATAAGCTAAGCATTTCGCCTTTATTGTCTTTTATTTTCGACTTTCGATTTTCGATTTTTCACTTTTTCTTATAGTCGCCTCTCTTCCACGCCTTCACAAACTCTCCCCATGCAAACGGGTTCAAAATATTCATGGGCGGGGTTTGTCCGCTGTAATAATATTTTTGCGCGTTTTTGGCGAGGTTGAAATTGGCAGCTTCACGGCCGTCCCTTGGCATGGATTGGGAAAGTATCCTTCGCTTGGCCATATCGGTATTCTGCCTTGCGATCTCAATATTATCATCCGGCACCGGCACGGAAACGAAGTCCCGTTCAAACTGTTCCCGGGTAGGACGGGGCTTGATTATGCTGGCAGGAAGAAAGACAGTATCGGTGACCATCAGCTGGATCATGCTGTATTGATTCCCTTCCAGGTTCCTCGGTATCTGTGTGAGTTTGGGTTTGAAGCCAACCGATGAAAACTCTATTTCATCGCCTTTCAGGACCACAATGGAAAATACACCCTGGATATTGGTAAGGGTACCCCTTCCGGTTCCTTTTACAACAACGCTCACGGCGGGCAGGCCGCGCAAACTGTCGGCCGTCATGACCACCCCATAAAGCTGTACCACCGAATCACGGAAGTTTTCAAACTGGGCCTTGGCAGCAATGGGACTGAAAAAAAGCAGCAAAAAAGCGTATCGTAAAAATTTGGTCATGCCAATGTATAAAGGT
>JBGSHT010000035.1:0-77500 GCA_041752135.1 Chitinophagaceae bacterium | reverse complement strand
ATTCAGCCCAAATATTTATAGACCTAAGATATTCACATCTTACAAAAACCAGTGTTTACGGTACTTTCAGCGGAAAAATAATTTGAAGATTTTTTTGCGCAACTCCGATACTTCTCTTTTCCATCCCTTTAAAAAGAGCTGAAAAACATCTGCAAAATCGCACCAAAATCAATACTGGTAAAGCCTGCAAGAAAATGAATGGAAATAATCAGCAGAAAATCATCACCGCAGGGTTATATACAGCCCCTTTTTCTTAATAAACAACCCTGTTTATAATACACACGTTAAGGGATAAACGTACAATCCTTTTCAAAATATCCGGCCGGATATATAACCTCCACCAGGTACAAACCTTTCCCGGGTGCTGAAAAATCTGCTTCCTGGTTGTTTTTACCTTCAACTACCGCCTTAAACTGTTCCAAACTGAGGTTACCCCTGCCTGCCTGAAGCATAGTGCCTACCAGCCCCCTGACCATCCCCCTTAAAAAACGGTTCGCCTGCACCCTGTATACCCATCCCGCAGCCGTACGTTCCCATGCACTCTCCATGATCCTGCAGTCAAAGGTCTTTACCTGGCTGTTTCTCTTGGCAAAACTGGTGAAATCCACTGTCTGAGACACTTGACGTGCCACCTCATTCAATATATCCTGGTCCAGCGGATACGGATAAAACCAGGCCCTGTCTTCCAGGAATGGATCCTTCCGATCATGTAATACATACTGATACCGGCGCGCTACAGCGTCAAAACGACAATGCGCCCCGGGAGACATCATACATAACGACTTCACCGCAATATCCGCCGGTAATATCGCATTGAGGCGGTACATGGTACCAACGGGAATAACACCGGCAAAATCAAAATGAAAATAATTCTGTAATGCATGCACACCTGCATCTGTCCGCGAAGAGCCTGTGCAGGTAACCTTCTCCCTTAACAATACAGCCAGCGCCTTTTCTATCTCGGCCTGTATCGTATTGGCATTTTCCTGGACCTGGAAACCGCTGTAGCGTGTGCCTTTGTAGGAAAGTTCCAGGAAAAATCTAGACATGAAGCTGGGCTTAATAATGAGGGATGGCCAATTATGGCAATTTACTTACCGGCAATTTTATCAATGCCCTGAACCGATGAATGAAATACGGATCGCTAAGCAGCGATTCCAATGCAGTGAAACTATCCGGGTCATACACATATGGATAAGCCGCATCAAGTAATTTATACCTGCCCTCATCCCGCACAAAAACAAATGACACATTCTTTACCTGCTCTGTAGTGAAACATTTTTGCTTAAAATCTTTCAAAGCCACAGCAACCATATCATCTTCGTCTTTCAGACCAACCATCTTTCTCCGCAAACCCGTAACATCTTTTTCCACTGCCAGTTTACTGCAGGCAGCCCGGGCATTAGTTCGGCTACTCATTAACGTTGTATCTGCTTTTATTGCCGATATTGATATTGTATTTTCCGGCAAAGCAACTGCACTATCCTTCCTGGTTTCCGGTCCTGTCTTTTGCGGAGCAGCTGCCGGCACATCCACCATGCCTGGGGTAATTACTGTCTTTACCGTCGGCGCCATAACCGGCACTCCCCTTTCCAATACAACCCTGATGGTATCCGCTTTGCCTGGTTCTGTTTGATCAATGAATACCATTTCCAGGACCGAATCATGATACGCTTCTGAAACCTTTCGGACTTTTGTGATCAATGCAGCTGACCCGGAAACATTTTTTTCAGGGACACTTACGAGCACACTATCCATGCCGGATTCCTGCTTAAATGTTGAAGCACCCTTTGCCATTTCACCCTTACCAACCGAATCAACAGTTCCTTTAATTTCCTTTTTACCTGCGGTCGCAAGTGCTATGTCTGCACTTGCTGCTTGGTTCATTTTAGAAGAAGGCGCTGCCTTTTCTGCTTTGGACTTTATCGCTTCCTTCTCCGTATTTACAACTTCCGATTTTTTCTCTGGCTGTACAATTGGAGGACCTGAAACGACTTTTTCAATGGATTGATTTTCCGGTACATTTTCTTTTTCGGAAATGGTAATACGTGCTGTCATTGGCGCAGCCGGTTCTTTTAAGACCAGCTGTGTTGCCATCAATCCGGGATCATCAATAACCGTAGCCAGGATGGCCGTAAATTCGTCATTGGTAACCGGCGGAGGAATTATTTCTTTAGGTGCTTCTGCTTTTATGATCTTCTCCCCCATTGTTATCTCAAGGGTTTGCAGATCAAATAATCCCCAGCCTTTTTCTGCAAAATTTTTTAATGCCATACCCCTGTCCTTATTAACACGGGCTATTTTAAACCTGTATTCCGGGAACTGGTCTTTTGGAAAGCCAATTATCATATCAAAGGCTGAATCCTTCAATTTGGGTATTATGAGAAAACCACCTGCTGATGAACTCAAAACTTCGGATCCGATCTTCACATAGAACAACTGCTGCTGATCCGCTTGTATATAGAAAAAATGATGGTGCTGGGACCTCGCACCCGTAAAAACAGATACTGCAACTAAAAGCATCAGAAATAAACGCATGTCGGTATTGATTATATTAACCGGTTCGGACTTGTACAAATCTACTGGAATTAGCCAAAACCAAATGCAATAAACTGAAAGAAGCTTAAGTGCCGTGAACTGTTAACGGCATCCTAATAAAACAGGATTACCCGGAACCGCTTATGTAAAAATGACCCTTTGCTGAAAGGGCTTTTATATATTTGCCACGGTTTAAAACACATATATGAAGAAACATTTGTTCTTTTTGTTATTACTTGCGACAGGATTTCAGGCCATTTCCCAGAATGCGGACACTGCCTGGAAAACGAAATACCGTTACACCGGTGAGCGGATCAATAACCTTTCCCACACCAAACTTGAGGTCAAATTTGATTACGATAAAAGTTACCTGTATGGAAAGGCATGGCTAACCCTTAGCCCGCATTTCTACCCTACCGACTCACTCCTCCTTGATGCAAAGGGCATGGCATTTAACAAAGTCGCCATTATGAAAGGTTCCGGAGGACTGGTACCACTCACTTATGTATATGATGGGTTGGCTATGAAAATCAAGCTCGATAAGACCTATAAAAAAGGAGAGAAATATACCATCTATATAGATTATACAGCCAGGCCGGATGAGTTTGAAGCCAGCCAGGGCGAAAAACTTTTGGGTGTTAAAGGGCTTTATTTCATCAATCCAAAAGGAGAAGATAAAGAAAAACCTACACAGATATGGACGCAGGGCGAAACGGAATCCAGCTCTGCATGGTTCCCAACCATCGATAAAACCAACCAAAAGACCACACAGGAGATGTATATGACCGTTCCGGCCAAATATGTGACCCTGAGCAATGGTAAACTGGTGAGCCAGAAAAATAATGGCAACGGAACCAGGACAGACTACTGGAAGATGGACCTGCCGCATGCGCCTTATTTGTTTTTCATGGGCGTAGGTGAATATGCCGTTGTAAAAGACAGCTGGAGAGGCAAGGAAGTGAATTATTATGTAGAGAAGGAATATGGACCAGTGGCTAAAAAAATCTTCGGAAATACGCCGGAAATGATGACCTATTTCTCAAAGATCACCGGTGTTGATTATCCCTGGAACAAATATTCCCAAATCACCGGCCGCGATTATGTTGCCGGCGCCATGGAGAATACCACAGCAACCATACACCAGGACAATGCGCAGCAGGATGCGCGTGAACTTGTTGACGGTAACAACTGGGAAGGAACCATCGCACATGAATTATTTCACCAATGGTTCGGGGATTATGTTACTGCTGAAAACTGGACTAACCTTACCCTTAATGAATCATTTGCCGATTACAGCCAGACTCTATGGGACGAATACAAATACGGCAAAGACGCCGGAGATGCAGAAAACTTCCAGGGTATGCAGGGATATCTGCAAAGCCAGAGCGAAAAAAAGCACCTCGTTCGCTTTTACTATGCTTCACCGGAAGATATGTTTGATGCCGTGAGTTACCAGAAAGGCGGGCGCATCCTGCACATGTTGCGTAATTATGTTGGCGACAGTGCTTTTTTCAAATCCCTTAACAACTACCTGACCACCCATAAATTCGGCGCTGCAGAAGCACATGACCTGAGGCTTTCTTTTGAAAAAATCAGCGGCCGCGACCTTACCTGGTTCTTCAACCAATGGTATTACGGTGCGGGACACCCTAAACTGGATATCAACTACGCATATGAAGAAGATCAAAAGCGGGTACGCATGATCGTTAAACAGACACAAACCGGTCAGATCTTCAGGCTGCCGGTTGCGGTTGACATTTACAGGGGGTCTGCCAAAACACGCAATCAAATTTGGGTAGATAAAGCGGTGGATACTTTTTACTTCGCCAGTACAGTTAAACCAGACCTGGTAAATTTCGATGGTGATAAAATCCTGCTCTGCGAAAAGAAAGAAAATAAAAACCTTGACCAGTACATCCATCAATATAATTTTGCCGGCAATTATATGGACCGTCGCGAAGCCATTGACTTCAGCGGCCGAAAAATGGATGACCCCAAAGCTGTCGCCTTAATTAAAAAGGCTATGAAGGACCCTTATTATGTTTTAAGGAACCTTGCATTGGGTAAGATTGATATTAAAAAAGAAGCGCTGAAAACAGAATTTGAAAGCAGTATTGCGGATCTGGCCAAAAACGATCCCAAATCAACTGTTCGCGGAAGGGCGATCGGGATACTTGGGAATTATAAAAAAGCAGAATACAAATCCATTTTTGAAAAAGCCGTGTATGATTCTTCGTATACCGTATCCGGATTTGCATTGGAAGCTTTATCCAAAGTTGATTCTCTAAGTGCATTAAATAAAGCTGTGACCTTGTCCAAACTGCCTTCTAAGGGAAAACTGGATGAATCGATCAATTCGGTTCTCATTGCTTCCGGCAATGAAGAAGTATATGATCGGATTTCGAGCAAATTTGCCAAAATGGGCATTTCCAACCAGGCGTTCCAGATGGTACCACAAATGACCGAGATGCTTTCTAAAGTCAACAATGCTGAAAAAGTAAGATCCGGTGTTGATATGATCACAGCATTCAGGGATAAGGTTCCTGCTGATTACAGGCCGCAGACAGATCCCTATATCAATGGCCTGCTGAAAGGCCTTGCAGACAAAAAAACAGCTGCAGGACTGACGGAGCAAGCGGCCTATATAAATGGCAAAATACAGAAGTAGTTGTTAGTTGACAGATGGCAGTTGTTAGAAAAGGCAAAAAACAATTACTTAATACATAAAGAGCAAAAAGAAAACGGTCACTGCTGAGTGACCGTTTTCTTATGCTACATCTTTTGCCTGGAAAAAACTTATATGGCAGAAGAGAAAAAAATATACTTTATTCTTCAAGGTCAAGCATTTCCCATAGCCCGGTTAGATCAGGAATGAGGACGATCTCGATCCGCCTGTTCATTTCCCTGCCCTCGGGCGTATCATTAGGTGCCACGGGCTTGAATTTGCCCCTGCCGGCAGCAGTAAGACGTGCAGGATCAATTTTATAGGTATCCTTTAATATCCTTACAACAGCATTGGCCCTTTCGGTACTTAATGACCAGTTATCCGCCTTCCCTTTTACATGCGTTGAATCTGTGTTACCCACCACAATGGCTTCGGTATTAGGATACTCCTGCAATATTTCGGCAATTACAGCAAGTCCTTCTCTTCCCTTGGGCCCAACTGTTGAACTTCCTGACTTAAAGAGAAATTTATCCGGCATGGAAACATAGACCATTCCGTCACCCATTGATACTTCAGCACCGGCATCAACCAGTTTTTCAATGGCAGCTTCCGCTTTTTGGGCTACGGAATCAATGGCATTGGCTTCCATTTCCAGTTCCTTTTCGAGCTTTGCCAAATTGGCAACGGCAGCATCTTTAGCCAGTTTACAATCCTGCGCATCCCGATAGTTTTTACTGCTCGATTCTTTCAGTTCGCTGATCTCTTTATCACGTTGAGCCAATGATGCATTTGCTGCACTCAACTGGCTGTTCAGGTCATTGACCTGGTTATTGGCAGCGGTGAGTTTTTTATTTGTTCCACAAGAAAACATCACTACAGCGAAAAAGGCTACAAAACTAATAATCAATACCTGTTTCATATCAACAACTTTTATTAAAATAAATTTTTACGTTTGACTCTTAATAAGTCGGAGCTGCTTTTCATATCCGATATATCATGAAATAAACTGCATTTTAGGTTTTTTAAACCTCAACTAATGAAATCAATGGGATAAAATTGTTCTACAATAGAAACTTCGAACAAAGGGAGCCGTCAAAGTAGCTAATGCGCAGGAGATCGTTTTTACTTAAAAGAAATTTGCAGACTACATCTATCGCCTGGAAAGTATTGATGAATGGAGTGATATGGTTTTCTGATTCAAGACTATTGAGACTCATGACTTACGACTGGCATAGCTTACCAGCTTCCGCCGGCACCACCACCACCAAAGCCACCGCCACCGAAGCCACCAAAACCGCCTCCTCCTCCACCGCCTCCCCAGCCACTGCCTCCTCCGCCTGATGGGGGGAACCACATAGTGCTTGGGCCGGTCCAGTTACGGTATCCGCGACGGCTCATAAAGGCGCCGCCTCCGCCCCGGTTGATGCGGGATAAGATAAAAAGGATAATAAGAAAAATGATAATCAAGCCAATCAGATTGCCACCAGTTCCCTTTCGGCCCCTGTTTCCGTAGCCTGCCGGAGCCTCGTATTCACCGGCCGCAGCCAATATCAGTGCATCCACGCCGAAGTCGATACCCCGGTAGTAATCATTTCCTCTAAAGTTGGGAACAACTTCATTTTCGATGATACGTTTTGCCGTGATATCCGGGATGGCACCTTCCAGACCATACCCTGTGGCTATGAAGACTTTCCTGTCGTTCTTCGCTACCAGGAACACTATACCATTATTGAATTCTTTATTGCCAACGCCCCACTTACGTCCAATCATATACGCCACTTCGGAGATATCATAATCCCCGGTAGTTGGAATGATCACTACCGCAATCTGGTTAGACGTAGTATCATCATATGCCACCAGTTTTGCCTCCAGTGCATCCCTTTGATCGGGAGCAAGTGTACCGGTAAGGTCAACCACCAAACGCGGGGGAACCGGTTGCGGAGGAATTACCTTTTCGATCTGGCCCATGGAAACCGAGGCCAGTAGAAGCAATATGGGTAAGAGAAATTTTTTCATTTATTGACCGAATATGATATTATCCGGCAGTTCATTTTTATCTTCCTGTTCGTAAGGGAAATGTTTAACCAGCGCTTCACCAATATCATTAACAATCTCAATGATACCATCCACGTAGTGAGCTGCATTAAACTCATTAAGAATCTTTTCTACTTCCTTGTTCCAGAATTCACTGCCAACAATTCTATGGATTCCTTCATCTCCGAAAATGGCTAACTGATGATCTTTCATCGCCACATACAGCAGAACACCATTGCGGTCTTCAGTCTGTTCCATTTTCAATCCAAAGAACACTTCCGCCGCCCTGTCAACAGGGTCAACGAAACGGCAACGGCTTTCAATAAAGACCCTGATCTCACCGCTGGTGCGTAATTCTGCAGCCCGGATGGCTGCTACAATGCGCTCTTCCTGTTCCGGGTTGAAAGAACTCCGGGCACCCTTACTGAATGAAAAGAAAGCCAATATTGATGCTTTAATTATTTGGTATTGAAGTCTACGGTCGGGGCTTTTTCAGCACCTGCATCAGCAGCGAAATAGCCTTTCTCTTTGAACCCGAACATACCGGCGAAAATATTATTAGGGAAAGACTTAACGGTTGTATTGAAAGTCTGGACCGATGCATTGAAATCGTTCCTGGAAACTTTTATCCGGTTTTCAGTTCCTTCCAGTTGCGCCTGTAGGTCACGGAAATTCTGGTTGGCTTTAAGGTCGGGATATCTTTCAATGGTAACCAGCAAACGGCTTAAAGCACCTGATAATTCACCCTGGGCCTGTTGGAATTTGGCAATATTTTCAGGACTAAGGTTAGCAGGATCGATAGTGGTAGCAGTTGCTTTCGCTCTTGCACTTATAACAGCTTCCAATGTTGATTTTTCAAAATCAGCGGCACCTTTAACGGTATTAACCAGGTTGGGTATCAGATCAGACCTGCGCTGGTATTCACTTTGCACATTACCCCATTTGCTTTTTACGTTCTGGTCCTGAGAAACCATGGTATTGTAACCACTGCAGCCGCAGCCACCGAGGAGTAAGATCAGTCCTAAGACGATAATGATGCCCAGATTTTTAGAGTTCATGGAATTGTAGGTTTAAATATTAGGTGTTTAAAGATATGTTTAATACTGAAAAGGTTGCATAGGAGGTACGAGGTGCGAGGTACGAGGTACGAAGTATAAAAACTAACCCTTGTTAATTGCAGCAATGCCGGGTAATTCTTTCCCTTCGAAAACTTCAAGCAAGGCACCTCCGCCAGTGGAAACATAACTTACCTGGTCGTGGTAACCAAACTGGTTGATGGCCGCTACACTGTCGCCGCCGCCAATTAAAGAGAAAGCACCATTTTGAGTAGCTTCCGCGATTGACTGAGCAATGCACTTAGTGCCATGCTGGAATTTGGCCATTTCAAAAACGCCCATCGGGCCATTCCATAAAATGGTTTTACTTCTTTTAATGACATTGGCAAATTGTTCGCAGGCGTTTGAACCGATATCCAGCCCCATCCAGCCATCGGGGATAGCAGCAGAGGGCGCCGTTGAGGTATTAGCGTTGGCATCAAACTTATCCGCAATAACAGAGTCGGAAGGCAGGTGAATGCAAACCCCTTTCTCTTCTGCCTTTTTCAGTATCTCCAGCGCGGTTTCCAGCCGGTCATCTTCACAAAGGGAACTGCCTATTTTCCCGCCTTCAGCTTTACAAAACGTGTAGGCCATTCCGCCGCCGATAATGATATCGGTTGCCCGCTCCAGTAAGTTTTCTATGATCAGAATTTTATCAGACACTTTGGCCCCGCCGATGATGGCCACAAAAGGTTTTTCAAATTTATGCAGTACTTTTTCCGCACTGGCAACCTCACCTTCCATCAGCAGCCCGAACATTTTTTTCTCTTTCGGGAAAAATTCTGCGATGACAGCTGTTGATGCGTGTGCGCGGTGAGCGGTACCAAAAGCATCATTTACATAAACATCCCCGAGTTTACTGAGTTTTTCAGCAAAAGCTTTATCGCCTTTTTCCTCTTCTTTATAAAAACGGAGATTTTCCAGCAAGAGTACTTCACCACCCTTAAGCATACCCGCAGTGAGGGTTGCCTGCTCCCCAATGCAATCATTGGCAAAAAGAACATGGGTATTTCCACCAAGAATATTTGCAAGATGCGGCACCAGGTGTTTTAAGGAATACTTATTGGAAGGCCCTTCTTTGGGACGACCTAAGTGACTCATCAATATAACGGAGCCGCCATCTGCAAGGATCTTTTTTATAGTGGGTAACGCTGCCGTCATCCGGTTATCATCTGTTACTTCAAACTGTTCGTTTAAGGGAACGTTGAAATCTACCCGTACGAGGGCTTTGACTCCATTAAAATTAAAATCGCTGAATACAGGCATAACAAAAATTTTACCGCAGAGAACAGGAGAACGCGGAGGTAACGCAAAGAATATTTTACATTATTTGGATATCAGCTGTGCAAAAAAGTGCACGGTACGCACCAGCTGGCTGACATAGCTCATTTCATTATCATACCAGCTAACGGTTTTCACCAGTTGTGTATCCCCCACTTTGAGCACTTTGGTCTGGGTGGCATCAAACAAAGAGCCATATGACATCCCTATTACATCACTGCTCACAATTTCATCCTCGGTATAACCAAAGCTTTCGTTTGAAGCGGCTTTCATGGCAGCATTTATTTCTTCAACAGATACTGTTTTACCCAATACAGTTGTAAGTTCTGTTAATGAGCCGGTGAGTGTTGGAACACGCTGAGCGGTACCATCCAGTTTGCCTTTCAGGCTTGGGAGTACCAGGCCGATAGCTTTTGCAGCACCGGTACTGTTGGGCACGATATTCTGTGCTGCAGCCCGGGCGCGACGGAGGTCGTTTTTAGCGTGTGGTGAGTCTTGGGTATTCTGATCATTGGTGTAGGCATGAACGGTAGTCATCAGGCCTGCAACAATAATATATTTTTCTTCCAGCACCTGGGCCATTGGAGCAAGACAATTTGTTGTGCAGGATGCACAGCTGATAATGGTTTCGGTACCATCCAGGATATTGTGGTTTACGTTAAAAACGATGGTTTTCAGGTCACCGGTAGCCGGAGCTGAGATTACCACTTTTTTGGCACCCGCAGTGAGGTGCGCAGAGGCTTTGTCCTTGTCTGTAAAGAAACCTGTACATTCCAGTACCACATCAACCTCATGTGCACCCCAGGGGATCTGAGCCGGGTCCCGCTGTGCATAGATCTTAATTTCGTCGCCTTCTACAATGATAGAGTTTTCTGTAGCCTTAACATCTTTATCAAATCTGCCCTGTGCAGTATCATATTTCAGGAGGTGAGCCAATACTTTTGGACTGGTAAGGTCATTAATTGCCACAACGTCAATGCCTTCCATGTTGAAAATCTGGCGGTAAACAAGCCTGCCTATACGTCCGAATCCATTGATCGCAACTTTAACTGTACTCATAATAATTGTTTATTTAATCTGAAAATTAGATTCCGAAGGTACATATTTGAGGGATATGGGAAAGTCAATTTATTAAGAAATATCACAATAAGAGACAGGAAAGTATTAATCTCAATGAAATAAGAAGGGTTAAGGTTTAAGGACTTTTAATCCATTTCCGGGCTAAAAGCAGGATAAAAGGGTAAGAAAACAAGTTTCTTAAAAAATTTTGAAGGAATTTACGGTTATCATATCTTTGCACTCCCCAAGGAAAAAACGGCCCGTTGGTCAAGGGGTTAAGACATCTCCCTTTCACGGAGGAATCACGAGTTCGAATCTCGTACGGGCTACAAAACCACTCAAGCAAAAAGCTTAAGTGGTTTTTTTTATGATTACAGTTTATGTTATCGAAAGTCTGGCAGATAAAACCTGGTATACAGGCATGGCAATGGATGCTGAACACAGATTAGCTGAACACAATCAAGGGAAAAACAGATTTACCAAAGGACACATGCCATGGAAAATCATTTATACTGAAGCTCATCCAGACTGGGCTCAGGCAAGAGTAAGAGAAAAATATCTAAAATCAGCTGCCGGAAAAATCTGGCTAAGGAAACATCTCATCTGAATTGTAGGAATCACGAGTTCCCTGCCTGACTGCGTCACGCAGGCAGGGAATCTCGTACGGGCTACAAAACCGTCACATACCAGTGACGGTTTTTTTTACTGCAAAGAAATAAGGACGGAAAGATACCTGGGAGGTTCCATGTGCCCTTGAGGTTATTTGTATTTTTAACCTATTTCCCTATCTGTATTTTATTTCCGGCAGCATTGATCTTGTAATATTTATTGCCTTCGATCAACAATGCCTCCGATTTCCCTTTGGCATGGGGCGTATCTGTATTGATCAATTTACCATTGTACCACACACTAACGGTGTCGGCTACTGGTGTATGCCCGGTAACCACCAGGTCTATCCTGAATTTCTGCAGGGTGGAATCCAGTATCTGCGGAATGGCCGCGCGGTCTCCGGTATAGTATCCCCTGTACCAGAACGGACCTGCCTCAGAATACAGCAGGTCTGTTTCCAGATTAGGATAAGCGAAAGTGGTATCGGCATAAAAAGGCCTGGCAATAGAATTTATATCCTGCATCTGCCATTCAATATTATTTACCTGCCGGGAAATTCCGCCATGGGTGTATAAAACACCGCCAATTCTTTCAACCACGTTTTTTGTGCGTAACCAGCGGCCCAGTTCTGAATTTTTACTAAAAAGATTGTTATAATCTTCTTTCATAAGGCCGGCATTTTCCATGTACTTAGGGTGTACATAGCGCAGGTCAGCAGACATGTTCATGATCTCATGATTACCAAGTACAAAGTGTACATAACCACCGGCTTTTTTGGCTTTATCTTCCAGCATATATACCAGCCACAATACCTCTGTTACCTGGTCGCCGCGGTCAAAGAAATCGCCCGCAAGTATGAGATGCCCGTCTCCAAAGGCCCATTCAAATTTTTCGTCAATTACTTTACCGGCCAGCAGGAGTTTACGAAAGGCATCAAAATTCCCTTCAATATCTGAAATCACCAATTGCCGGCTTGCTTTCTTGTACTCGCTTTTTTCATTGACCAGTTTATCTTTAAGCGCAACCTGGAATGTTTTTCCGGGAATATCTGTTTGGACGGTAAGGATGATCTTCTTCCTTTCAGCAATGACCATACTGTCCTGTGAAAGTTTTTTACTGCCTTCTTCAGCCATTATATATTTCACAAAAACCTTATCGGCGCCATATAAAACATAGGGGCCATCATGCAGCAAAGTATGCGTCTGATTTTTTTTGACATTATTTTCCGTTAACCCTGAACGCATAAAAAAACTTAAAAGAAAAACAGGCAAAGCGGTAAATACAAATTGTTTCATCCCTTAAAAGTTAAAAAATTGAATATAGGGTGTAACTAAATGTACCCTTAGTTTTTTGAATATCCTTAAAATTTACCCTCATTATTTCCCACTTAACAGATAGAAGCCTCAAGGCCCGGATAGGTTGCACAAACAATGCCCCAAAAACCAATTTTCACAAAAGCAAAAAATCATATTAATATTAAATAAAATATGATTTTTTACATTAATAATTATGCCTGTTCATCTATTTACAGCACTTTTATTGTGATATTGCGGTAATAGGCCTTGTTCCCGTGATCCTGCAAAGCTATTTTCCCTTTTTGCACAGAGGCATAACCGGGAAAGTCCTTCCATTTCCCTTTGGCTCTTTTTGCTTTCCAGTCATCAGAATTTCTATCAAACTCAACGATTTTCTCCCCATTGAGCCAGTGCTCCACATGTCCCTTATCATATATTATCTTACTGGTATTCCATTCTCCAGCAGGCATGAGTTTCTTTTTTTCATTTGCCTGGGTCATGGCATAATCTGCTCCGGCCATTTGCCAGGGCTCCAGTTTGTCCGGGAAACCTACATCATCAATGACCTGGTATTCAGGGCCGGTTTCATATGGCGCTTTATAGTCGGGGCCTTCAATCACGTGATACATTACGCCGCTATTGCTTCCTTTGTCAACTTTCCATTCCCAGCTTAGTTCAAAATTCTCATAGTCCTTATCCGTAACCAGATCACCGCCATGAGCATCTTTTGCTGCCCCCAGGCAAACCAAAGCACCATCCTGTACGGTCCAGTTTTTTATCTCACCCGAATTGTTGAATAAATGCCAGCCGGCAAGAGAGGTTCCATCAAAAAGCGTTTCTATAACAGGCCCGGTTGTTGATGCTGCAGGCGTTGAAACGATGGCTGAGTCTTTTTTCCCCTCATTATTTTCACCGGAAGGATTATTGCAGGACATAACGGAGATTATCAATGTGGAATAGAAAAACAGGTTTTTAATTTTCATTTTTCAACCATTTTATTTTTTCAGCAGCAGCATTTTTTCCGGATCCCAGAACATAGGTGAATTTTGATAATAGCTGTCGTTACACAACAATGCCGGTGCAGCAGCCCTGTAACCAAATATGGCATCTTCTGCCACTTTACCGTTCTTTCGGATGGCTGTAAAGAAATTATTCATATGGTCATAAGGCCCGCCCTTATACCCTTGCTCTGCTTCAAAGGTGATGGATTCCGGACCCTGCATTTTTTTCCTGTCGGATATTTCCTGTCCCGAATTTTTCAGCTTTTCAATATAAAACGGATCATCCGAATTAATGCTTTTATTCCGTTTTAAAGTGACACTGTCCCAGGTAATATCCATTGCGCCTTCGCTTCCTACTAATTTCAGGTAGGTTGTACCACTGGTTCCATCAACAAAATTACAACGGAGCGACAGGTTGAAAGCCGGATGAACGGCAGCTTTAGGATAATCGAAAGTACCTAATAAGACATCCGGCACTTCCCGGCCATCATTCCAGTAACGCAGGCCACCGGCAGCATACACTTTATTTGGACCGTTTGAGTCTGTAATGAAATGCAGGCTAGAAAAAAGGTGCACAAACAAATCACCGGCCATGCCCGTACCATAATCCGTATAATTTCTCCAGCGGAAGAAACGCATGGCATCGAAGCTACGTTTGTTGGTATTGCTGACATATGTATCCCAGTCGACAGTAGCAGGTGAAGCATCAGCCGGAATGGGATATTGCCATACAGACAAAGGATCTCTTCTTGCCCAGAATCCTTCTGCATAATTCAGTTGACCTATTGCACCATCCTTTAAAAGTTCTTTTGCTTTTTCATTTCCCAGGGAGGAAACACCCTGGCTTCCCACCTGGAAGACCTTCCCTGTTTCTTTTTGTGCTTTGATAACGGCAGGGCCCTCATCCACACTATGGACCATGGGTTTCTCACAGTATACGTGTTTACCTGCGCGCATGGCATCGATGCTTATTTGCTGGTGCCAATGATCAGGTGTTGCAACGATCACCGCATCGATGTCTTTACGGTTCAGTAATTCCTTATAGCTCCTTGTAGTGAAAATTTCAGTTCCCCAGCGGGCTTTCGCATCCTTAAGCCTGCCATCGTACAAATCACAGACCGCAACCAGTTTAACTCCGGGTACCTGCAGTGCTGTTTTTGTATCTTCAACACCCATGCCGCCTGCGCCGATGAGCCCCAGGTTAATATTATCCAGGTTGCTAAAACCGCCATTTCTTTTTAAAATAGAAAAAGCGGCCGCTGGGTTTTCTGCTGCCAGCAAAGGCGCGCCGGCTGCAAGTGCTGCCGCAGAGAGGGAAAATTGCTGCAGGAACTTCCTGCGGGAATTAGACTGATTTTCTTTCATGCTGGTTTTTTTATATAAAGAAGAATTAATACCGTGACAATCAAAAAGGGAATTTACATCATTCAATTTGTTTTTATGTTTTGACGTCCATTTCTTTTTAAGCAATAGTACCATAAACATTTTATTACCCGTACATCATTCAAAGGCATATGCGTAAAATCCATTCAGCAAATAGGGGGAATGATGATAATCATATTAAAATCATAAACCTGATATTTAGGAGTGAAAAGCAGCATTTTTAAATTAATTTCATAAGGTAATCAACCTAAAAACGGGCAAAATAATACCATGAGCGCAGGAATGATAAAGGAAATACTAAGGAAGCAGGGGAAAATGGAAAAGGTTCCGGCAAATGAAATAATTGCAGACTGGGCATCCCGCCTTGTGTGTATTCTTTATCCGGAATTATCCAACTGTCAGTTAGAAAACGAAGAGAAAATAGAAGCCGCGCTCAGCAAAATGAGATCGGAACTATGCGGTATGCTCAATGCCACCAAAGCATGCAGTGATTGTAATAATGAAGGGATATCTGCAACATTTTTCCAAAATGTACCGGAACTCTACAGGTTGCTGAATACAGATATTGAGGCCATATTGACCGGGGACCCTGCGGCGAAAAGTGAGTTTGAAGTGGTTCGTGCCTATCCCGGATTTTATGCATTATGTTTTTACAGGATCGCACATATGCTGTTAAAATTACAAGTCCCTCTTTTACCCAGGATCCTTACAGAACATGCACATTCCAAAACAGGCATTGACATACATCCCGGTGCGGAGATTGGGGAATATTTCATGATAGATCACGGTACAGGCGTGGTGATAGGAGAAACAACAATTATTGGTAACAGGGTAAAAATATACCAGGGAGTGACACTGGGCGCACTTAGTGTTGACAAAGGAATGGCTTCCCGGAAAAGGCACCCAACTATTGAAGACCATGTGATACTTTATTCAAATGCAACCATTCTGGGCGGAGACACGGTGGTGGGCCATCATAGTATCATAGGTGGTAACGTATGGCTGACCAATAGTGTCCCGGCAGGATCACTGGTTTTCCACAATCCGGAAATAACTGTATTAGAAGGAAAAACTTTAAATTATACCTGATGGCTGGTGTAGCTGATTTAATAGGAAACACACCTATCGTAGAGATATTAAGGCTTGGCGAAAACAAGGCGGTAAAAATATATGCCAAACTGGAAGGTAATAACCCGGGCGGCAGTGTAAAAGACAGGCCAGCTTATAACATGATCAGGAGTGCGATAGAACGGGGCGACTTAAAACCCGGCATGAAACTCATTGAAGCAACCAGCGGCAATACGGGTATTGGTATGGCTCTTGTTGCCAGCCTCTTTGATGTGGAAATTGAACTGGCATTGCCATCCAACTCTACAAAAGAACGCGTGCTCACCATGGAAGCTTACGGGGCCAAAGTAACTTTGCTGGAGAGTATAGAGAAATGCCGGGATTATGCGGAAGAAAAAGCCGCCACAGGCAGCTATTATTTATTGAACCAATTTGCCAACCCGGATAATTACCTGGCTCACTATAAGACCACGGGGCCTGAGCTTTGGAAAGATACAGCCGGAAAGATCACTCATTTTGTAAGTTCCATGGGAACCACAGGAACGATCATGGGCGTTTCCCGTTTCTTAAAAGAAAAAAATCCTGCGATTCAGATTATAGGATGCCAGCCCACGGAAGAATCTTCCATTCCGGGCATACGGCGCTGGACAGCAGAGTACGTTCCTAAAATTTATTCTCCGGAACGTGTTGACAGGATCATTGATATTTCCCAAACTGAAGCAGTAGCCATGACCCGTCTTCTGGCACGTAAAGAAGGCATATTTGCAGGCATGAGCAGTGGCGGAGCGGCATCTGCTGCCATCAGGCTTAGCCGCGAAATGACAGAAGGTTTGATCGTTTTTATAGCATGTGACAGAGGAGACCGATACCTTAGCAGCGATCTATTTGGCTAATCATTTAAATCTTAGCGATATTTTCTGTAGAAATAAAAAACCGAAATTGACATAACCCGGAAACCTGATCAAAGTCAAACCAATAGGTAACCCTCATCATGCATCCGGTTTACCCATGAATGTATATTAGTAACCTCAACACTTATTTCAATAAATCATATGCATCAAATACTCGTCCCGGTAGATTTCTCAGACGCATCCGCACATGCACTCAAATTTGCGTATGCAATCAACAAACATTTCTTTGCACGGCTTCAGATATTACATCTTTTTGACGTCCCCATTACGGTAGGCGATGACTCTGAATTATACCTGAAAAATTATGAAGCGTATCGAAAAAGTTTTGATGATGAGCTTTGGGATTTTGTAAAAACCAACAAAGGCGACTTCCACTACGAGACCGAAGTATTTTCAACTTCAGGCGGACACTACCAGGGCATCATCGAATTCTCCAGGAAGCACCAAAGTGATATGATCATCATTGGGCATAAAGGTGCCGGCGGTTTGAGGCGATGGTTATTTGGAAGCGTATCAAGATACCTGCTGACACATCCCCCGATTCCGGTGTTATCCATTCCGGAATCGTTTGAAGGCTCAGATATTCACAAAATAGTGCTTAGCACCGACCTGAGCATGCTTATCTCCGACCAACAATGTATTTTCCTGAAAAATTTTGCTGAAAGAATGAATGCCAGTATCAACATCATTCATGTTAAAGATAAAGGAGAGATCAGTTTACCGGTTGAAGAAAAAGTTGTTGCATCCTTACGCAATCATTTTGGCAAAGAGGTTGAGTATGTTTCCATTGAACAGGGAGAACACATCAGCAGTACCATCAACAAGTATATACATAATAACAATATTGATTTGCTGGTAACCGTACCACATTTTCATACATGGATCGACCGAATGCTGATTGGAAGTGAAACAAAAGACCTCGCCTCCATTGTAAAAATCCCTTTGATGAGTTTACCGGGGAAGTGAATTATTGAAAAGGAAAATAAGGCTGTAATCCAATGAAATGAGGAAGTTCTTAAAAAAAGGCCGGAATATTCCGGCTACTTTTTTTTAAGAAGGTTTTATTTTTTAGCACTGTGACCTCGCCAGTTTTTCGTCAGCATCTGTGGAATCAGTGTATCAAATTTCTGCTGTTGTTCAGGCGTACATTGCTTTCTCATTTCTCTGAAATGTTTGAACATCATCTCATCTGATAACTTATTTTTTGCAGCGATCCTTTCGGTAAAGGCAGCAATGGCGCTGTCATTCATATCAGGATTATTCATTTGCCTGAATAAGCTGTCTTTGGTTTTCCGGATCTCTTCCCATAAAGGCTTCATCGCCTTGAAATGTTCTTCTTTCAGTTTATTGAATGCGGAGTCCTGATCTTTGGTTAACTGTAATTCCCTCGACAAATAACCTTTATTTAATGCAGAAGATTGCCTTCCCTTATATCCATCACTTTTTTCACCAAATACAAAGAAGGAAAGCAGCAAGGCTATATTGGCCAAAAAAAGAAAACCTAAGAGAAAGAGAAACCATTTATTTTTTGTAATTGTATTCATGGGGTTTCTTCATTATTGTCATAAAATGGACTGGTCAGGCTGGTATATTCCAATGCCAATGCTTGTGTGGATTCTATTGCGGGCTCCTGCGTATTACTGAACTGATTAAGTAAAATATACCCGTTGATCATTAAAAAAACAATTATTAAACCGAGAGCAAATGCTGGTTTTGAAATTATTTGCAAAGCCCTGCTCCAGACATTATCATCAGTCCTTTGTATTCTGGCCATCAGGCGGGTATACAAAAAAGGCTGTGGAGAGGCTTTTTGAATTCCATCCAGACTATTCAGGATAGTATCAATCTCTTGTTCGGAAAAGTTTTTATTTGCCATAACCTAATATATAGATGCTTTAAATTATTAAAAATTGCGCTACTTGTCCTGATAATAATAGTTTTTGAGCATTTTTTTCAGATTTTGTCTGCCACGATGTATCAGTGATTCAATGGCAGAAACAGAGGTTTGCATAACCTCTGCAACTTCCTGGTAACTCAATCCTTCAATTTTATGCAAGGTGAATGCAATCCGTTGATTATCAGGAAGTTTATTGACAGTCCCCATTAACATCCGGGCATTTTCCCGATTATCTAACTGAACGCCGGGGTGAACAAAATCAGGTGGATCGTGCAGAGGATTTTGATCATCGCCAAAAAGGCTGGTTACGAAAGCGAAGCGCTTTTTTCGCTTCTTTTTACGCAAAAACTCTAACGCTGTTGTAACGGCAACACGGTAAAGCCAGGTTGAAAAAGCAGATTCCCCTTTAAACTGGTGAACCGATTCGAATACTTTAATGAATACTTCCTGGGTAACATCCTCAGCGTCTTCCGCATTCTGAACCAGTCCCAAAATAGTATTATAAACCATTCCCTGCCTGGTTTCAACTATTTCACGAAAGGCGGATTCATCGCCCTTTTTTAATTGATCAATCAAGTACTGTTCGGTCAATATCCAATCTTTTAAGGTTGCAACACTGTTTTAGGGAATTGAAAGGTAAAGATACAACCGTTAAAGAATCGTCAAATTGAAAACAATCAAAAGCTGTCAAGTCTTTTTTAAAGCCCCAATTGAAAATCTTTCAGCAAACGGATAAGTTTTGACGGAGCAGATAAACACAAATTACTTACGGCTGATTGTCTGTGTTTCGTCTATAAAGTCGCCTTTTGAGGTTACTCCTTTCAAACGGATCGTATAGCTCGCCGGCAGATCAGCTGTATAAAACCAGAAACCGGCTTTGCCCGATGCATCCGTAACAATTTCACCGTTCCAATAGATCGTAGACCGGTTGTCTGTGAAAGATTGCTCCCTGACCCCATAGGAATCATAAGGAGGAATGTAAAATGTTTGTTTTTTATGGTACCCAACAGGAAAAATATATTGTATCCCTTTTTGACCAGGCCCGGCCATGGGCCTGAGCGTATTAGCCGATTTTACAAGGATTACACCGTTGGCAGCCCTGGTTCCATAGCGGGCGGCTTCACCACCGGTAATAACTTCAATATATTCAATGCTTTGGGGTGGGAGCGAATTCAGGAAGGCCGCTACATTGGATGACACTGCCGGTACACCATCCACAAGCACCAGTGGTTCGATATCAGAGGAATTAGCGCCAACAGACTGCGTTCCTCCGCGAATGGTAAGCTTATCCCCTACCATAATAACACCTGGCAACATCTTCACTGCATTTATTACGTTACCCAGTTCAAGCTTGTCAAGCTGCTCGCCCGTAATCATATGCGAAGAAGCACTTCTTTCAGCAACTTTTGATTTCCCTTTTTTAGTTGTCCCGGCTTCCTTTGCAGCAATGACATCCAGTTGATTCTTATAGGTACCTGTCAACAAAGAATCTGCTTGCATTTGTTTGAATTTTTGTATTTCCGTCGGAACCGAAGTCCATTGATCTGGTTCAAAAATTTCTCCTTTGGGCAAAGAAAATGGCAATGGGTCTGTAGTAACTAAAACATCCTGTTTAACACCTTTCAGGTCTGTGACCTGGGAGAAAAAAGGAGTCTGATCGGTAAAATCAAAAGGCGGGAATGAAAACTTACCCTGGGCATCTGTTGTATCAATCAGAACCAGGTTTGTACCCTCCGTAAAAATGGTTATGACCTGGCCTTCTTTCACAGAGCCATTCCTGTCCCGTATGATACCAGACATAATGATGCCGCTGTCGCCAACCTCATTAATTTTTGTGACTGACTGGATTTCAACCTGAGCTTTTTTCAACAGGCCAACGGTATCTCTTGCAATGCGTTTGTTTTCAACGGAACGAAAGGTAGGCATACCAACAAAACGGTCATCAGTAACCGAAACCGAAAATATGGCGGAAAGGGGCTTGCCTTCCAAATCTGTTACCTGCACACCTATATTGGCTTTTTGGCGCGCGGCATAATTTTCTTTGTCCACCTGCAGAACTACTTTGATATTTTTCTTATCTATAAATACCCGCCTTTCGCTTTGTTTCACCTGGTTTTCATCAAAGACATAAAATGTAGCCGGGCCGGGTGGAAAACCAGCCAACGAAACATCAGTCTCAAACATGCCGTTACCGATACCCGCAAAACATAATTTATCTTTCGAAACACCAAGGATATAGGAAACAGGTTTTTTTGCATAAATGGAGTCGCCCAGAACAACCCGAAGGCGGATATTTTTTTCGTTCTGGCTCACCACATTTAACTGGCTTGCTTTATAGTTTATCGGCGGCAAGGGAAATTTCAATTCAGCACCTGCCGCATTTTTAACAACGGCTGTATATGACCTGTTCTTAAAGGGATTAAATATGACAGTACCTTTTCCGGCTGCATCAGATTTCAACCTGGCAACTAACTTGTTATTGTCATCTACCACCATTCCTTCCACAACTACCGGCTTACCGCTCATTCCCCTTGCTTCATATGCTATAAGATTGTCTATGCCATTTACCAGACTTCCCCCTTCAGGGTAAAAATGCAGGATTGGATCTTCCTTCACATTCATCAGGTTGCCGCCAGGTAACACAGGACTTTTAATGCCCGAGTTTGTATTCAGTATGTATACTTGTTCAGAGAAATTTTTATCAGAACCATGTGATGCCATTTCCTGGGTGAAAGCGCGGAGGGTATAAAAACCTTCAGTGGCCCGGGCAGGTATTGGTAAAGATCCGTCCCATGCGCGTTCACCACTGTTAAGAACCGCCTGACTGACAATGCTGTCGTTTATATTGGTAAGTGTAACGTAAATATTATTCCTGTTTGCCGATACCTGACCGGAGAGGTCTTTCAAAATATAAGCTCTGAACCAAATGTTAGTGCCAGCCAGATAATACGGTTTATCGTGATGTAAGATAATTCTGTCATCCTGGTTTGATTGCACCTGCCGCATTAATCTGCCTGCGATGCTGTCCAATGTGGCACGTTGGTTTGTTTGCGCTTGTATCGGGGATATAAAAGTGAAAAAAGCAAAAGAAGAAAGGAATAGAAATCTGATCAATTTATTATGCATAATAAGCATTTAAGTATCTGCGCTAAACGATAAATCTTAGATGACATTTACGTTATTAACTTGCGGCAACAGGCATACCAATGACATTGATCCTGAAAGCAGATTGTTTCAGGTATTCCATAGGCGTTGTTCCTGTATTAGACTTGAAAGTACGGTTAAAATGAGAAAGATTGCTGAAGCCAGATTTAAAAGCAATATTCGCAATCGTTTCCTCTTCATTATGCAATAAACGCAAAGCATGCTGAATCCTGATCTCGTTGAGGAATTGAACATAGGTTTTCCGGGTGCGGGTTTTAAAGTATTTGCAGAAAGCCTGTGGAGTGAGATTTGCCAGGCGGGCAATTTCAGACAATTCTATCGGCCGATGAAATTCCCGAAAAGTAAATTCCAGCACCTGGTTTAGCCTTTTACCATCATACGATTTCAGGTTTTTATTGACAGTGCTGCCAGAAAGTACCTGGAGCGCTTTTTTCTTTTCAAAACAGGAAAGGACTTTCAGAAAAGTAATCAGTCGCTGAATGCCTTTCTCGGTTATCATTTGATCAAGCAAACCGGCTACTTCCTGCTTTTGCTTACCGGCAAGCCGGAATCCGGCGGCGCTGTTACGGATGAAATATTTCAGGGAACTGATCTCCGGAAGGTTCCAGAAGGCCTCACCCAATGTTGATTCATCAAAAAACACAGAAATGGCCCTGGCATTTTTTCCTTTCCGCCCATAAACCGGATCATTGCGAAAAACATGTGGCTGGTTGCTTCCCAATACAAAAACATCACCCGGAGCAAACCGGCCAATATAATCACCCGCCAGCAAGGTACCTTCACTTTCCAGGATACAGGTGAGTTGGATTTCAGGATGCTGATGGAGGTGGTCGTATAACCTCGGCAATTCGTCAACCTGCACCCTGAATGCTTCCCGGGTATCCTTTGGTATACTAAAGGGGATCACTTTCATAATACTAAATTAACCGTAATCTATGGTAAAATAATTTTTTTGGTTAAAATAGTATCAGTTTCAGACAATCTGCACACAGGCAAAACCATTGTTGTTTATTAGGTTTGCATAAAACCAACCAATATGAAATTTTCCTGGCAGGGCGTATTTCCCGCATTACTGACACCATTTACTGAAAATGACGAACTGGACCTCGATATGTTTGAGAAAAACCTGCATGCCCAGATTGATGCCGGCATTGACGGGATCATCCTGGGCGGCACTTTAGGCGAAGCCAGTATACTTACAACCGCAGAAAAAGAAAAGCTGGTAAAATTTGCGGTAGAAAAACTGGCAGGTAAAATGCCCGTCATCATTAACATAGCAGAAGGTTCCACAAGGGAAGCTTTGCAGCAGGCAGCTTACGCAAAAGCCTGGGGCGCCAGTGGTTTGATGCTGCTGCCGCCTATGCGCTACAAAAGCGATCATCGGGAGACAGTTGAGTATTTCACAACCATTGCCAATGCTACCGACCTTCCAATTATGATCTACAATAATCCGGTTGATTATAAAATTGAAGTAACGCTGGAGATGTTTGCCGAATTGGTGAACTGTCCGAATATCCAGGCCGTTAAAGAATCCACACGTGATGTCACCAATGTAACCCGGCTGAAAAATAAATTCGGCGACCGCATCAAAATATTATGCGGGGTAGATACACTGGCACTGGAGGAACTTTGCCTGGGTGCTGATGGCTGGGTTGCGGGACTCGTTGATGCATTCCCGCATGAAACTGTAGCCATCTATAAACTCGCCAAAGCGGGGAGGATCAAAGAAGCGACAGAGATATACCGTTGGTTCATGCCTTTACTGGAATTAGACATTCATCCGAAATTAGTGCAGTATATTAAACTTGCCGCTGCAGAAGCCGGCATTGGTTCAGAATATGTGCGTGCCCCAAGATTAATGCTGGTTGGTGAAGAGCGGGATCGGGTATTGGGAATCATCCGTAATGGGATCAGCAAGAGACCTGTATTGCCAGCGTATAAAAGTTTATAATTGCTTACAGACCATCAACAAAAATATATGTATACAGACACCGCAGTTGAGGAGATTGACTTACTTGTACGAAGATCAAAAAAGGCTTTTCAGCAATACCGCCTAATGCCACTGACGGCAAGAGCAGGGCTAATGCGTGCGATTGCATCTGAACTGGAAAAGACAGGTGATGAACTGATCAGCATAGCGATGAAAGAAACAAACCTTCCGGAAGCCAGATTAAAGAGCGAAAGGATTCGGACCATGTTTCAACTGACATCCTATGCGGAAGCCTGTGAAAAGGGGAACTGGCTTGATATACGAATAGATACGGCTGATCCGCAGCGCACCCCACCCAAACCTGATATCCGGAAAATGATGGTGCCCATGGGTCCTGTTGTGGTCTATGGCGCCAGTAATTTTCCTTTTGCCTATTCAACGGCAGGCGGAGATACGGCCAGCGCATTTGCTGCCGGTTGTTCTGTTATCGTAAAAGCACATCCGGCACATCTGGAAACATCCACCCGGGTAGCGCAGGCCATCCATGCAGCAATATCACGATGCGGGCTACCCGAAGATTTATTTATCCATATATTTGGTGCTTCACCAGAAACGGGAAAAGAACTGGTAACACATCCGGATACCAAAGCCGTAGGGTTCACCGGATCTTTTACTGCGGGGAAAGCTTTATTTGACTGGGCGAACCAGCGAAGTGAACCTATCCCGGTTTTTGCAGAAATGGGGAGCGTAAACCCTGTTTTCCTCTTACCTGAAAAGCTGAAGACCAGTGCCCGTGAAATGGCACAGCAATATGCCGGATCAATCACACTCGGTGCAGGTCAATTTTGTACCAATCCCGGATTGATCATTGGCGTTAACAGCCCTGAACTGGAAGATTTTATTTCAGAGCTTGGAAACGCCATGAGCCAGGTACCCCCGGCAACAATGCTGCATGAAGGCATAGCAAAGGCATACCAGCAAAAAAAATCAAAGGCCCTTGAACAAGCAGGTACATCCCTGGTAGCAAGCGGACAAACAGAACCCGACAGCTTGAAAGCTGCACCTGCAGTAGCAACTGTTGAAGGAACAACATTCCTGTCGAATCCACTATTGCACCAGGAAGTCTTTGGCCCTTATTCCCTGGTAATTCGCTGCAGTGACGCGGCAGAAATGCTGAATGTAGCCCAACATCTTGAAGGCCAGCTGACGGCCACGCTCATGGCAACGGAAACGGATATTCGAAACCATGCCGAACTGGTAAAGGCAGCCGAAGACATTTGCGGTCGACTGATCATGAACGGCGTGCCTACAGGTGTTGAAGTTTGCCTGGCCATGCATCACGGCGGGCCATTCCCTGCTACTACGGATGCTCGTTTTTCTTCCGTAGGCGCCGATGCCATCAAAAGATTTGCAAGGCCTGTAGCATACCAGAACTGGCCAGACAGCCTGCTGCCGGAAGAATTAAAAAATGAGAATCCATTGTCAATCTGGAGGTCAGTCAATAATGAATTAACCAATAAAGATGTTTCGGCATGATAAAGTATTTATTGCTTTCCCTGATATTGCTGGGAATGACCATAAACCTGAGCGCACAAAATGGTCCTTTACCGGAAAATGCAGAAATCAGAACTGTTTTGCAGGACATTAAAAACTTTAGGGAAACAGAAAGAAAGCGAGACAGTTCAATGGGACATCCGCTGGGTTCATTTACTGAAGCCGACTTTCTTCGCAGATATAACTTCTACTTATCAGCCGATAAAAAACTGGCGGAAATTGACTCGGGTAAGCTGTCGTTTGAAGATAAAATCAATCTCATATTACTTAGATATAGCCTGGAGGATGAATTATCTGACTACCGGTACAAATGGTACCTGAACCCCATTTTGTCTGATGCGGGATTTCATACAGAACTCTCCTGGCTGGGATCATCAGTGCCGGGTAACAAGAAAGAATTTGACAGTTATATTGCCAAACTCAATGATATCCCAAGGTATGTTGATGAGCATTTAAATCTTATGCGCAGGGGATTATCACTGGGCATCAGTCAGCCGAGAGCTATTTTCCCGGGATATGAAAGTACCTACGAACAACATATTGTTGCAGACCCAAAGAAAAGCATCTTCTGGAAGCCATTCAGCAAAAAGCCCTTGGGTATGAGTGATGCAGAATGGAGCAGCATCGTTTCATCTGGCGAAAAAGCGATCCAGGATAATGCGGTTAGAGGATTCCGTAACATTAAAACCTTTTTTGATACGGAATATCTCCCCAAAACACGTACGACTGCGGGTATCCTGCACATGCCGGAGGGAATTGCACTCTACCAGGAAAGGGTACATCATTATACCACAACGGATATGACCTATGAAGAAGTTTACCAGGTGGGCCTGAAAGAAGTGGAAAGGATTCAAAAGGAGATGCAGGCTGTATTAAAAGAGGTAGGCTTTACCGGTAGTTTGCAGGACTTCATCAAACAATTACGTGTAAACCCTAAGTTTCTGCCCGAAACGGCGGATCAGCTGATGAAAGAAGCATCCTATATTGCCAAGCAGGCAGATGGTAAGCTTCCGCTTCTCTTTGGAAAACTGCCCCGTCAGCCATACGGAGTAGAACCCGTTCCGGCAGATCTTGCGCCTATTTATACCGGTGGCAGGTATTCAGGTGCCCCTATTAAAAGCAAAAGAGCGGGACATTACTGGGTCAATACTTATAACCTGAAGAGCCGAACACTATATACACTCGAAGCTCTTACACTACATGAAGCCGTACCGGGTCACCATCTCCAGATTGCTTTGACACAGGAACTGGAAAACCTGCCTGATTTCAGGAGAAATCTGTACGTCAATGCCTTTGGTGAAGGCTGGGGCCTGTACAGCGAGTACCTTGGCTACGAAATGGGCTTTTACAAAGATCCATACAGCAAGTTCGGCCAGCTGACCTATGACATGTGGCGTGCTTGTAGGTTAGTGATTGACGTTGGCATTCATGTCAAAGACTGGAACAGGGACCAGGCCGTAAAATACCTTTCCGAAAACACAGCCTTATCGATGCATGAAGTGAACACTGAGATCAACCGGTATATGGCATGGCCAGGACAGGCTTTGGCCTATAAGACAGGAGAACTGAAAATAAAATCCCTGAGAAAAAAAGCGGAAGAAAAACTGAAAGAAAAATTTGATGTGCGGGAATTCCACGATCTTTTATTGTCTGAAGGAACCGTGACTTTGAATATCATGGAGATGATGGTAGACAGATATATTGCGCAAAAGACAATGAGCAAATAAAAATCAGACAGTCAAAAAAAGAGGATTCATAAAAAAAGAATTACACTTCCAGATAATACGTCAAACTTTACACTGCGAAAAGTTCTTTGAAAGAATTATGTCAATTGTAATTCAGGGTGATCTTCACGGTAATGCCTCCATGCGAAATAAGCTGTGACGATTGAGGAGATGACAAAGTATCCGAGAATAATTGGTTTGATGCCAGGCAATGCATTACTTGCACCGAACCAGTCGCCCGTTTGAAAGACGATGTAAAATCCGAAAATGTTCTTCACTGTTTCCCAGATAACGGCGGAACTGTTTCTGTCCATAAGATCTGTAAGTGCGTAAATCGAGAGGAATATAAAGCCGCCATAGTAGAAAATTCCAGGAGATCCGATAGATGCGATGTTTCCGAAGAAATAGCTGATAAATCCCAGCACAAAGAGCAGTTGGATCCAGCACCAGCTTTGCAGGGCAAGGCTTGCTTTGGGATCATATTTCTCGAAATGGTATACATCATTGATTTTGTACAGTGGATATTTTGCGGCAACATCATCGGGCCGCCATCCTGTGGGCATGAACCAGATTCGGAATTTATCTTTGATATTTTGAGTCCGCCACGCGTCTTTGATAAGTAGCCAGAGATGCTGGAAATTGATTTTTATCGGGTTCCATGTCTGAACGGGGCGGGTAATACCATAGACAGGAGGTACATCTTTCAGTTCTTCCTGGTATGTACCAAATAATTTATCCCAGAAAATAAATATCTGGGAATAATTTTTATCAAGATAGATTGGATTGATGGCATGATGTACGCGGTGATGTGAAGGCGTTACTATTATTTTTTCCAGGAAACCCATTCTGCCAATATGTTGTGTGTGGTACCAGAATTGTGCGAACAGATGCAGCGGTGCAACGATGGCAATCACTTCCTGCGGCACACCCAGAACGGCAGCCGGCAGTAAGAAGAAGGTGAATATTCTGAAAAAAACGGAAATGCTCTGACGCAATGCGCATGCCAGGTTGTATTCTTCGCTGCTGTGGTGCACGATGTGATTATTCCAGAACAGATTGTATTCATGTGCTATGCGATGGACCCAGTATCCGGAGAAATCCAGGGCCATAAAGGCAATAAAATAAGCCAGGAATCCTGATTCGATATGGGTGACTGCCAGTTTTTCGACCATCCAGCTATATGATATAATGGCGATGCTGAGTCCCAGTACATCCTTCGTTACATTGGTAATTCCGGAAGAGAGGCTGGAAATCATATCCATATTCCTGACAGTATCCATCCCTTTGTACCATCCGTACCACTTTTCAAGTAGTACTAATATGAGAAAAGCTGGCATGGCGATGAGCAGAATCTTACCGTAGGTTTCCATATGAGCAAGTTACAATTGACAGGTTATTTGAGATTCCGTGAATACTGAATTTAAACATCCCCTTTTATCTTTTATGTCTGCCGGGAATTTAAACGAAAATACGTAGAAAAATATCATCCTGAAAGGTGGAAATGCCCTTTCCCGTATATGAATTTTTTAGAAAGTTGCAGGTAAAAAATATGGAACCAGGACAGATCTACCATGTTTTCAACCATGCCAATGGCTGGGAGAACCTGTTTATTGAGCCGAAGAATTATCATTTTTTCATGGAAAAAATGGATAAATTCCTATCACCGACCATCGACATTTTTGCCCATTGCCTAATGCCGAATCATTTTCACCTGGCAGCGGGTATCCCGGAAATGAGAGAACTGGAAATGAGGGATGAGAGGTTTATTGGGTTAAGTGAGGAGGAGGCGGGAAAGCGAATTTCGAAGCAGTTTTCGAATTTGTTCAATAGTTATACGCAGTCATACAATAAATTATACGACAGAATGGGAAGTCTGTTTATTCCAAACATGAAGGTCAAAGAAATAGGAGATGAATTATCTCTTTGTAAAGTCATTCATTATATTCATGCTAATCCGGTACATCATGGTTTTACGGAAACTATACAGGATTGGCCATATAGCTCTTACAATAGTCATATTTCAAAAGTTGGAAAAAAAAAGGAATTTGATTATGTATTTGATGTTTTCGGAGGTGTAAACAAATATAAAGAGTATCACAATCAACCTATAACGGTTCGTATAAAGGGATTTAAAGAGGAAAAAGAATGGATTAAAATGGCAATTGGAAATTTGAATTTTAAAGACCTATAAACCCTTGGAGGGTTGAGAACCCTTGGAGGGTTGAGGACACATGGAGGGTTGAGGACACATGGAGGGTTTATAAATAAATTCCGCAAAAACATAAATTTTTACAATATAAAATGAAACAAAAACCCATTGTCTTTAATTATCCGCCATCGGAACATAAACTTAGCGGTCATTTATTTTACTGCATAGATGCCCATACTTGTGGGAATCCGGTTAGATTGGTGGCAAAAGGTGGCCCTGCATTAAATGGAAATAACATGAGTGAGAAAAGACAACATTTCCTCAGAGAGTTCGACTGGATCAGGAAAGGTCTGATGTTTGAACCAAGGGGCCATGACATGATGAGCGGAAGTATTATATATCCGCCCCATGATCCTGAAAACGATTTCGCCGTATTATTTATTGAAACAAGCGGATGCCTCCCCATGTGCGGCCACGGAACGATCGGGACTATTACCACAGCCATTGAAACTGGTTTGATAAACCCAAAAAAAGAAGGCATCATCCGCATGGAAGCTCCCGCAGGATTGGTAAACATCACCTATACCAGGGAAAAAGATAAAGTCAAAACCGTAAAGTTGACTAATGTGGCATCTTTTCTTGCAGCAACAAACCTATCTGTAAAATGCCCCGAACTTGGCGAACTTAAAATTGACGTTTCCTATGGCGGGAATTTTTATGCTATCGTAGACGTACAAGAAAACTTCTCAGGGCTTGAAAACTATCCGGCAGACAAACTCATCAGCTGGGCTCGTGAATTAAGAAAAACCATTAACAATCAATTCACTTTTGTACATCCTGAAAATCCAACGATACAAGGCTGTTCACATATCTTATGGACCGGAGCAGTGTTGGATAAAAACTCCACCGCCAGAAACGCTGTTTTCTATGGTGATAAAGCGATTGACCGTTCCCCATGCGGCACAGGCACAAGTGCCAGAATGGCCCAGTGGCATGCAAAAGGGAAATTAAAAAAAGGCGACACCTTTATACATGAAAGCGTCATCGGCAGTAAGTTCATTGGCAGGATCGAAGAAGAAACATCTGTTGCCGGTAAACCTGCCATCAGGCCATCCATAGAAGGATGGGCCAAAATCTATGGATACAATACCATTTCCATTGACCCGGAAGATGATCCCTACGCTCACGGTTTCCAGGTTTTATAAATGAATTCTTTTTCAATTGTTTTAATCAATTTTAGTCTGACGAAAAAAATTAACTCATAATCACATGCCATGAAAAAAATGATCCCGGTATTTTTCCTTTTCTCCCTGGTATCAACGGGGTACTCCCAGGTGTCCATAATTGTAGATGCCGATCAAGGCAAGGAAACTATCAATCGTCATATTTACGGTCATTTTGCAGAACATCTTGGCCGGTGTATTTATGATGGATTTTATGTAGGCGAAAATAATACTGCAATCCCAAATAAAGATGGTATCAGGCTCGACATCATTGATGCCTTGAAGAAACTTAAAATACCCAACCTTCGCTGGCCCGGCGGATGCTTTGCAGATACCTACCATTGGAAAGACGGGATAGGCCCAAAAGATAAAAGGCCATCCATGCTGAATGTCTGGTGGGGCGGTGTGACCGAAAACAATAGTTTTGGCACACATGATTTTTTGAACATGTGTGAAATGCTGGAGACCGAACCCTATTTATCAGGAAATGTGGGCAGCGGAACAGTACAAGAACTTTCTGACTGGGTGAAATACGTAAACCATAAAGAAGGCAGCAGCCCTATGCCAATTTTAAGGCAGCAAAATGGTCGTGAAAAACCATGGAATGTGAAATTCTGGGGAATTGGAAACGAAGCATGGGGTTGCGGTGGGAATATGAAAGCGGACTACTACGCAAATATCTACAGGCAATATTCGACCTTCCTTACCGACTGGAGCAATGACAGTAAAATTTTCAGGATAGCATCAGGAGCAAATTCATCAGATTACAACTGGACAGAAGTATTGATGAGGGATATCCCGCATGGCATGCTGGAAGGTGTTGCCCTGCATCACTATTCCGTAATTGACTGGAACAAAAAAGGATCTGCAACTGGATTCACAGACGACGAATATTTTACGACCATGAAAAGAGCCCTTTTAATGGAAGAACTTGTTACCCGTCATTCTACTATTATGGACAAATATGATCCTTCAAAAAAAGTAGCATTAGTGGTTGATGAATGGGGCGGCTGGTACGATGTAGAGCCGGGCACTAACGGCGCTTTTCTGTACCAGCAAAACACGATGAGAGATGCAATGATTGCAGGCGTTACCCTTAATATTTTCAATAATCATGCCGACAGGGTAAGAATGGCCAATCTCGCACAAACCGTAAACGTATTACAAGCCGTTGTGCTCACCAATGGAAATAAATTAATCCTTACACCTACCTACCACGTAATGGAGATGTATAAGGTCCACCAGGATGCATTACTACTCCCGCTTAAAATATCATCAGGTGATTTTGTTTCCGGAAATGAAAAACTGCCCGCAGTTTCAGCATCAGCTTCCAAAGATAAAAACGGCTCAACACATATTTCATTGGTGAATATTGACCATAAAAAATGGCAGGAAATTTCGGTTGATATCCGGGGGCTCGCTTTTAAAAACTTGTCAGGAAGAATACTCACCTCAAAGAATGTTCAGGATCATAACACATTCGAACAATCAGATAAAATAAAACCAACAGCATTTACACAGATCAATCAGTCGGGGAATACACTGAAACTCAGGATACCCCCCTCTTCAGTGATTGTGCTTGAAATAAAATAAGAAATGAAACAATATGTAATCATTGCAAAAGACGGAGATGATGCCGATGCACAGGAACGCCGAAAAACAATACGTCCCCTGCATTTGGCCGGCGCAAAAATATTGAAAGAAAGAAATCAGTTCGTCACCGGCGGAGCGATACTTAATGAAGCCGGAGAAATGACTGGTTCTGTGATGATCGTTCAATTTGAGACCGATGAGGAATTCCAGGAATGGTACAAACAGGAACCCTACATCAAAAATGGAGTTTGGAAAACAATCGAAGTAAAACCATTCAGGGTAGCCGTAGTTTGATTTTTAATACAGGTAGCGTAAAATGTTCATCATGAAAAGACTTATTGCACTTTTTTCTTCAGCCATAATATCACTTTCAACTTTCAGCCAAAAGGCGGGATTGCAAAAAATGGAACCTGTAAATTTCTCTCAGGTTAATATCACCGATCAGTTCTGGAAGCCAAAGATCGACCTGGTTGCAACAAAAACGCTTGATGCCTGTATTTACCAGACAGAAGTAAAAACCGCCCGTATCAGGAATTTTGAAAAAGTTGCAAGGAACAAGGGAGAGAAACATGAAGGTATTTTTTATGATGACAGTGATGTATTTAAGGCGCTGGAAGCTATGGCCTATTCACTAAAGACACATCCAAACCCTGAACTGGAGAAAAAATGTGATGAATGGATCGATAAGATCGCCGCCGCACAGCAGTCCGATGGCTACCTGAATACCTTCTACACACTCAATGAGCCGGATAAGCGCTACACGGATATGAGTATGCACGAAGACTATAACAACGGGCATATGATTGAAGCTGCCGTTGCCTACTTTAACGCAACAGGGAAAAGAAAACTCCTTGATGTTTCAATCCGCTGGGCCGATCATTTTGATGCTTTATTCGGCCCGGGCAAACGTCATTGGGTAACCGGGCACCAGGAACTTGAACTGGCGCTCGTAAAACTGTATAAAACTACAGGAAATGATAAATACCTGAAACTTGCTGACTGGCTTTTGTCAGAAAGAGGCAAAGGACTCGCAAAAGGATACACCTGGACGGACTGGAAGGATACCGGATATGCACAAGACCTCTTACCGGTGAAAGATCAAAAGGAAATTACTGGGCATGCGGTGAGGGCGATGTATATGTATACCGGTGCAGCTGATGTAGCGGCACAAACCGGCGACCTGGGTTATCTCAAAGCCATGCGCAATGTTTGGGAAGATGTGGTCTATAGAAATATGTATATCACAGGAGGCATTGGCTCTGCGGGCAGCAACGAAGGCTTCAGTACAGACTACGACCTTCCTAACGAGCAGGCCTACTGTGAAACATGCGCATCCGTAGGCATGGTATTCTGGAACCAGCGGATGAATGCACTAACCGGAAACAGCGAATATATTGATGTGCTCGAAAGAAGCCTGTATAATGGCGCACTGGACGGACTGAGCTTAAGCGGAGACCGTTTCTTCTATGGCAACCCTTTAGCGTCCAGGGGGCAACATGCCCGTCGCGAATGGTTCGGAACGGCCTGTTGTCCTGCAAATATTGCCCGACTGGTTGCTTCCCTTGGCGATTATGTATATGCCAAAAGTAACGAGGGTATTGCCGTGAATTTGTTCGTCGGCAGTAATACAAATATCAAAATCGGCAAGACTGATGTTTTTGTAAAGCAGGAAACCAATTACCCATGGAACGGAAAAGTGAAGATCAACATTGATCCGGCTAAAAAAGCTAAGTTTAAAGTGTACATACGCATCCCTGGGTGGTATTCCGGCAACATTGTACCCGGAAATCTATACAATGCCAAAGGCATAAATATCATGCAGGCAGCACCCGGGTTTACCTTAAATGGAAAATCGATTCCGGCAGAAATTGCTCATGGGTATGCAATACTGGAAACTGAGTGGAAAAAAGGAGATATTTTGGAATTTGAATTCGACATGCCTGTCAAGCAGATAATTTCAAGGGATGAATTAAAACAGAACAATAACCGCGTGGCCATTCAGCGGGGCCCATTGGTATACTGTGTTGAGGGAACAGACAATAATAATTCCGCCTGGAATATCATTGTGCCACCAGACACAAAATTTGAAGACATACCATTTGAAATTTCAGGTGAAAAAATAATAGCCTTAACAGCTACGGTGCCGGTGTTAACTATAGGCTCCGATAAGATTTCTGTGAATACTGAAATAAAGAAAATCATCGCCATCCCTTACTATACATGGGCCAACCGTGGCAAAACAGAGATGCAGGTCTGGCTGCCGATGTCAATTAAGGATGTGAAAATAAATTACTAAGGGTACTCATGAAACTTAATGTTTTTAAACTCCTTAAAGTTAAAATCATAAAACCAATTTCACTACTTAATTACCAGCTGCAATTTATGAGCAAACCTCAAAGCATCCTGCTGACTTACCTGGTATTCTTATCAGTGAGTATACATGCTCAGTCGTATTTTCCTGCCAGGGAAACAAGCCGAGTAAAAATAAATACTGCTGTACCTGTTAAAGCCTATGCCTTTCCCCTGGAAGATGTGGTATTATTGAAGGGCCCCTTTCATCATGCCCGTTCCATGGACAGTGCCTATCTCTTGCTCCTTAATGCCAACAGGATGCTGCATCGTTTTCATCAAAATGCAGGCCTTCCGGTTAAAGATTCCGTCTATGGCGGCTGGGAAAGTGAGGGGCTATCCGGCCACACACTAGGACATTATCTGTCTGCAGCGGCACTTATGTACACTTCAACAAGGCAGCAGGAATTTAAAAATCGGATAGACTATATCGTTAGCGAACTCGCCAAATGCCAGCAAGCCCGTAAAAGCGGCTATGTAGGAGCCATTCCCAATGAAGATACCATTTTTGCGCAGGTTGCACGGGGACAGATAAAATCATCAGGATTTGACCTAAACGGTGGCTGGTCGCCATGGTATACAGTCCATAAACTCATGGCCGGACTTGTAGACGCATACCTCTATACCAACAATGCGCAAGCCCTTGAAATAGTCAAAGGCATGGCAGACTGGACCTGGAATACGGTACATCACCTGCCGGATTCAACCCGGTTGAAAATGCTGAACTGCGAATATGGCGGCATGAATGATGTACTGGCCATAATATACGCCATCACTGGCGAAAAAAAATATCTCGACTGCTCTTATCTGTTCTATGATGAATTTGTCATGGGAAAACTCGCACAAGGCATCGACCCGCTGCCGGGAAAACATTCCAATACCAATGTACCCAAAGCCATTGGCTCTGCAACACAGTATGAACTTACCGGATCACAACGCGATAAAAAAATCGCCAGTGTATTCTGGGAGTCAATGGTAAAGCACCATACTTATGTAATAGGCGGAAACAGCAATTATGAATATTGCGGGGATCGGGATAAACTGAATGACCGGCTCAGTGACAATACCTGTGAAACATGCAATACATATAACATGCTTAAGTTAACCAGGCACCTCTTTGCCTGGGAGCCATCTGCAGAACTGGGTGATTATTATGAAAGGGCCTTATACAATCATATCCTTGCCTCACAGAACCCTGAAAATGGCATGACCACTTATTTTGTTCCGCTCCGCATGGGTACCAAAAAAGTTTTCAGTGATTCCTTTCAAACCTTCACCTGCTGTGTAGGCAGCGGGCTGGAGAACCATGCCAAATATAATGAAGGTATTTATTATGAAGGGAGCGATGGCAGCCTTTATGTAAACCTCTTCATCCCGTCAACACTGAACTGGAAAAATAAAAAGGTTACCCTTACACAAGTAACCGGATTCCCCGAAGAGAACAGGACGCGCCTGCTGGTAAACACAGAAGGACCAACAACTATCAATATACGAATCCGCAAACCAGGCTGGTCTGGCGGAAACTCACGCATATGGGTAAACGGAAAAGAAATTTATCCAAAGACTGACATAACTGGCTTCCTGAATATCGAACGGCCCTGGAAAAACGGAGACAAAATTGAAATTGAGTTTCCCATGAAACTCTATACCGAGAGTATGCCCGACAATCCAAATCGGATCGCATTTCTCTATGGCCCTTTAGTACTTGCCGGCAAACTCGGCAGGGAAATGCCGGACCCGGTTTTCGGTACTCCTGTTATTATGACCGCCAATAAAGATATCAACGCATGGACGATAAAAGAAACTTCCGCGCCACTTACATTTAAATGGATAGGTGCAGGCAAACCAAATGATGTCACACTTCGTCCATTCTATGCGGTTTATGATGAATATTACAGTGTTTACTGGGACTATTTCACACCGGAAGACTGGACATTGCGACAAGCAGCATATGAAACAGAGAAAAAAAGACAGAAAGAAATAGAGGCCCGTACCATAGATCATTTTCGAATTGGTGAGATGCAGCCGGAACGCGACCATCGCCTTCAGGCCACTGAAAGATCCTATGTGAGCGATGCTATTGGACGTATGGGTCGGGAAGCCAGAACCGGTCATCATTTTTCTTTCAATATACAAGTTGAACCAGATGACCCGAACACCTTACTGCTAACTTATATAGGAGATGATAAAGACAGGATATTTGATATTTTGATAGATGGGGAACTGCTAACTACCGTGGAATGGAAAGGCGGTCAAACAGGCAGGTTTTACGATCAGCTATACCCCCTTCCAGAGAAATTCACAAAAGGCAAAAAAAGTATTATCGTTAAGATAGATGCAACCAGAGGTAAAACTGCAGGGAGAATTTTTGATGTTAAGACCCTCAGGTAATAATCTATGCCAACTTTGCGAAAATTACATGGTATCTACTTTCGAGATCGCGAAACATACATTATAAAAATATTTCAGACATGGCAAAAGTTATCATTGCAGGAGGCGGAGTAATAGGTTTATGCTGCGCTTATTATGCTCAGAAAGCAGGACACGATGTAACGCTTATTGAAAGAGGTGACATTAAGAGCGGAACCTCTTTTGGGAATGCAGGCTATGTGTCTCCAAGCCATTTTGTCCCCCTTGCATCACCCGGCATAATCGCAAAGGGACTGCAGTGGATGCTTAGCTCATCTTCTCCTTTTTACATTAAGCCGCGACTCAATGCTGACCTCATTCGCTGGGGCCTGACATTCTGGAAACAGGCCAATAAGGAGACAGTCGAACACAATGTACCTTACCTGCATGCCATTTTACAACTGAGCCGCGAATTGCAATCTGAATTGAAGAACGATTTGGGCAATCATTTCAGGATGGAAGAGAAAGGGTGTTTCATGCTTTATAAGAATCCATCCACTGAAAAACATGAAATCGAACTGGCTAAAGAAGCTGCTGCTTTGCATATTGACACAAAGATTTTTTCTGCGCAGGAAGTTCAGGCAATGGAGCCTGATGTTGAAGTGAATGTGCGTGGCGGGATATTATATCCCATAGATTGTCACCTGCATCCCGGCGATTTTATGCAGACGCTTAAAGAAGCACTGCTTACAATGGGTGCTTCACTGCAATTGAATACTACCATCACGGGCTTTGAAAAAAAAGGCAATAAAGTTACTGCCGTAGTTACCGATAAAGGAAAATTTGAAGCTGAAGAGATCGTATTGGCAACAGGATCATGGTTGCCTGTTGCAACCGAACAGTTAGGTATCAGGATCATCATGCAAGCCGGCAAAGGATATAGCATGACATTTGAAAATATGCAAAAAAATCTTCGATACCCGGCCATACTGGTAGATGATCGTGTTGCTATGACGCCAATGGGAAAGGACCTTCGAATGGGGGGCACGATGGAGATCAGCGGACTTCGCTCTCCGACATTGGTAAAAAGGGCTGAAGCCATTTTCAAGGCAGCGAAAAACTACTACCCCGACCTGCAGGTTCAGTTTCCCGGACCCGATAATATCTGGCACGGATACAGACCTTTAAGTCCTGATGGCCTGCCTTATATCGGGCGTCACCAGAAATATTCAAACCTTACTATTGCAGGAGGTCATGCCATGTTAGGTATATCGTTAGCCGCCGGCACAGGTAAACTGGTGGAGGAAATCATTGGGCATAAAAAAACAACTATTGATATTGAAGGCTTTAAAGTAGAGCGATTTGACTAAAATAATAATACTGCTCATCGGCTTAAATGGTCCATTTATCGAAACGAATAAGCCTTTTATCGAATAGAGTTTAGGAATATAAAAATCCTTTGCATCTTTACAATGCAATCAGGAAATAACGGACCACAAAAATAAAGCTGAACCTCGTCAAATCATCAGGATACTTAAAGCCTGAAAAAATTTGAAAGCCGGACTAACCATCCGGCTTCTGTCATTTATTAAGTGGGAGGTGGGAATGGGGAGGTGGGAATGGTGGCAAATTCTCAGTTTTTCCAAATCTCATAGCTAAGCCAGTCCGATCTCAAAATGCATTTCAGGAATCTCAACATCCGTATACCCTTTCCGGATCAATCTTTCCTTAAAATCTTCCTGTACTTCATATTCACCATGTACGAGAAAAAGCTTCTTCACTTTTTGAACATCCTGACAAGCAAGGAACTGGCTGAGATCCTCAAAATCTCCGTGTGCGCTCATGCTGCGTATGCTCCCAACTTCGGCATGTACTTCACGGGTAACACCAAAAATATTCACTTCTTTCTTGCCCGACATCAACCTGGCGCCGAGTGAATTCGGTTCGCAGTATCCGGTCATGAGGATCGAATTACGGCTATTCTCTACCGTGTTATTTATATGATGCTTAACCCGGCCCGCTTCCGCCATGCCGCTGGCAGAAATAATCACACAGGGTTTATTCCTGAAATTGAGCAATTTGGATTCATCAACCGTTTTAATATACTTAAGGCCGGGAAACGAAAAAGGATCCTGGTCGGTTTTAAGTATTTTCTGTATTGTATTATTGAAGTATTCAGGATATCCTTTTACGATCTCCGTTGCTTTGATGCTAAGCGGACTATCCACAAAATAGTCCACTTCAGGAAGCCTTCTTTCAAGATCGAGCTGATTAAGAGCAAATAAAATTTCCTGGGTACGGCCCACGCTAAAGGCTGGAATAATAAGTTTCCCTTTTTTCTCGAGACAGGTTTTTTCGATCCATTGCAATAACAGATCAAGCGTTGGCTTGTGCAGGTCATGCAGGCTGTTGCCATAGGTGGATTCCAGTATGATATATTCAGCCTGGGGAAAAACCTCCGGTGATTTCAGGATCACATCCCTATAGCGTCCAACATCACCTGAAAAAGTAAGCTGTTCCGTTTTCCCTTGTTCGGTAATTTTAAGGTTAACAACTGCACTGCCGATGATATGCCCGGCATCGGTAAAAAGTAGTTCAACACCATCTTCTATCCGGAACCAATTGCCATAGTCAACTTCATGAAAATGTTCCGATGCAACTCTGGCATCTTCTTCATTATATAATGGCTTCAGGTATTGCTGACCTTCCGCGGCGCGGCGTTTATTGATATACTTCACATCATCCTGCTGGATACCCGCAGAATCTTCCAGCAGTACCGTTGCCAGTTCCCGGGTAGCAGGCGTGCAATAAATTTTACCGTTAAAGCCGTCTTTGACCAGCTTAGGTATCAATCCGCTATGATCAATATGCGCATGCGAGAGGATCATATAATCAACCTGCATCGGGTCAAAACCCCAATGCCTGTTCAAAACGTCCGTTTCCTTGCCCATGCCCTGGAACATCCCGCAGTCAAGTAAAATACGGCGGCCGTTCTTCAGCGTTAGCAGGTGCTTAGATCCTGTTACAGTGCGTGCAGCACCATGAAAAGCTATTTTCATTTATAAATATTTTCAATTAAAAACACTCATTGGTTAAGCGCGAATATCCATTATCCAATATTCATTATCCAATATCCAATAACAAATATTTAATATCTATTTCCCTTTAACCTTGAAAGACCAGGTGATCCTGAATTCAGAAACCACTTCGCTTTTTTCGTTTGTACCAATGGAACGTGCAGTGAATTGTACTGAATCCCCGGTTGCGACTGCTTCCTCGATTGCCTGCTCCATAGCTTCACCGTCATTACAAACAAAACTAACCACACTAACGCCTTTTTTAAAAAAATCTCCTTCGATTTTAATTACCAGCATGGATACCGCGGGTTTCCTGCCATATACATGCAACATGGCCAGCAGGCCGGTACTCATCTCAGCAGCCATAGCCTGACAGGCAAAATAAAGAGATCTGAAAGGGTTCTGCGAAAACCACTTATACGGAACCGTTACTGTAGCTCTTTCGTAAGAGATATCCTTTACCCGAACACCGGAGAAATAAGCTGAAGGTAGTTTTGACAACAAAAAAAACCTGAACTTCAACGGGCTTTGAATCAACTGCAAAAACTTTTCTGATTCCGTATTTTTCATGTCAAATTATTTATAAGTCTCCGGCTGTACCGCCTTCCTGTTCCAGGCCAGTAAAAACTCCAAAACCCTTCGTTTGGAATAACCCGCACCCTGCTCAAGGTATTCCGATTCCTGCGTATGGACCCTTTCTCCCTTTTCATTCAGCACCAGCAATACCGGAAAACCAAAACGCTGCGGATAACCCAACTTAGCAAAAACTGATTTGTTTTTATTTTCCTCACTGTAATTTAAGTGATAAATCAGGTAATCTGCATTGAGCAACGAGTCAATTTCAGGATTTGATAAGCAAAACTGGTTGAAAGTAAGGCAACGGGCACACCAATTTCCTCCTGACAGCACCAGTATATGCTTGCTTTCTTTCTGAGCCTGCTTCGTGAGTACTGCCAAATCCCTTTCCGGAACAGCTCCGGGATCATATAATTTTTTTACTTCCTGGCTAAAGGAACTAAGAGTCCATAATAAAAACCCGGAGATAAGAATGATCCTTATCATCGCTTGTCCAGTTCAACAAAGCACCATACCGCCTGTCCCTGCAGTAAATTTGTATTGAATTGAATATTCCCTTTAGAACTCGTATTCATGCTTAATCCTGCAGGCTTTGCTTTAGACAAGGCCGATGCGAGCTTTGATTCAAAAGGCTGGCTTCTCGGCATTGCATTGATCTTTGTCTGTATGCCATACCAGTCGAGCTCTTCTGAACTGACAACCACACCTATCATATCCCGTTGCCCGATACTGTCAGGGGTCATACTTTTATCTTTAGGAAACATCCGGTAGCCGGTGATGCCACAGAACGGAGAATATTTGGTTTTGGTGGGATCATCTTTCCGGGGATATGGAAACAACGTGTATGCCGAACCGTCAGTCTCCTTTCCGAAAACATAGATATAGCATTCGTTTGAATTTTTGATCTCCAGTTTAAACTTAGAACCGATCTTTACCGGGTAAGCAGTGAGGTACTTATCTTCGCCCGACTTTCTCAATGAGATATAATTACCGGTGATGGTTTTATTACCATCATAAGAAACTTCAACCAGCCCAACTTCACACTGCAATGCTGCTGTAGCTGCTGTACCGGTCTTTTGCATAGGCTCCAGTCCATATGCTTCGCGGACAAAATAATTGAACTCCGGATATCTAACCCAGGCAAATCCGTTATTGCCCCATTCTGGTCCCCAGCTGTTCATGATCAGAAAGGCGCCACCGTATTTTTTATCATCATAACCCACGGCACACATGGCATGCCCGCCAAATCCCATCATGCCACGGTCGTTGGCCTCCGGTATCCAGAGATCCTTACCCAGCATTTCCTGCATAAAGCTCTGTCCAACCATCATCCCTATAACAACGGGTGCCCCCTGAGCAAGATTTTCTTTTATCGCCCGAACATCAAGAGCATCGTTCCTGTCGCCAGCAGATAAACGGGTGAATCCGCGCATTTTGAATTTGGAAGCTTCCTGCACAAGCTTCCTGTCGGGCAAACTTGAACAATCATTTTCATCATATGGGAATTGCTGGTAGGGAACGGAACCCTGTTTGGTCATATATTCCATTGCCCTGATAATATAACTGCCCTGGCAGTTTTGTAAACCAATCTGGTTATATAAAAAAGCGGGACTGAAAACGGTTTGATTCTGTCCGGTACGTGCAGATTCCAATATCGAACGTGCCGCATATGCGCTGCTCCAGGCAACACAGGAACCCTGCTGGCCCTGGTTTCCTACCGGGGGAGCAAATCTTTGAAGATTGGCGGCTTCAGGAAGAGGGTTCCTGGAATTATCATCAGCCAGCGGTTCGTAAATGCTGGCTTTTTCAAACTCTTTAGGATCTAAGAATCCGCCTTTGGAGAATTCACTTATATTATCCAATAAACCACCACCGGCGCCACTGCAGCCACCCCGACTCATCATGAAATACCCGATACCACCTATGACCAATAAGAGTAATAAGCTTTTGCCCCGGAATAAATTCAATAACAGGGGTAAGAGGCTGAATATTCCACCTCCGCCGCCGCCGCCAGGATAACGCGGCCCCTGGGGGCTATAGCCACCACCACCCTGGTCATTATTATTTCCCTGTTGATCCTGCGGATCATCTTCCATTCTGATTGGCATAAATTACTGCAGTTATATGCTGTAAAATATCGAATTTTTAGCTTGCAGAAACACCAAATGGGAAAAAAGAATCAGGAAGAAATTACAGTTAATACAGATGAACGATCTAAAATCAGAAGCAATTAAGCAATACTGACCTCTTTTTCAGCAACGCTACTTTTTAAAACACTTATTAAATTATTTATTGTTGCAGAAATCTCCGGGCTCAACTCAATACCCTGATCCTGGATGGATTTTATACTAACTACATACAGATCAATTTCCGGCATTGTACCTAATAGCTGCAAAGCACCCACGAGATCTTTCAGGCCGATATCATGGGTGCTCATGGCTTGTGGAAAGTCAGCAGCAAATTTAGGCTTGATCAGCCTGATGGTACCGGGAGGGTTATCATCCAAAGTGGCATCAACAATGATGACGCGTTCATATTGCTCAAAATATTCAAGTAAGTGAAATCCTCCTGTTCCGCCATCCAACACATCAACACCCGGAGGAAGTTCCTCTTTCACCAGTCTTTCCGCAAGGTGTACGCCTAGCCCTTCATCTGCCATCAGGTAATTCCCGACACCAAGGATAAGTATATTATTTTTTGTCATCTTCCGGATTGGGCGTTGTGTGATGTTGTTCTTCAAATACTTCCTCTTCTATGAATTTCCATCCACCGCCCATACTGCTGATCTCACCACGGCCCTCTACATAATCATGATAGAATACAAGATATACATGGATGACTGTGAATAAAATAAAAAACCATGTAGCCCAGTGATGCACCTGGCGCATTACAATATCACCACCAAAGACATACGGAACCCAACTGAATAATTGTGGCAACCACCAGCTGCTCATGGCAGCATACAAACCGAATCCGGTGAGACACTGTACGAGGAATGCAATAAATGTGAAAAAATAAATAAACCCTGCCATGGCATTGTGGCCCACGCTCATGTGTTCTTTTCCCTTTAACATCAGTATATCCATTTTAAACACATGCCACATTTCTGTAAAGAACCTTTTTGAGGTGGGGATAAACTGTTTCCAGTTTGCATACTTGTTTCCTACGAAACCCCAGTACAACCTGAACAGGAAATTAAAAAAGAAGATATAAGCTGCAATAAAGTGAATGAACCTTACTTTTCCCATCCAAAACCGGTGGGCCGCTTCATCGTTACTTATCAAAGCAGGCGGGCTGCCGATCAAAAAACCGGTTGCCACGAGCACTACAATTACGCCTGCATTCAGCCAGTGATAAAATCTTACCGGCAGTTCCCAAACATATACCCGGCGTAAGCGGTGTACATGCAGATATTTTTTGGCCATACCCATGATAATATATTTTTAGTCGCCAACTACGGCAATCCTGCTGATTTGTTTTCCCTGTTCATCGTAAAGGTGCACGGCACAAGCCAGGCACGGGTCAAACGAGTGAATGGTGCGGATGATCTCCAACGGCTGTTTTTCGTCTGCAACCGGTGTATCCATGAGTGCCGCTTCATAGGCCGACATTTTACCATTACCATCCCTTGGTGATGCGTTCCATGTTGTGGGCACTACCAACTGGTAATTGGCGATCTTTTTATCTTCAATGTTGATCCAGTGGGCCAATGCGCCGCGTGGTGCTTCTGAATGGCCCACACCCACTGCTTTATCGGGCCAGGTAAATGGTTCAAATTTTTCCGTATTGGCCATCCTGGTATCACCATTCTTGATATTGGCGATCAGGCTGTCATAAAACTCCAGTCCCCATCTTGCAGCCAGGATACTTTCAAGTCCCCGGGCAGCTGTCCTGCCTAATGTAGAGAACAATGCGGTTACTGGTACCTGTAAGTCGGTAAGGGCTTTGTCCACCACCTCTTTCACTTCTTTATTGCCCCTTCCATATGCAACCAGCAAGCGCGCCAGCGGGCCTACTTCCATAGCTTGTCCTTTCCAGCGCGGTGTTTTGAGATAAGAATATTTCTGTGTGGTATCCAGGAATTCAAAAGGTGGTTTGGGCCCGGAATACTTTACTTTACTTTCTCCTTTCCATGGATGCAGGCCAACTTTATCGCCGCCTTTATATTCATACCAGGAGTGATTGATAAATTCCTGCACTTCATCGTCTTTTCGCAGGTCAACTTCATATATTTTGCTTACATCCTTATTCAAAATGACACCTGGCGGGATCTTATATGAAGCAACATCCCGATAACCATTGGTTGGCAGATCCCCATAAACCATATAATTTCCCAGGCCACCGCCAATGGATGCCCAGTCTTTGTAGAAGCCGGCAATGGCCATCAGGTCTGGAACGTAAACCTGCTCTATAAAATCTTTACCCTGTTTCAATAACTGATGCACATGTGCCAGCCTTTCTGCATTGATGCCGCTTACATCATCTTTACTGATGGAGCATGCCATACCACCCACCAGATAATTGGGGTGCGGGTTTTTACCACCAAAAATGGCATGTATCTTAACGATCTCTTTTTGCCATTCGAGCGCTTCGAGATAGTGAGCCAGTCCGATAAGATTTACTTCTGCCGGTAGCTTATAGGCGGGATGGCCCCAATAACCGTTACTGAAAATCCCAAGCTGTCCGCTCTCCACAAATTTTTTGATCCTTGTTTGCAGATCAGCGAAATATCCCGGTGAACTCTTTGGCCAGTTGGAAATACTTTGTGCTATCTCTGAGGTCTTTTTAGGATCCGCCTTCAGTGCATTCACCACATCAACCCAGTCCATGGCATGCAGGTGATAAAAATGCACCACATGGTCATGCATATACTGTGCGCAGAACATGATATTTCTAACGAGTTCTGCATCAGGCGGAATAACAATATCCAATGCATCCTCAACGGCCCTCACCGATGTAAGGGAGTGCACGGAGGTACAAACCCCACACACGCGACCAACAAAAGCCCAGGCATCGCGTGGGTCACGGCCTTTTAAGATCTCTTCCAGCAACCGAACCATCGTACCGCTGGAATAGGCATCCGTTATCTTACCATTTTCAATTTCTGCTTCTATGCGCAGGTGGCCTTCGATCCTTGTTACGGGATCGACTACTATTCGTTTACTCATAATTGTTAGTATGTGGGTGATCAGGCATCGAGTTCTTTTTCGCTTTCGCGACCTTCAACAGTGATATTTTTGATGAGCTTATTTTTCCGGATATTGGTCATTACCGCATGTGCAGCAATAGCGGCACCGGTAACCCCTAAGGCTACTTTACCCACGGTGTCTGCATCTGCTTCTATACCAAAACCAGGGAATGCAGCGGCACGTTCATATATCCGGCCATTATCCCAGAAGTTGGCCTCGCTGCAACCAAAGCAACCGTGGCCCGACTGTATAGGAAAACTGGTACCTCCGTTCCATTTGGTGATACCGCAGGCATTATAGGTAGAAGGGCCTTTGCAGCCTACTTTATACAGGCAATATCCTTTCCGTGCATTTTCATCATCGAATGAATTCACAAACAAACCGGCATCATAATATGGACGACGATAACAACTATCATGTACGCGTTTGCTGTAGAAAGCTTTTGGCCGGCCAATGCCATCCAATTCCGGAATGGTTCCAAAAGTAACCAGGTGCACAATTACACCGGCCATCACTTCGCCTATCGGCGGACAACCAGGCACTTTGATGATAGGTTTGCCTTTTAATAATTTATGAATGGGTGTTGCGGAAGTAGGATTAGGATTAGCCGCCTGTACACAACCGTTGCATGCGCAACTGCCCCATGCGATAACCGCTTTGGCGCCTTCAGCGGCTTCTTCCAGGATTTGCATGGAAGTCTTTCCACCGATCATACAATATACACCGTCTGCGCCGGTAGGAACACTTCCTTCTACACATAATATATATTCACCTTTGTATTTGGTCATTGTATTATGCATGGCCTCTTCAGCCTGGTGGCCTGATGCGGCCATAAGTGTTTCCGTATAATCCAGGGATATCTGGTCGAGCAGGATATCTGCAACCAGCGGATGTGAGGATCGAATAAAGCTTTCACTGCAACAGGTGCATTCCTGGAAATGCAACCAGATAACCGGGACCCTTGGTTTGTTTTGTAAAGCCTGTGCGATCTGGCCTATGGCTGATTTTTCAAGGCCCATGAAGGCCGCCATCATGGTCACGAATTTCATAAAATCGCGGCGGGAATATCCTTTACGTTCCACTTCATCGTAGTAAGTAGGAAGTTTGGCGGGAGCAGTCTGTTGCATGAGGGAGATATTTAGTTTTGGAAAGGTGAATAAAAGTATAACCCCCGAATACCGATACATATGACAACGATTATTAATAAATGTGATTATGATCATGTTTTCAGGCTGGCTCAAAAACTAATATTGTACACTTCAAAAGCGATTAAAATGAAAAAAATCAGTCTGGCTCTTAAAACAGGTTTAGGCATTCTGCTTCCTTTTGCAGGCATAGCGCATCCGGGTCATGGTGAAACCGAAGGCTTCTCCATTATCCATTATTTTGGCGAACCGGTTCACGCTACGGCCACGGCCGGCTTGCTGGTAGCCATTATGTTTACCGTTAGTTATATACGCCGTAAAAAAGCGCAGAATAAAAAAAGCTGATCATGCATGAGCTTTCAATCGTAATGAGCATCATTGATATCGCCGAAAAAGAAATATACAAAGCAGGCGGTGGTATCGTGGGAGAAATTGAACTCGACATTGGCCAACTGAGTACGATTGAAATGGAAGCGTTTGATTTTGCCTGGCAGCAAGGTATCAAAGGCAGTTTCCTGGAAGATGCAAAACTGATAGTGAACCGGATAGAAGGAAAAGCTAAATGCCTTGAGTGTGACATTGAATTCCCGATTACAAATTATTATGATAGTTGCCCGGTTTGCGGCGGTCATTTCAACCAGATCATTCAGGGAAAAGAATTGAAAGTAAAAACCATAACAGTAGCCAGTAACCAGTCGGCAGTAGACAGTCGGCAGTAGCTAATAACAGCCAAACAACATTAAACAAATGATAATAATACTAAAACTCTATAATACTTAAGCAGCCGGCTGTTGACTGCCGATTGCCGACTGGCTACTGGCGACTATTAAAAAACCATTACTTAAACCTCCTACTATGTGTGCAACTTGTGGTTGTTCAACAGACATGCATGATCATCACGATCACGATCATGATCACAGTCATTCCAAAAAAATTGTGGATGTAGAACAGGATATCCTTCATCAGAATAACCTGCTCGGCGAAAGAAACCGCGGATATTTTGAAGCCAAGAACATCCTGGCCATGAACCTTGTCAGCTCGCCCGGATCCGGAAAAACATCCCTGCTTGAACGCACCCTTACCGATCTCAAAGGGGAACTGGATTTCTATGTAATAGAAGGTGACCAGCGCACCACCCGCGATGCCGACCGCATCCACGCCACCGGCACTAAAGTCACACAGATCAATACCGGTAAAGGCTGCCATCTTGATGCGCATATGATCCTCCATGCACTGCAGGGCATGAAGCCAAAAGCAAACAGCATAATGTTCATAGAAAATGTAGGCAACCTTGTTTGTCCCTCGATGTTTGACCTGGGCGAAAAAGAGAGAGTGGTCATCATGAGCGTAACGGAAGGTGAGGACAAGCCGCTGAAGTATCCGGATATGTTCCATAGTTCCACCCTCTGCATAATCAATAAAACAGACCTGCTCCCCTATGTTCCATTCAATCTGGAAAAGGCCAAAGAATATATACAACAAGTGAACCACAAGTTACCTGTAATTGAGGTCAGTTGCACAACCGGAGAAGGTTTACAGGAATGGTACAGCTGGCTCAAATCCAAAGTACTGGTAGCGGAAGATGCCTGAGAAATGGATAACATTTTTACTATTACCCAATGCAGACCTATCATATTCATATCAGGGGCCGAGTCCAGGGCGTTGGCTTCAGGCCTTTTGTCTGCAAACTGGCCGCACAATATGCGCTGAACGGAACAGTAGCCAATAGTACCGACGGGCTGCATGTTTTGATCAATGCCGGTGAAGAGCAGGCAGAAAAGTTCTACAGGGATATCATTTCACAGGCGCCGGAAAATACTGTCATTACGCATCATCAGTCAGAGAAAACAGGCTTCACTCATTTTAGCGGATTTCACATTATAGAAAGTATGGCTGATGCAGAACCAGACCTGCTGATAACACCTGATATTGCCATTTGTCCAACATGCCGGGCAGAACTCACGCAAAACAATAGCCGAAGAATATCATATCCTTTCACAACCTGCCTCCATTGCGGGCCGCGTTATTCCATCATCACAAAAATCCCATACGACCGGCAAAATACAACCATGGCGCATATAAATATGTGCGATCAATGCAGCCATGAATATAATGACATTCAGGACAGAAGGCATTTCAGCCAGACAAACTCCTGCCCCAATTGTGCCATACTCATGCACTTATATGAAGACAGTAAAAATGAGCCCATAAAGGACCAATCCGAAATCATCAATAAACTTGTAAGTTCATTGTCTACCGGCAGGATTGCCGCGGTGAAAGGTATTGGCGGATATCTTTTGTTATGCGATGCCACCAATGCGGAGACCATTGATACTTTAAGGAAGAGAAAACACCGCCCTGCAAAACCTTTTGCAGTTCTTTATCCGGATATTGAAACAGCTGAAGCAGGTCTTGTGATCAATGAGCATGAGCGCACAGCACTCACAGGAAAAGTTGCCCCTATTGTATTATGCCCAATCAGGGAAAACAATGCAACTAAAATTTGTGTTGATGAAATTGCACCGCATCTTGATAAACTGGGGATCATGCTTCCCTATACCCCATTGCTGCAATTAATAGCCAGCCGGTTTGGCAAACCGCTCATAGCAACCAGTGCGAATATCAGCGGGTCGCCCATCATTTATAGAGATGAGCAGGCACTGGATGATTTATGGAGTGTTGCAGATCTGATACTTACTTACGATCGTGAAATTGTAACGCCGCAGGACGACAGTGTATGGCAATTCACTCCTGCTGGCCAACGGATCATATTAAGAAGAAGCCGGGGTATGGCACCTGATTTTTATCCGCATAATCTGGGGGAAACAACAGAAACCCTCCTTGCTATGGGAGCAGACATGAAAGGGGCATTTGCCATTCAACATAAAGACAAAATATATATCAGTCAATACCTGGGTGACCAGGGTGATTATTTATCCCAGCAGTCATTCCGGAAAACACTTGAATTTCTCTTGCCGTTATTCAACCTTAAGCCAGGCATTATCCTTACCGACGAACATCCAACTTATTATACCAGCAGTGAAGGGAAAATTATGGCAATGGAATCATCTGTACCGCACGAAACCGTACAGCATCATAAGGCGCATTTTGCGGCAGTGATGGCAGAAAATAATTTATTATCCCCATCCTCTTCTGTATTGGGGTTTATATGGGACGGAACGGGGTACGGGGAAGACCGGCAAATCTGGGGCGGAGAAGTGTTCCGCTATGACCAGGGGGAAATGGAAAGGATACTTTTCCTTGATTATTTTCCGCAACTGCTTGGCGATAAGATGAGCCTTGAACCGAGACTTTCGGCGTTGAGTATGCTGAAGGACCATCCAAAATCGGCAGCGCTTTTAGCTCATTATTTCTCTCCTGCGGAATGGGATTATTATCAGAAACTGTTATCCAGGGAAGACAATCTGCTCACCAGCAGCATGGGCAGGCTGATGGATGGGATCGCTGCCTTGCTGGGCATATGCAGTATCAATACATATGAAGGGCAGGCCGCTATGGAACTGGAAGTACTGGCAAGATCATGCAATGAGAAAACGGATACCTGCTACCCGCTACCGATCAGGTATAACCGAATCGATTGGCGGATCATGCTGGATGAAATACTGGAAGATATTATTAACAAAGAAGAGAAAGATTTTATAGCATGGAAATTTTATAAATCACTCGTTCGATTGATCGAACAGGCAAGTGATATTTTCGATATCAATGCGCTTGCGTTCAGTGGCGGAGTTTTCCAGAATGCTCTGTTAACGGAAATGATCACAGCTGAGTTATCAAAAAATAAAGTACTTTATTTTCACCGGCAGTTAAGCCCCAATGATGAATGTATTGCATTAGGGCAACTGGCCATGTACAAAATCAGCCGACTTAACGTAACTGCGTACCGGAAAATGCAGTCGGAAAAATCATCTGTAATACTTTAAATTAATTTTATGTGCCTTGCCATCCCCGGAAAAATTATATCGATCACCAACCAGCTTGACGAAACATTCAGACAAGGGAAAGTATCCTTTGGTGGTATTATGAAGGAAGTCAATTTATGTATGGTGCCTGAAGCACAGATAAATGATTATGTTCTCGTTCATGTAGGTGTAGCCATCAGCATGATCGATGAAGAAGAGGCCAGGATAACCTTTGAGTATTTAAAGCAGATCGGGGAAGTGGAGGAGTTGAAAGAAACTGAATAATGGATTCTTAGTGTCCAATTAAACTTAGCGGTAAAATGAAACATTTATCAGAATACAGAGACCCTGAAATTGTAAAGCAATACCTGTCGGAGATACATGCCGAAACAACCCGGCCATGGACACTGATGGAGATCTGTGGCGGACAAACACACAGCCTGGTAAAGAATGGGATACTGGATATGCTGCCGGAAAAAATCACCATGGTACACGGTCCGGGTTGCCCGGTTTGCGTAACCCCGGTTAGTGTGATTGACGAAGCTATCTGGCTGGCAGCACAGCAAGGGGTGATCCTATGCTCCTTTGGCGACATGCTCCGTGTACCTGGCTCACGCAAAAGCCTGCTCGAAATAAAAGCAGAGGGAGGGGATGTGCGAATGGTCTATTCACCCCTTGAAGCTGTTGAACTGGCAAAACAAAATCCGGATAAACAGGTTGTTTTTTTCGCTGTCGGATTTGAAACCACTGCACCTGCCAATGCGTTGAGTGTGGTGCATGCAGCCAAACAAAAAATAGAAAACTACAGTATTCTCGCCTCGCATGTACTGGTACCACCTGCCATGGAAGCCATCCTGTCTGATCCCGAAAACAGGATCGATGCCTTTCTGGCTGCGGGTCATGTATGCACCATCATGGGTATGAACGAATACGATCCGATTGCAGAAAAATATCGTATACCCATTGTAGTTACCGGCTTTGAACCGGTGGACCTGTTACAGGGCATCCTGATGGCCATCCGGCAACTGGAGAAAGGGGAATACACGGTAGAAAATCAATATACCCGATATGTACAAAGAGCTGGTAACCTGCTGGCGCAGGAAACACTGAATGAAGTGTTTGATATTTCAGATCGCATGTGGCGGGGCATTGGCAACATCCCAAACAGTGGATTTGAAGTGAAGGATAATTACCGTTTGTATAATGCCCGGGAGAAATTCCGGATCGATATCCCACTGGCAGAAGAGAACAAGGAATGTATCAGTGGTGACATTATGAAAGGACTGAAGAAACCTTTCCAGTGCCCTAATTTTGGCATTGCTTGTAAACCGGAGCATCCCCTTGGCGCACCCATGGTTAGCAGTGAAGGCGCCTGTGCTGCCTATTATCAGTATTATGGAGAACCACTTACCGCAAAGAATTAAGAACGTAAAGAATATGAACCTGCAATGCCCTTTACCGAAACTGGACTTCGACATCATCACGCTGGGACATGGCAGTGGTGGTCTACTCATGCACGAATTACTGAATAAAACTGTTCTTGAAATATTTAAAAACGACCTGCTTGACCAGCAGCATGATGGAGCCAGTTTTACACTACCAGGCCCGCTGGCATTCAGTACCGACAGTTATGTGGTATCCCCTATTTTCTTTCCCGGCGGAAATATCGGCGACCTCGCTGTAAATGGTACAGTTAATGACCTGGCGATGTGCGGGGCCCAGGCGAAATATTTATCACTTGCTTTCATCCTGGAAGAAGGCCTGAAAGTAACAGAATTCTGGGATGTGCTGGTCAGCATAAAAAATGCAGCGACAAAATCAGGTGTACAAATTGTTACCGGGGATACCAAGGTGGTGGAAAAAGGTAAGGGCGATAAGATATTCATAAACACTTCCGGGATCGGCCAGGTACATCCATCTGCGCGTATACATCACCGGTATATAGAGCCGGGCGATGCCGTTATCCTGAGTGGCAAACTCGCGGCACATGGTATTGCCATTATGAGCCTCAGGGAAGGCCTTCAATTTGAAACGAATATACAGACAGACTCGGTCAACCTCAATCATACAGTCATGAAACTGATGGATGAATTTGGTGATGGCATAAAATTTCTACGTGACCCGACACGAGGCGGGCTTGCCTCTACATTGAATGAAATTACCGGTGCTGCAGCGATCGGTATTGATATCGAACAAAACCTGTTACCTATGGATGAGCAGGTGGAAGGGGCCTGTGAAATGCTTGGACTTGATCCCCTTTATGTAGCCAATGAAGGATTGTTCATTGCCATCGTTAAAAAAAATATTGCAAAAGAGGTCATACAAACTTTACATAAAGATAATAACAGCCTGCACGCTGCTGTAATTGGCCAGATTACTGATGATCACCGCGGAAAAGTTGTTTTAAAAAGCCGAATCGGCGGAAGAAGGGTTGTGAATTATCTTCCGGGGGAACAATTACCAAGGATATGCTGAGATTTAACTAATTTCAGTCCTCAAATTTCTTTGTGAAGCAAACAACATTCGGCAAGTTTTCCTGGAAAGTAATATCCCTGCATATGATCACTTATGTGATCACCGGGATGATCTTTTCTACCCTTTTCAATTATCCTGAACTTTACAAGACGGGGAATCTGGCATCTTTTATGAAAGATTTCAGCAGCCCCTGGATCCCTGCAGGGCCCGCACTCCAGTTGTTGAGAGGATTATTGTTTTCCTTTGTTTTATGGCCTTTTTATGATTTTATTTTTAAGAAAGAAAATGGTTGGGCTGTTTTGTGGTTATTATTATTTGGCATTGGAATAATAGGCACCTCCGGGCCCGCACCTGGCTCACTCGAAGGTATAATCTATACTAGGTTGACTTTTTCAGAACACCTGATCGGGCTTCCGGAAGTCATGCTGCAGACACTGCTTTTTTCTGTATTGCTTTTCAAATGGACACAATATCGCAGGCAATACCTGACAACCCTTTCTATAATGGCTGTACTGTTGATTGTTTTGATGAGCGTACTTGGCGTATTGGACAGTAAGGGGTTACTGAAATTTTAACTACAGGAGATTATTGGAAATAAAATCTATAACACTTCAACCTGTCCGCGTAATAAATCCTGGAACTCATCCCTTTTACGTATCAAATGTGGTTTCCCCTCAAGCACCATCACTTCGGCTGGCTTTAAACGTGAGTTGAAATTGCTGCTCATCTCGAATCCATATGCGCCGGCATTCAGGAATACCAGCAGGTCGCCTTCACGTACTTCATTGAGTTTTCTGTCCCAGGCGAATGTATCCGTCTCACAGATATTTCCCACAACAGTGTAAATTCTTTCGGGGCCATCGGGGTTGGTGATATTGATGATATGGTGGTATGATTCGTAAAACATCGGGCGGATGAGGTGGTTGAACCCGCTGTTCACACCAACAAAAACTGTTGCAGGCGTTTGTTTGATAACGTTGGCTTTCACTAAAAGATAGCCCGACTGACTCACCAGGTATTTCCCCGGCTCAAACCAAACCTGCAGTTTACTGCCACTCTCCTTTTCATATTGAGCAAATGCTTCAGCTACTTTTGCACCCAATGCATTAAGGTCTATTTCAGAATCCCCCGGCTGATAAGGCACTTTGAAACCGCTGCCCAGGTCAATGAATTCCAGTTCGGGGAAATGTTTAGCCAGGCTGAACATCACTTCTAATCCTTCAAGGAACACACCAATATCTTTTATCTCACTTCCAGTGTGCATATGGATGCCATTCACCTGGATTTTGGTAGAACGTACCACTCTTTCGATATGTCTGATCTGGTGAATGGAAATTCCAAATTTGCTATCGACATGCCCGGTAGAAATTTTGAAATTTCCACCTGCCATTATATGCGGATTGAGGCGTATACAAACGGGGTAAGTATTGCCGAATCTATTACCGAATTGTTCGAGAATCGAAATATTATCAATATTGATATTCACTCCTAATTCTTTTGCCGTGATGTATTCATCAAAGTCGACACAGTTGGGAGTGAATAAAATATGCTGAGGCTCGAAACCTGCCTTCAGCCCAAGCAATACTTCATTGATGCTAACACAATCGAGGCTGGCCCCCAGGCGCTGCATATATTTTAAAATATTGATATTGGTAAGCGCTTTGCATGCATAGAAGAAACGGGCATTGCAATCCTTAAATGCGGTTTGCAGTTTTTTATATTGAATGGCTATTCTGTGGGCATTATAAATATATACAGGCGTCCCGAAACTCCTTGCGATCTCAGCAAGTTGTAAGGGCGTTAATTCCGCGGCAGATTTTGACATGAAAAGGATTTAGCTGTAAATATCGCATATACAGGCTTAACCGCAAAGAAGAAATGATACAAAGAAAATTATGCAGGATCCTTATCTTCCGGGGTATCATTGCCTGATTCATCATCGGTGATGATATCGTCGATTTTTGTGACCAACTCACCCTCTTCCGTAACCGCCAGGAGGTTGCCTTCTTCCACGTCAAAGTGATCTGCATTAACGAGGGTGGGCTCAACAATCTGATCGGCCAGTACTTCATTGATACGGGGTAATTCTTCGGCAGAATTCAGTCCGAAATAATCCATAAAGTGACGGGAAGTATTATATACGAGCGGCTTTCCGGGAAGGTTTTCGTTACGGCCGGAAATAACAATGAGTTCTTTTTCCAGGAGTTTCTGAATGCTGTAATCTGAGTTCACACCCCGTATGGCTTCGATCTCCGATTTGGTGATGGGCTGTTTGTAGGCAATGATGGCAAGTGTTTCCAAAGCTGCAGTAGAAAGGCGTTTCAGGAATTTTTCACCATTCAACTGGGCAATGGTTTTATGGAATTCCTTTTTGGTAAGAAACTGCCATCCGCCGCCACTCTGGCGAAGTTCGAATGGATAAAATTCGGCGGCGTACTTTTCCCTGATACCGTCAATGGATGTTTCCACCTGGTCGAGGGTTACTTTATCTTCCATGAAGCCAAAGGCATTGTTGATCAGTTCAACCACATCCATAGATGTCAATGGCTTTTCGCTTGCGAAGATCAAAGCTTCTATGTGAGTTATTAAATTAGAAATATCCATGAATGAGATAATAAGATAAAAAGATAATAAGATAAAAAGATAAAAAAGATAATTGGATAATCGCAAGAGGATAAACCGGATAACGAACTGTTATTTATTACTTTTTAAAGTATTTATTGCTTTAATGTAGCAATTAATTAAAATAAAAAAATGATTCAGTTTGGTATCAAGGCTATCAAATTCTTTAGCATCAATCAAACCTCTTTCTTTTGCCTTAGCCAGAGCTGTTTTAGTTTCAAAAGCAGATCCTCTGCTATAATAGAAAAAAACTTTTCTGTCTGAGTAAAAAAACCTCCCGTTTCCTTCACTTATATTTAATGCTACAGAATCTGCAGCGCGAATCCACTGTTTTCCCAGCGTATCTTTATTAAAAAAATCCCATTTGAATACAATTTTCTAAACCTCTTCACCAATAAGCATCGCTTGTTCATATACTTTCAACTCATCCACATTCCACATAATAATTGAATTCAAACAAAACTAATTGCAAGAATTCAATAAGATTAAGTGAAAAATCCAAAAAGAATGCTTTTTTCACATATCAAAAAGGTGATAAACAGCCTTACAGAACTGTTTTTCTAATTATCCTATTATCTTTTTATCCTCTTCCCCCTTACCCCTTCAACGCAGCCGCACCGCTTACGATCTCGGAAAGCTCAGTGGTAATAGCTGCCTGGCGGGCGCTGTTATAAGATATTTTGAGCATCTTCAACAGGTCGTTTGCATTTTCAGAAGCCTTATCCATGGCAGTCATGCGGGCCCCCTGTTCAGATGCCCACGCATCAAGTACAGCCTTAAACAATTGCGTATTCAATATCTTGGGCATGAGTTCTGCAATGAGCACATCCATATTCGGCTCAAAAATAAAATCAGCTTTTGTTGCTTTTTTACCTTCAACCGGCGCTGTTTTGGGAATGGGTAGAAATGGTTCCAACTCAAAACGCTGGGTGGCTGCATTCCTGAACTCACTGTATACTAATTCGACGGCGTCAAATTGTTTTTGCCTGAAAGCTTCCGTTGCAGCCTGGGCACATTGCTGTACCGTTTGGAATGAAAGATGATGGAAAATTTCCCGGTATGTGGTATCCACTTTATAATTTCTTTTCTGGAAAAATTCTGCACCCTTTTTGCCGATGCTCCAGATAGTAACATTTCCTTTTTTAAATTGCTCAGGATACTTCTCATCGATGGTCAGCTTGGCCAGTTTCTGGATGTTGGCGTTATAGGCGCCGCAAAGACCACGATCGCTGGTGATCACAATTAACAGTACCTTCTCAACAGGCCTTTCTATCGCAAGACTCATACCTGCACCGCCACCTTCCGAATTGCTGACAATATTGCTCAACACATCCTGGAGTTTCCGGGCATAAGGACGCATCTGAATGATTGCATCCTGGGCCCTGCGGAGTTTTGCCGCACTCACCATTTTCATGGCCTTGGTTATCTGCTGCGTTGATTGTACCGATTTGATCCTGTTTCTGACTTCTTTTAATTGACCAGCCATGTGGATTAGCGAATTATAGAATTAGTGAATTAGCGAATTTGGAAAAAGTCTTGTTTCGCGGGTGCAAAGGTAGGGAAATGAGGGGAAAAATAAGGGGAAATTGTCCACAGAAGAGTTGTTAGTTGGTAGTTGTTAGTTGATAGAAACTGCCGTACGATGAGTCGGGAGTCGGGAGTCGGGAGTCGGGAGTCATACAGCCAAAGGCAATTATTGAACAGCCGAATACAAATTTTTAATCTGTAACACCATTTTAAAGCGGCTGTTGACTTCGCACCTCCCACTTCGCACCTCCCACTTCGAACCTCGCACCTCCCACTTCGCAATTCCCTAAAACCGCCTCATTTGCCTGTTCATGCCCGGCTGACTCGTTCCCTGCTGCTGTCCCTGGAAACGGTTCAGGCGATAGGTAAAGGTGAGCATTGCATAGCGGGTGAGCCGGTTGGTGCGGGTATCGGTAATAAAGTTTCCGCTTACCGTACGGGTGATATTGGTATTCTGCTTGAAAATATCATAGGCTGAAAAACGCAGGAAACCGTTTTTCTTCTTAAAAAGGGTCTTTTCAAAAGATGCATTGAGGATGGCCAGGTTTTGATTTACCCCGGCAGCAAGGCCTTCATTCAGCACATATTCAAAATCATAGCGGAAGACCCAGCCGCCTTTCAGGTCAACGCGGCTATTGGTAGTAAATGCCCATGTACTGAAATCTATATCCTGCTGCCCTTCCAGTGAATACCGGGTAGAATTCAATGAGTACCTTACACCTCCGTCGATCTCCAGCCATTCTTTATAGTTGAATTCAAAAACAGCACCCTGGGAAACCAGTAAATTATTACCGACGTTCCGGACACTATCGATTAGTGTTACGTTATGATTCAGGTTCAGTGTACCGTTTAGTGAGAATACATATTTCCTGTTCTGAAAAGGTTTACTGAAAGTATAAAAACCTGTGGCGTTATAATAGCCATCCACATTTTCCGGAATGATCAACTGCGCGCCTGAATTAGCCAGGGGAATATTGTTATTGGCGATTTTATCCTTTACAAAGCTCAAATTTGTTCCTACAAAAAAAACTTTCCCACTGGTAAAATTGAAATTATTGTAGAACAGGCTGAAATTATGATACTGCTCTGGTTTTAACCCCGGATTACCCTGGGTCTGGTATTGAAGATTGGAAATATCACGTACAGGCTGAAGCTGTGTAAAGCTTGGCTGGCGTGCATTCCCGGCATAATTAAAGTTGAGGGTACGGGTGCGGCTGAAATTATACGCCAGCCTGGCAACCGGGAAAATGTTTACCCGCTTCTGCGGGGTATAACTGCTGTCTTTGGTGATGGAATATCCGCTCAGGTTCACCGGTTGAATATTGATACCAACCGTATAATTATACTTCTTTTTAACGGTGCGGATATTGGCACCAACCCGCTGGTTGATAAAAGTATTTTCGAATGCATTACTCAGCAATGGTGCTGGTTCCAGGTCTCCTGTGGGCAGACGGTTATACGTTTGCCGGTCGTTTTTTGCAAAGGAGAAATTATAACTGTAAATCAGATCAAGGAAACGATCTTTCATAACAGGCTCGGAATAATTCAATCGGGCACCATAGTTCTGGTTATCATTATCCTGAATGATCAATTGCCTGAGGGTAACCTCCACCGGTACGGGCAAATTAAGATTGCGGGTGAAATTGAGCCTCTCGCTTTCGCTTTCACTGGAATTGGTACCCAGGTTAACATTGGCCGAGAAATTTCGACCACGTTTTCGAAACTTGCGATTATACACCATATTCAAACCAAAATTGGGTGTCGTGGTAACCGTTGAATCATCATTGCGGCCTTCACTGGTTGGTTTTACTTCGTCCTGTAAAAAGTTGAACAGGGCGGTATTATCGTTGTTGGTATTACCATAACTAAAAGAAGGACTGATCTTGATATAATTAAAGGAATCCAGGTTATATTCTACATTAAAGAATGCACGATGGTTATTACTCTGATTATAAAAAATCGTATTCTGATTATTGGTAAAGCTGCCGGTTTCAAAAAAGTTTTGTTGCGAAACGTCCCTGATTCCATCGGTAAGCCTCCGGGTAAAGCTATAGCTGCCATACATGGACCCCTTTTTATTTTCAAAGTCCTGGCGGTAGTTGGTACCCAGGGAATAAGTTGATGTGATACCGTCTGAACTTGAAGCCCCGCCTTGTGTCAGGTTGGTTCCACCACCCTGACGTCCGCCAGCGACAGTTCCGCCCTGGCTCACAACCGCCGTCATGGCCCTTCCCACACCCGATGCATTAAGATCCATTCCACCACCTCCGCCACCGGCATTAAACTGGCTGTTATTGACATTGTTTACATTTCCGGTTACGGACAACTGTTTATTATTATTAAATATATTGGCGTTCACAGAACCCTGGTACCGGTCATCCGTACCATAACCTGCTGTTCCCCTTCCAAAAACCCCTTTATTCTTGTCTTTCTTTAAGGTCAGGTTGATCACTTTCTCCGGTTCGCCGTCCTTGATCCCTGAAACGGAAGAGAGGTCACCATAATCATCCACTACCTGAACCTTATCAATTATATCAGCCGGCAGTTCACGAGTTGCCGTTTTGGCATCCCCGCCAAAAAAATCTTTACCGTTTACTTTCACCCGGGTAACTTTTTTCCCCTGGGCGGTTATGTCGCCATTCTTATCCACCGTTACACCAGGTAGTTTTTTGAGCAGGTCCTCTACCATGGAATTCGGCTTTACCCTGAATGAATCAGCCTTATATTCAACAGTATCTTCCTTTACCTGGATCGGCGGTGTGGATACAATCACTTCCTGCAATGTGGTGAAAGACGGTAACATCACTATATCATCGAGCCGTATATCTTCCAAACGCTCATCCTTAGTAAATTTTTTCTCCTGTGTGGAATATCCAATATTGCTCACCAGGATCGAAAAATTAGAGGAGGGCACATTTTTGAAAAGAAAAAACCCCGTATTGTTTGAAACCGTACGTAAAGTATCCTTACTGTTAGCGGTAAATAATTTGACAGTGGCCCTGGCAAGCGGAGAAGAACTACTGTCAACCAACCTCCCGCTCACCTGCCTGTTTTGTTGAGCTGAAACCTGTAAAGAACTGATAATCAGTAAAAAAAGCAGAATCCGGAAAGATCGCATGGTTTGGGTTTTGGTTTCGCTGTTGTATATACGAAAGATAAGATGTCAAAAGTATGCGAAGCCCTTTGGTCAAAGGAAAAGAAAGTGATAAAAGGCAAGTAGCCAGTCGGCAGTCACCAGTAGCCAAAAACAGCCGCAGCCTGCGTTTATGGTCAACATTAAATTCAGCAGTGTTAAGGAACTGTAAGAATATGACTGCCAGAATGCATTAATGTTTACTTTTCTCAATCAATATTAACGGCTGTTAATGGATTACTGATGATTGTCTACAGTGTGCTGCCGACTGCCGGCTGGCGACTGGTAACTGGCTACTGCCGACTGGCGACTCAAGACTCCCGACTCTCGTCTCTCGACTCCCGACTCTTGCCTCTTGGCTCCTTTTTCCTACCTTTGCCCCCTGTCAGAATGGCTTAAACCATTTCCTGCATCATATTTGACTAAAAATAAGTTTCGGGCCTGTCCCGGCATTGAATAATAACAAACCTTATGTTGAATTTCTTATCAAAGATCTTTGGCGGTAACAAGTCACAAAAAGACGTTGAACGCATCAATCCTATTGTAGAACAGATCAATAAGCATTATAATTCTTTCTCTTCCCTCAGCAATGATGAACTCCGCGGGAAAACCCGGATTTTTCAGCAGAAGATCACAGAAAGCCTTTCAGAAATCGACCAGCAAATTGATGCCTTAAATAAACAGGCGGAAGAACTGGATGTAGCAGATATCGGCGGTAAGGATGATATATACCGGGAGGTAGATGCCTTACGCAAAAAAAGGAACGAACAGATAGAAGTGGTACTGGAAGAAATTTTACCGGAAGCATTTGCCGTGGTAAAAGAAGCCGCCCGCCGCTTTACAGAAAATACGGAACTGGTTTCAACTGCCACTGAGCTCGACCGTGAGCTCAGTATCAAAAAAGACCACGTAAAAATTGAAGGGGATAAATCCATCTTCAAAAACAGCTGGATGGCAGCCGGCAACCTGGTCAACTGGAACATGGTACACTATAATGTTCAGCTGATCGGTGGTACCGTTTTACACCAGGGAAAGATCGCGGAGATGTCTACAGGTGAAGGTAAAACACTGGTATCCACTTTGCCGGCTTACCTGAATGCATTGCCGGGCGAAGGCGTGCATATCGTAACTGTTAACGATTACCTCGCTCGTCGTGACAGCGAATGGAACGGAACCTTATTTGAATGGCTGGGCCTTTCGGTGGATTGTATCGACAAACATGAACCACATAGTGACGCCCGCCGCAAAGCATATCTGTGTGACATCACTTACGGAACGAATAATGAATTTGGTTTCGATTACCTGCGGGACAACATGGTCCATACGCCTGATGAACGCGTGCAGCGCCATCACCATTTTGCAATGGTGGATGAAGTGGATAGCGTTTTGATAGATGATGCGCGTACGCCACTGATCATTTCAGGCCCGGTACCAAAAGGTGATGACCAGCAATTCCACATCCTTAAACCAAGGGTACAGCAACTGGTGGATGTGCAGCGCCAGGTGGTAAATAAATCCTTACTGGAAGCCAAGCGTTTGATAGCAGAAGGCAAAGACGACAGCGGTGATGCAGGCCTGCAAATTGTTCGTGCATTCAGGGGCCTTCCTAAAAATACGGCACTGATAAAATTCCTCAGCGAACCGGGCATCAAAGTAAAACTCCAGAAATCAGAAAATTATTACCTCGCAGATCAGCAGAAGCATATGCCTGAGGTTGATGCTGAATTGTATTTTCATATCGACGAAAAAAACAACCAGGTTGAGCTGACCGAAAAAGGTTTACAGTTCATTACCAAATCCGGCGAAGACCCAAATTTCTTTATTCTTCCGGATCTCAGCACCACCCTGGCGGAAATCGAAAAGAGCGATATCTCCACAGAAGAAAAGTTGGTACAGAAAGAGCAGGTGCTGAGTGATTATTCCCTGAAGGCAGACCGCATTCATACCGTTCAGCAATTATTAAAAGCCTATACCCTTTTTGATAAGGATATTGAGTATGTAGTACTTGACGGACAGGTAAAGATCGTGGATGAACAAACCGGTCGTATCCTTGATGGAAGGCGATACAGCGACGGCCTGCACCAGGCCATTGAAGCCAAAGAAAATGTGAAGATCGAAGCAGCTACACAAACCTATGCCACGGTTACATTGCAGAATTATTTCCGCATGTACCATAAACTGGCCGGTATGACCGGTACTGCAGAAACGGAAGCTGCGGAATTGTGGAACATCTATAAACTTGATGTGGTATCGATTCCCACTAACTTACCTATGGTACGTAAAGACCAGGAGGACCTTGTTTACAAAACCAAAAGGGAAAAATATAAAGCGGTTATTGACGAGATCGAAGCCCTGCGGAATGCAGGCAGGCCTGCGCTTGTTGGTACCACTTCGGTAGAAGTAAGTGAACTGCTGAGCCGCATGCTCAACCAGAAAAAAATCCCGCACAACGTACTTAACGCCAAGCAGCACGCTCGTGAAGCACAGATCGTTGCAGAAGCAGGTATGGCTGGCAGCATAACCATCGCCACCAATATGGCGGGACGTGGTACGGACATCAAGCTCGGTCCTGGCGTAAAAGAAGCAGGCGGACTTGCGATCATTGGCACGGAGCGCCATGAAAGCAGGCGTGTTGACCGCCAGTTACGCGGACGTGCAGGAAGGCAGGGCGATCCCGGTTCAACCCAGTTCTATGTATCACTTGAAGACGACCTGATGCGCATGTTTGGATCAGACCGTATCGCATCCCTTATGGACCGTATGGGTTATAAGGAAGGCGAAGTGATCCAGCACAGCATGATCACCAAGAGTATTGAAAGGGCGCAACGTAAAGTGGAAGAAAATAACTTCGGCATACGTAAACGCCTGCTCGAATATGATGACGTGATGAATAAGCAGCGTAATGTGGTGTACACAAAACGCGAGCACGCGCTCTTTGGCGACCGCCTGGCGCTCGACCTTGACAATGCGTTCTATTCTGTTTCCGAAGGACTCGTTACCGGGTTCAAAGGCATGAATGATTACGAAGGATTCAAACTCGCAGCCATTGTGAATTTTGGCATTGATTCAACCATTACCAAAGAAGAGTTTGAAAAAACAGATATCCGGAAGCTGGCGGAAAAATGCTACCAGGAATCGATCAGCCAGTACAACAGGAAGAAAGGCGAAATGATGAAACAGGCACTGCCTGTGTTCCAGAATGTACGCAGTAACCAGGGTGCGCATATCGAAAATGTGGTAGTACCCTTTACCGATGGAAAGAAAGGGGTTAATGTATTGGCCAACCTCGATAAAACCATCGCTACCAAAGGCGCAGAACTGGCAACCTCACTTGAAAAAACTATCACACTGGCTATTATTGACGATGCCTGGAAAGAACACCTGAGGGGTATGGACGACCTCAAACAAAGTGTGCAAACGGCAGTATACGAACAGAAGGATCCCCTGATCATTTACAAGACCACTGCCTTTGAGTTGTTCTCCAATATGGATGCCGAAGTGAATAAAAATATTGTTTCCTTCCTGTCGCATGCAGGCCTCCCCGTTGAGCAGCAACAAAGCGGCCAGCTCCGCGAGGGCCGTGAGCAGCGCACAGATATGAGCAAGATGAGGGTACGCAAAGACGAGATGGTAGCTGCCGGCGGTGGTGAACCGGAAATGATGCAAACGGAAAATGATTACCATGATCCTTCAGGCCCTGTTAAGCAGGAACCTGTTAAAGTTGGGCCAAAAGTTGGCAGGAACGACCCTTGTCCATGCGGCAGCGGGAAGAAGTATAAACACTGCCATGGGAAGGAATAAATCGAAAATCGAAAGTCGAAAATCGAAAGTTAATACAGCGAAGCAGGTGACTGCAGACTGTTAGTGGCGACTGCTGACTGCCGACTGGAGATTGGTGACTTGCGATTGGCGACTGCCGACTGGAGACTGGCGACTTGTATTTAATCCGGGCATTAAATTTGCAGCAATTTATTCATGCGGACTATCTTTTTGTTTTTACTGCTTGCTTCTGTAACGGAAGTTTCTGCACAGGGTGTAACAATCCATAAGGATCCAAGGCTCGACCTGCTGATCAGCAAACAGGTGGAGCTCAATAAAGAGGTATATAAAGAAAATAACAAAACAGGCTCCGGATTCAGGGTGTTGGTCATAAACACCAACGACCGAAACAAGGCCATGGATGTTAAGTCGAAAATGATGTCTGAGTTCCCGGATCATAAAACATACCTCATTTACCAGTCGCCATATTTCAAAATTCAGATAGGTAATTTCCGCGACAGAAAAGAAGCGGAGACCCTGCGTAAAAAGATCATCCGTATTTATCCAACAGGCGTCATAGTGGTTCCTGCCACGGTAGAATTCAAGCCGGAAAAAGAGGATGGCTTGAATTAGGCCTTGGCGTATCTTCGCAGCATGTTAGTCGAAAAAATCAAGCTACTTGCAAAGGATTATACGGCTGATGCAGTAGCCATCAGGCATCACCTGCACGCACATCCTGAACTCAGTTACCAGGAATTTGAAACCTCCGCATATATCCAGCGACAGCTTACAGAACATGGGATACCCTTCACCGTTATGGCCACTACCGGCGTGGTAGGGATCATTGAAGGGCAAAACCCGCAATCCAGGATCATCGCCTTGCGTGCAGATATCGATGCACTACCCATCACCGAAGAAAACCAGGTTCCATATAAATCACGAAACGAAGGCGTCATGCATGCCTGCGGACACGATGTGCATACAACCTGTCTCCTGGGGGCGGCGCGCATACTGAATGAACTCAGGAATGAATGGGAAGGAACCGTAAAACTTATTTTCCAGCCCGGTGAAGAAAGAAACCCCGGCGGCGCCAGTATCATGATACGGGAAGGCGTACTCGAAAACCCGGCCCCCGAGGCCATTTTTGGCCTGCATGTGCACCCCCAGATGGAAGTTGGGAAACTTAGTTTCCGCAGCGGAAAAGTGATGGCCAGTGCAGATGAAATTTACATGACCATCAAGGGAAAAGGCGGACATGCCGCAGCGCCGCACTGGACCACCGATACGGTACTTGTGGCCTCTCATATCATTGTTGCGCTGCAGCAGATCGTAAGCCGGAACAGCAGCCCGTTCTCCCCTTCCGTACTGTCAATATGCTCCATCCAGGGCGGGCATACCACTAATGTCATTCCGTCTGAAGTAAAACTGATGGGCACTTTCAGGAGCATGGATGAAAGCTGGCGCTTCAGGGCACACGAACTCATAGAAAAACAGGCAAGGGCCATTGCCGAGGGAATGGGTGCTGAAATTGATTTCCGGATTGATGTTGGCTATCCGAATGTATATAATCATGAAGGGCTGAACGGTATCGCACGCGACCTTGCAGAAACTTTCATGGGAAAGGAAAGGGTTTTTGAAACAGAACTGCGTATGGGTGCGGAAGATTTTGGTTATTACTCTCAAAGAATACCCGGATGCTTCTACCGGCTGGGTACAGGCAATATAGATAAAGGCATTATTTCGGGCGTACATACCCCAACCTTTAATGTGGACGAATCAGCCATTCCCATTGGCATGGGCATGATGGCGTGGCTGGGGGCTAAAGCAAAAATAACCGGCAACCTGTAATGTCTTACAGATTGCCGGCATTTGTCTGAGCAGCATTATAGGGTATATCTTATGACTATGCTGATGATTCCTTTAATTATTCAGCTACAACGCTCCACAAAGCTTATTGGATGGTTAATACATCCACTTTCTCTTCAACACGACGGGCCACTTTGATGGTTTTTACATCAACTGGTTTTTTACCCTGTACAATATCAATGCTGAAAGATTCAAATTCTTCAAGGTTCATGTTGAAACGCTTATCATACTGCTGATCCTGGATCAGTTCACGGTAAATTATGGTACCGTCTGCATCACGGATGAACAACTGGTAAGGTGTTTTAGAAATGTTGAAAGCTGTAAAGTCAAGGGAAAGACTGTTTCCGTTCAACTCTTTTACTTTTACGCCTGTAGTGATATCACGCACGGTAACATCGGCAGATTGTGCATTAACATTGCTTGAAACGAAGGCTGTAAATATTAAAAATGCAGCCAGTGCTTTAACGGTTTTGAATGTGTTCTTTTTCATTTTAATTTTTTTTACGGATGAATAATAAATGAACATGTATTTTCCATCTGACAAGAACTTCCTGTAACGTTGTACACCCGTTACCAAAAGTTGCAAAGCGTATCTTTCCGGAAGATGCCAGGCATCTTTCCATTTTTATGACGTCAAAGGCTTTTATGCAGCCTGAATTTTAGTTTAATTTTTCATCTGGCACAGTTTGCCCGTTCCCGGTTTTTCCGGGCCTTTTCAAGGCATGTGGCAGCTTTCGTTTTAACCGGTACAAATAGCGCATGTACCTTGCAGAGAGTCGTTTATGTTGGTAATAACCAGAAGCAAATTCGTTGTTGACAATGCAAATATACAAACAAACGTGTAAAAAATACACATTATTGTTTTCTTAATGATTTCTTAACAAATAAAGAAACAATATCACTAAAAGTAAAAGAGCAGAAAAACTAACGGTACCGATCACACTATTACAACCGACTTTTGCGCCCGTGTACACTTTGAGGTTAAATTCTTCACTAATACCGAATTTCGTACCTTGTGTCACTTAATTCCACACTATGCAAAAAGATCTTCGCCGTGAGCAGGCCCTGGAATACCATGCCAAGGGCAGGCCCGGAAAAATAGAAGTCATTCCAACGAAAGAAGCCAAAACCCAACGCGACCTATCCCTTGCCTATTCCCCCGGCGTGGCTGAGCCATGCATGGAGATCCACGACAATATCGAGAATGTATACAAGTATACCGCAAAAGGTAACCTTGTTGCCGTAATAAGTAATGGTACCGCAGTACTCGGACTGGGAGACATTGGCCCGGAAGCGGGAAAGCCGGTCATGGAAGGGAAAGGGGTACTATTCAAAATATTTGCCGACATCGATGTATTTGATATTGAGATCAACGAAAAAGATCCTGATAAATTTGTTGAGATCGTCAAGGCCCTTGAGCCCACTTTTGGTGGTGTAAACCTGGAAGACATCAAGGCACCGGAATGCTTTCTGATCGAGAAAAGGCTGAAGGCGGAAATGAATATCCCGGTGATGCACGACGACCAGCACGGTACGGCAATCATCAGTTCTGCCGCATTACTGAATGCGCTCGAACTGCAGGGAAAGAATATCAATAATATCCGCATTGTAGTGAATGGGGCCGGTGCTGCCGCCATGGCTTGTATCGATCTGTATGAAGCCCTCGGCGCCAAACACGAAAATGTGATGATGTTTGATTCCAAAGGACTCATCCACTGCAACCGCACCGACCTGGATGAAAGAAAAAGGAATTTCGCTGCAACCTGTGAGGTATTAACCCTCGAAGAAGCATTCGCAGGCGCAGACGTATTTATAGGTCTGAGCAAAGGAAATGTGGTTACACCCGAGATGGTAAAAAAGATGGCGCCAAACCCTATTGTTTTTGCCATGGCCAATCCGGATCCTGAAATCACCTGGGAAGACGCCACCGGTGCGCGTGAAGACATCATCATGGCAACCGGGCGTTCCGATTATCCTAACCAGGTAAATAATGTACTTGGTTTCCCCTACATTTTCCGCGGAGCGTTAGACGTGCGGGCATCTACCATCAATGAACCCATGAAACTTGCAGCCGTTAAGGCGCTGGCGGAACTGGCAAAAAGTCCAGTCCCCGATATCGTAAACATGGCCTATAACGAAACAAGCATGTCGTTCGGCAACCAGTATATCATTCCCAAACCATTGGATCCCCGGTTACTCGAAACCGTTGCCCCGGCAGTTGCCCGTGCAGCGATGGAAAGCGGCGTGGCCAAAAAACCTATCCAGGATTGGGAGGCATATAGTATTGAACTGGGCAAACGCCTGGGCACCGATAACCAACTCATGCGGGCCATCGGAACAAAAGCAAGGAAAGATCCCAAGCGCGTGGTCTTTGCCGATGCAGAAAACACCAAGATCCTCAAATCAGCACAAATCTCCCTCGACGAAGGTATCGCCTATCCCATCCTGTTAGGTGACCCTAAGAAAATAGCCGCCCTTGCAGAGAAAAATAATATCACCATCGACGGCATGGTCATCATCGACCCAAAGAGTGATGAAATGGAAGAAAAGCGCCAGGCTTACGGTGACGTATATTTCAAAAAACGCCAGCGCCGCGGTGTGAACTTTTATGAGGCATACAAAAAAATGAAGGACCGTTCTCATTTTGGCTGCATGATGGTTGAAATGGGTGATGCGGATGCGATGATCTCAGGGTTAAGCAGGAACTATGCCGATACAATCAGGCCGGCGATCCAGATCATCGGCACCGAAGAAGGGGTGCAAAAAATTGCCGGCATGTATATCATGCTTACTAAACGCGGTCCACTTTTCCTGGCAGACACAACGGTCAATTTCAATCCAACAGCGGATGAACTTGCAGACATCACTTTACTGGTGGCCAAGGAAGTCCGTTCATTTGGCATAACCCCGCGTGTGGCCATGTTAAGCTATTCCAATTTCGGCAGCAGTGAAACACCGGAGGCGATCCTTATGCGGAACGCCAGGCTGAAAGTGAAACAAAAAAATCCTTCGCTTGTAGTGGACGGGGAAATACAGGGGATCATGGCATTCAACAAAGAAATCCTGCGCGACAATTACCCGTTCAGCGAACTGGCAAAAGAAGGCGATGTCAATACCCTGATCTTCCCTAACCTCAGTGCGGGTAATATTGCGTATAATCTTCTACAGGAAGTGGGCGATGCAGACAGCATTGGACCTATCCTGCTCGGCCTGAAGAAACCGGTACACGTTCTGCAACTAGGCTCTTCCGTTAGAAATATCCTGAACATGGTACTGGTGGCAGTGATCGACGCCCAGTCTAAGTCGTCAAAAGAAAACAACAGTTTAAAGGAAAAAAATTCCACCAGAAAAAACCAGGACGATCCCGTAAAAGTAAACTGGGGACATTAACGGTAAACATGATGATACCACTGGAACAGGGATCATGGAACACAACGAAAGAATATCGCGAAAAAAAATAAGCTACCCGGTCAGTAAGACCTTTGGCAAATATCTTGCCAGGCATGGCCGGGGCACTTCCCTGCCTGTTTCCTATGATATCCTTAAACATTATATCGGCGCGGTACCGCTGTATGATAAAAAAGGCAAAGACACATTGTGGGAAACGGTCTTCTATCCCCCTACCCTGGCCGACGAAATACACCACGGCCTCAAGCGGACATATTCGATCCTCAAAGCCAGTGGTTATACACAGGCAGAAGAGCACCTGCATATCGAACGGATAGATTATTGTGTATTTGGAAATTCAAAACCATTTCGCATCAAGATCGTAAACAATTACAACGAGGTACACGATTATTTTTATTTCAAAGTAGCGGATGCATCGCGTATCTGGGGCCTTGAGCTGGAGCACCTCCTGTCACCTTACCGGATCAATTACCTCGTAGACGGACAAACGCTTATTGAAGAACATATTTCCGGGATACCCGGCGATGTTTTCATCACACAATATCTCGGCAGGCCGGAATTCAATCCGCGCCGTATTGCCAAGGAATTTGTAAAATTCAACGAGCGCTGTTTCATGCGCCTGCTGGGTGATATGCGCAGCTACAATTTTGTGTTCGACATCACCCAGGATTTTGATGATATACAATTCAGGATGCGGTCGATAGATTTTGACCAGCAATCCTACGAAGGGAAAAAAAATGTTTACCTGCCTCAGTTCTTCAAGGAGAACCATGTTTTTGTACAAGGTGTGATGGAACACCTCCATCCGGATGTGATCAAACAATACCAGATGGAAGAACGATCTTTATTTACCCGCCGGGTGCGATCAGAATACAATCGGCTGAGTGACCTGCAACGGGCACTCTACGCAGAAGAATTATCCTTACCGGAAAAAATCAGCAGCCTCCGGCAGGAGCTGTACCAATATCACAATCAAAAGAAATTCCTGCTTTGCACCACTATGCCCCAGATACTCCATCTGCACATAAAGGCGTTCATTAAGTCGGATCTGAAGAAAGCCTGACGCTTTTTACTTATTTTTGACCCTAAACCTGATTCATGTACTTTTTCAATCACTTCGGGCGGTTCATACTGATGATCAAAGGGATGTTCACTCGACCGGAGAACCATAAAATGTATTGGAAGGAACTGATGCACCAATGCGCTGAACTGGGAATCGGATCCCTGGGTATTGTGGCCATCATTTCTGTATTCATAGGTGCCGTTTCCACGGTACAAACCGCCTACCAGCTGGTGAGCCCGGTTATACCCCTGGCCACCATTGCCCAGATCGTGCGTGACACGGTGATCCTTGAATTTGCCCCTACCCTTACCTGTATCGTACTGGCAGGTGTTGTAGGCAGTAAGATCGCCAGCGAACTGGGGAATATGCGCGTGAGCGAGCAGATAGATGCGCTGGAGATCATGGGTATCAATACAAAGGCATACCTGGTAATGCCAAAGATACTGGCCTGCCTGATCATGATACCCCTGCTGGTGGTTGTTGCCATGACCCTGGGCATCTGGGGCGGCCGATTTGCCGGAGAAGCTGCGAATATCCTGTCAAATGAAGTTTTTGACCGGGGATTGCTGCTGGATTTCATTCCCTATAATGTAACTTTTGCACTCACTAAAGCCTATACATTTGCGTTTATCATTTCAGGCATACCGGCATATTACGGGTATAATGTAAAGGGTGGCGCATTGGAGATCGGACAGTCGAGTACATCTGCCGTAGTTACCAGTTGTGTGGCGATATTGCTGGCAGATTATGTATTAGCAGCTTTAATGCTGTAATTAAATTCATCGCAGAGAAAAAAAGGACGCAGAGTTAACGCAGAGATACTATTTATAATTTCAACTAAGGATGATAGAAGTACAACATATCAGGAAAGGATTTGACGGCAGAGTGGTCATCGATGATGTTTCCGCCACCTTAGAAACAGGTAAATGCAATCTCATCATTGGGTCCAGCGGCAGCGGCAAGACCGTATTGATGAAATGCATTGTAGGCCTGTTTGAGCCTGATGCAGGTGTAATCATTTATGATGACCAGAATTTCACGGCAATGAACACCAAGGACAAGAAAGCCATGAGACAGCAGATTGGCATGCTTTTCCAGGGTTCCGCTTTGTTCGACAGCATGACCGTGGAACAAAATATCATGTTCCCGCTGGATATGTTCAGCAACAAGACCAAAGGCGAAAAACAGAAGCGTGTGGACGAAGTGCTTGACCGCGTTCACCTGACCGATGCGCATAAAAAATTTCCGGCCGAAATAAGCGGTGGCATGAAAAAAAGGGTTGGTATCGCAAGGGCCATTGTACTCAACCCGAAGTATCTTTTTTGCGATGAACCCAACTCAGGGCTCGATCCTCAAACTTCACTGGTGATCGATAAACTCATCCGTGAGATCACCACCGATTTTAATATTACCACTGTGGTCAATACGCACGACATGAACTCTGTGATGGAGATCGGCGACAAGATCATCTATATGTACCAGGGGTTTAAGGAATGGGAAGGCACCAATAAAGAGATCATCTTCAGCAAAAACGAAAAACTCAACAGTTTTATATTTGCATCAGAGTTCCTGCAGGATGCCAAAGACATGCGCATGCTGGAATTGAAAGGGAAGATCAGTGACGACAGGGACATGAACGAAATGCTCAAATAAGGAACGATGAAAAAAGCCGTTTCCGTCTTTTTTTTATTGGTTTTTTCAGCTTTGCTCAACGGCCATGAATTCTGGCTGGAGCCCATTCGTTATATATTAAACCCCGGCGAAACGGTTGGCCTGAAATTCCGCGTAGGCGAAAACTTCACCGGTAAAAACTGGGATGGCAGTAAATCATCAGTAACACAATTAAAGCTTTTTTATAAGGATGTTGACGATGACCTCAGTAACCTGCTAAGCGACAGTACAAAAGGAGATTCACTAAAGCTGCAGTTCTTTGATCAGGGCACGGTTGTGGTTTCTTATCAATCAACCAACAAGTATATTGAAATTTCAGCCGATACCTTTCAAACATATTTAAAAGAAGACGGCCTGCAAAACGCCCTGGATTACCGGACTGCCAATGGGCTGACTGATTCTATCGGCAGGGAATACTATCAACGCAGTGTAAAAACAATTTTCCAGGTAGGCGCAGATAAAGATTCATCATACAAACGAAAAACAGGTTTGCCACTGGAGATCATCCCACTTGCACATCCTTATACACTTAAAAAAGGACAGGAACTTCCCGTTAAGATCCTTTTCATGGATTCTGTGCTGGCCAATAATATGGTAAAGGTCTGGCACAGGCATAACGGCAAAACAGAAATGAAAGACCTTTACACCGATGCCAATGGCCGGTTACAGGTTCCCGTTAGCCTTTCCGGCCAATGGATGCTCAGCGTCGTAAAAATGGAGGCATTAAGTGATACCTCCAGGGCTGATTGGCAAAGTTACTGGGGATCCCTTACCTGGGGGTATAGGTAATGAGATAATAAGAAAAAGGGATAAAAAAGAAAATAAGATAAAAAGAAAATAGTTATTAGAAAATAAGATAAAGGATATTAGGAAAAGTTAATAGGAACATTGAAATAGTATTGTCGAAAAATCACTCCCGAATTTAGAAGGGCTGTTTTTTTATCTTTTTATCATACTATCTTATTACACAGTATCCTTTAATCTTTTTATTACATTATCTTTTTATCTTATTATCCCATTATCTTATTATCCAATATCCAATATATTATTTCCTTATTTTTGCGCATCTTAATAAATTAACATGTCTGTTTTAGTCAATAAAAACTCAAAGATCCTGGTACAGGGCTTCACCGGAACGGAAGGCACTTTTCATGCCACCCAGATGATAGAGTACGGAACCAATGTGGTAGGCGGTGTAACGCCCGGAAAAGGCGGCAGCACCCACCTTGATAAGCCCGTATTCAATACCGTGGCCGATGCGGTTAAGCAGACAGGCGCCGATGTGAGCATTATTTTTGTACCACCCACATTTGCCGGCGACGCCATCATGGAAGCCGCCGAGGCCGGAATCGGGCTGGTTGTTTGTATAACGGAAGGAATTCCCGTGCAGGATATGGTGAAAGTGAAGCATTATTTAAGCGGAAAGCCTACCCGACTGGTTGGGCCTAACTGTCCCGGTGTGATCACTGCCGGCGAATGCAAAGTGGGTATCATGCCCGGATTCATTTTCAAATCAGGCAATATAGGCATCGTTTCAAAATCAGGTACCCTCACTTATGAGGCTGCCGACCAGATAGTGAAAGCCGGATTGGGCATCACCACCGCCATTGGCATAGGTGGTGATCCAATCATTGGAACCACCACAAAAGAAGCTGTTGAATTATTCATGAACGATCCCGCTACAGAAGGTATCGTTATGATCGGTGAAATTGGCGGCGGTATGGAAGCAGAAGCGGCAAACTGGATCAAAGCACATGGAACCAAACCGGTTGTTGGATTCATCGCCGGTCAGACTGCCCCTCCCGGCAGGCGTATGGGCCATGCAGGCGCCATTGTTGGCGGATCTGATGATACCGCAGCGGCAAAAATGCGGATCATGCGCGAATGCGGGATCACAGTGGCAGACAGTCCCGCGGATATCGGCATCCGGATGGCGGAAGCGATGAAGAAATAAATTACCTACAGCATATAAAGGGCGGATTAGCAAATACTTTGTTAATCCGCCTTTGTTTTTGTGTAATTGTTAAATGATCATCATCCTGTAATTTAACCGCGGAGAAATGAGGACGCGGAGTTTCGCAGAAAAAGGGCTGTTATATCCCCCTCCGGAGGGCCTGCCCGCCGAAACTTTGTGCAGGCGAGGGCGAATTTGATCAAACACTTTATAATCAGGTTCCAGGGGGAGGATTACGAAATGAAAAACTTTACCACAAATGAGAACGCGCAGTCTCGCAGAGGAAGGGCTGTTTTATCCCCCTCCGGAGGGCCTGCCCGCCGAAACTTTGTGCAGGCGAGGGCGAATTTGATCAAACACTTTACAATCAGGTTCCAGGGGGAGGATTACGATAAGAAAAACTATACCACAAGGAAAAGAGCCCGGAATTTAATACCTTTTACCCATCAGATATTATGATAAAATATACTTTTTATATAGCCCTGTTTTGCTGGATGGCCTTACCCGTAAACGCCCAAGTAAAAATGACTGATTATACCGCCTCCTGGAAAAAAGTGACCGACCTGCTGGAAAAAAAATCCCTCCCTGAATCGGCCCTGAAAGAAGTACAAAAGATATATACCCAGGCGAAAAAAGATAAGAACGACGCACAGCAACTGAAAGCATTGGTGTACATGGGAAGCCTCATGGAAGAAAATACAGAAGACGCCAATATAAAATATATCCAACAGCTGGAGACAGAAATAAAAACAGCAAAACAACCCACCCGTTCATTACTGCACAGTATGATTGGCAGCGCTTATTGGAAATACCTGCAGGAGAACCGCTGGAACCTGTACGAGAGAACACAAACCGCTGAAAAAGGAAAAGATATCAAAACATGGACCGCTGCCGATTTGCATGCGGAGATTACCAAAAATTACCTCAAATCTATTGAAGATAAGAATGCCCTTCAACTGGCTAAACTCAGTACCTATGAACCGGTAATCATCAAAGGCAACAAAAGAAACTTACGGCCAGGCATGTACGATCTGGTGGCACATGCGGCCCTTGACTATTTCACCAACAATGAGCGTGAACTGCAAAAGCATGCATCTTCATTTGAGATCAATGATCCTGTTACATTTGCGCCGGCACCGGAATTTACGAAACACAATTTTAGCATACAAGACAGCAGTTCGCTCTATGCAAAAGCTTTGGTGCTGTACCAGGACCTGATCCGATTTCACCTGGCAGATAAAAACCCGGAAGCATTGATCGACCTTGATCTGGAGAGGCTGTATTTTATGCATGGTCATGCCGTACTGGATGATAAAGATGAGTTGTATGGACATGCATTATCGGATATTCGTACCCGTTATCAATCGCATCCGGCTTCCGCACAGGCAACTTACCTGAAATTGTCGCTTGATATGAACAGGGCCAGGTTATTTGATGAATCCGAAAATATAAGCAGCAGTAAAAATATTTTACCCAGGATCAAAAAAGACTGCGAAGAGATCATCAAACAATTTCCAGATTCAGAAGGCGGCCTTAACTGCCAGCGATTATTGCAGGAACTCAACCGCAGGCAGCTCAGCCTGCAAATGGAAAAAGTTAACCTCCCCAACCAGCCTTTCCGAGCCCTGGTACAATTTAAAAATATTAAGAGTCTTTATTACCGGATCATCCAGGTTACCGAAGACATGGAGATTTTTAAAACCCGGAACAGGACCGAAAACTACTGGAACCTCCTTATAGCACAAAAGCCGCTGAAAGAAATCAACCAGCCGTTGCCGCTACTAAATGACATGAGGAGCCACTCCGCGGAAATTAAAATTGATGCACTTCCTGCCGGTCAGTATATCCTGCTGGCAAGTGCGGATGCAGGTTTCTCCCTGGAGAAAAACCCGCTAACGGTACAATATTTCCATGTCTCCAGGATTGCCTATATCAATCATGGTAATGATTATTTCGTGCTTGACCGCGAAAGCGGGAAACCACTGCCGCAAGCGGAAATTGCCGTATGGACACAAACTTACGATTATACCAACCGCAGGTACAATGCAGTAAAAAGAGCCACCCTGAAATCCAACCTCGACGGATATTTTAAACTGCCTGTCATTGGAAAAGATAACGAACCCGTAAGGTTTGATATCAACTGGAAGGGCGACAGGCTGTTTATGGAAGAATCGGAATACCGCGCATATTCGGAAAATAAACCAGAGACCACAACACAAGAGGCGTATGAAAGAAATAACCGGAAATTATTCCTCTTCACCGACCGAAGTATCTATCGGCCGGGGCAGCTCGTTTATTTTAAAGGCATCATCATCACCCGCGATTACACAACTAAAAAACACAAGATCATTCCCGGTTATGCCAGTACGATAAAACTGCATGACGTCAATGGAGAAGAGATTGACTCCCTGAACATAACTGCCAGTGAATACGGCACATTCTCCGGTTCGTTTCGCTTGCCGGAGACCGGGCTGACAGGTGATTTCAGCCTGGAGGATACAGAAACAGACGGCCAGGTTTCATTCAATGTGGAAGAATACAAGCGACCCTCGTTTTATGTGGAATATAAAAAGATCGACCGGGAATATCGGTTAAACGACACCGTTACTGTCACCGGGATGGCCCTTGGTTATGCCGGCAACAGCATGGACGGAGCGAAGGTAAGATACCGTGTTACCCGGATCGCGCGTTTCCCTTTTCCATGGCTTTACCGCGGGATTGGATTCCCCCGCAGCCAGAGCATGGAGATCGCGCAGGGCGAAACAGAGACTGACAAGGATGGCTCATTCCGGATCAATTTTAAAGCCATCCCCGATAAAAATATTGACAAAGCTACATTGCCGGTTTTTGAATACCGGGTTAGTGCTGATATCACCGATATCAGCGGAGAAACCAGGTCGGGTGAAACATATATATCCATCGGCTATCACACCCTGAACCTGGGGATAATCCTGCCCGAAGAAAAAATATTCCCCAATGATAAGCCTGCCCTAATTGGTATAAGTGCCAGGAATCTATCGGGTGAGCCGCAAAATGTTGTGGCCAGCATGACGGTCTACCCACTCGGAGCCCCGCAACGACTCATCCGGCAACGGTACTGGAACGCACCGGATACTTTTGTACTGACAGAAAAAGAATACCTGCAGTATTTCCCCTACGACGAATATGCCAATGAAACTAAAAAAGAAAACTGGCCAAAAGGAAAAGCTGCATTTGAAAAAACAGATTCAATCAAAGG
>JBGSHT010000034.1:0-5304 GCA_041752135.1 Chitinophagaceae bacterium | reverse complement strand
CTTTACGCATCCTGGTTTTTTCGGCATCATTACGCAAGGATTCGCTGAATACCAGTTTGGCCAGGTTAGCAGCAACGGTCATTGAAAAAAACGGCGGCAAGACAGACTTTGCAAACATGAGTGATTTTGATTGTATTTCTTTTAACCAGGACCTGGAAATAAATAATTTTCATCCTGAAGGTGCCGTAGAATTTCGTAAACGCATTTTGGCAAATGATGCTTTTATTATTTCATCACCTGAGTATAATGGGTCAATCCCCGGGGTTCTTAAAAACACTATTGACTGGGTTTCCCGTTTTCGGCCGCAGCCATTCAATGAACGTCATGCTTTGCTCATGTCGGCATCACCTTCAATGGGCGGCGCCAACCATGGCCTTTGGTCATTGAGGATTCCCCTGGAGAAGCTTGGTTCAAACGTATTTTCTTCTATGTTTTCTTTGGCAACTGCGCATAAAGCTTTCACACCGGAAGGCTCTATTTCAGATGAAATCCTGGCCAAAAGATTTGAAGATAATATTATTGCTTTCATGAAGCTGGTAGAAGCTGCAAAAAATTATCCGTGCATGAAAAAAGCCTGGGTAGAATTTTTGGGTGAGAAAACAGACCAGGCTACAGAAAGAGTAGAGTAAAAAAGTACAAAAACTTAACTATGTCGAACATTAACCTGATAATTGAAGAAAGGGCGGCCAATATAGGTAAATTCATGGTTGGCCGATTGCTCCCATTTCGTCAAAAAAGGATGGTTGGCCCATTTATTTATATTGATCAGATGGGGCCTGTTAAACTTAATACACGGGAGAATTTCGATATTCTGCCTCATCCTCATATTGGCCTTTCAACACTTACCTTTTTATTTGAAGGCAGTATCATCACCGTGATAGCCTGGGCAATGCAATAGAAATAAAACCTGGCGACGTAAACTGGATGACCGCAGGAAAAGGTATTGTTCATTCTGAACGAACACCTGAATACCTGCGCCATTCTGATAAAAATATGCATGGCCTGCAAATTTGGGTAGCATTGCCTAAAAACCTTGAACAAATGGATCCGGAGTTCTTTCATATTGATGCCGGACAGATCCCGGAATGGACCGACGATAGCCTTCATTTTAAATTGGTGGCCGGAGAAGCATTTGGCCGTAGGTCTGCCGTCCCTGTTTACAGCAGGCTTTTTATGGTTGAGATAAAAAGCAATAGACGCCAGAGTGTTAATATCGGTCATGAATTATATGGTGAGTCAGGGCTATACATATTGGAAGGAAGCATTGAAAGCGATGGCAATATTTACATGCCAAAATAATTATTGGTAGCCAAAGAAAGCAGCTTATGTGAATTTATAATAGAAGCCAACAGTACCATCTACATCTTCGGTGGCGACCCATTTGCTGAGGAACGTTTTATTGACTGGAACTTTGTGGCTTCTGATATAGAACTTATTAAAAATGCCAAACAAAAATGGATCGGGCAATCCTTTGAAAAAATAAAAGGTGATGAAAAAGAATATGTTACATATCCGGCATTTAACCAAAAATAAATATCATTCACAAGTTATACACTGATGGCAATTAAATTATTTTGTTGGAAATATCATCACCTGCCGCCAATGAATTCTTTATTATTTTGAGTTGGGTTGATTTATGACGACCCTGGATTTTTTCCTTTCCGGATGGTATCCTGTTAAATCAGATATAAATATATACTCCAGGCTTGTAAATGTTAATGTGCAGGTAATAAATACCGAATCATAAATCACTTTATTAACTGCGTTTACATAAAAAAAGCCAAGTGGATCAGCAGGTGACATTACTCATCCTGATTTTTCAGTACCATTATACATGGATTCGCTAAATACAAGTTTGGTCATCGTACATTATCTTTTCAGGATTTAGTCCTACATTTAGTTTTTTTACTATGCATAAATCAAGACTCGAAGCTTTCAGCGATGGTGTGCTGGCCATCATCATCACCATCATGGTATTGGAAATAAAAGTCCCTCACGGTGAAGAATGGAGCGACCTGAAAGGCCTGGCGCCAAAATTCATCAGTTATATTCTGAGCTTTTTGTATATCGGTATATATTGGGGCAATCACCACCACCTGGTTCACACAGCCTCAAGAGTCACATCCTTTATGATGCTCGCAAATCTTAATTTATTATTCTGGTTGTCACTTATTCCGTTTACGACAGGCTGGATGGGCGAAAGCCATTTTGCCCAAAAACCGGTGGCATTATATTCTGTTAATCTCTTACTGGCAGGGATTGCTTATTTCATACTGCAGAAAGCCATTGAAAAAACAGTAGTACCAGATAATAAACTGGCAAAGGTATTACAGAAGCTTTCCTATAAAGGAATTATTTCTCAATTCTCGTATGCCATTTCGATTCCACTTGCATTTGTTTATCCGCTTGCTTCCCTGGCTATAAGTTTTATTATTGCCATCATTTGGCTGATACCGGATAAAGGTATTGAAAGAGCGATGGATTGATCAAATTTGATCATATAGAAAAATTGTCCTGCTTCTTAATCTGATTTATTGGCTACTCATAAACCGGTAACCCACCCCCGATTCTGTCAGCAAATACTTTGGCCTGTTTGGATCATCTTCAATTTTTTTCCTGATCTGCGCAATGAAAACACGCAGATACTGCGACTGGTTTATATACCCCGGCCCCCAGATCGCACGGAGTAAATACTGATGCGTTAATACCTTGCCTTCGTTTTTAACCAGTAAAGCCAAAAGGTTGTATTCTGTTGAAGTCAACTTAACCAATTGGTTATCTTTTTTCACGGTCCTTGTTGACAGGTCTATTTCGAGATTATCAATGTTTAGTATGTTTTCCTTTTCTTCCGCATTGATGTTTCTTATTGCTGACCGGATTCGCGCCAGTAATTCGCCGGTCCTGAAGGGTTTTGATAAATAGTCGTTGGCGCCATTGTCAAGTGCTTTGATAATGTCTTCCTCATTTTTTTGAACGGATAGTATAATGACGGGATTGGTATACCACTGTCGTAAACTCTTTAAAACGTTATGGCCACTTTGATCCGGCAAGCCGAGGTCGAGCAGGATCAATTCCGGCGGATGATTGCCGGCCATGATTATGCCTTCTTTAGCCGAAGTGGCACACTTAACCGCAAACCCGTTGCTTTGCAGGGTGATCTCCAGCAATTTCCTTATTTGCGGTTCATCATCTATGATCAGAATTTCTGCCTTATTCATCACATTGGAATTTTTGGATGGCTTGTTTTAACGGGGATAGATAGCAGAAAACTTGCCCCCTTGCCCTTCTTATTATCCAGCTGCACGGTTCCGCCAAGGGCTTCTGTAAATCCCTTGACGATGGATAAACCCAACCCTGAACCTGAAGTTTTGGGGTTTTTTGAACGGGAGAATTTATCAAAAACATCTTTGCTTTCAATGTTCTTGAAACCTTCTCCATTGTCTTTGATCAATATTTCAAGGACATCGGCATGACAGGTAACGAGAATATCAATCCTGCATTTCGGGTCTGTATGAATGGCCGCATTGTTAAGCAAATTATATATGATCTGGTCCAGCATGCCTTTGTCAACCGCGCATAGCGGTAAATGCTGGTTAATACTGATGTTGATCTTTCTTTTCGTGCTGTTTTCTTCCACCCTTTTTACTACATCGTAAACCAGTTCAACAATATCACACCAGTCGTTTTTAGGCTTGATATGTCCGGATTCAAGCCTGGAAATATTGAGCAGGTTCTCTACCTGTTGATTGAGCCGTAATGATGCTTTGGAAATTTCTGATAACAATTGCGTTTTATTTTCTTCCGTAAGGTTGTCATTCAATTGTAAATTATCCGTGGCCCCTATAATGGCTGCAATGGGGGTCCTGAGTTCATGCGAAAGAGAATTCAAAATGGTATTATACAATTTAACGCTATTGGCCCTTTCTTCTCTCAGCTGTGCGGCTTTTTCTGCCTGCCTGATCCTGTAAGTAAGCACACCATTGATCATGGCAATAATGAAATACATAATCAGTAGTATGGCATCTTCTGTATTGTCCACATGAATGGTAAACCTTGGCGGGATAAAGAATACGTCCCATATAAGCGCACTTAATGCGGCTGCAACCAATACTGGTAATATATCAAAAGTCACAGCCAGAATGGAAACCGTAAGCAGCAAAACCAATGCAACTACCCTGTATCCCATTAGACCCGAAAGAAAGAAACATATTACAGCAACTGCAATAATTGCAGTTACGCTATACAGGTATTGTTTGCTTATGGAGACCTTATGAAATATGTATTTACTCATTTGTGCCGTATGGATCAAAGTTAGTTTTTACTCACTGAGCCTGCAACAGAATAGTTTTAAAAGGCATAAAGATTTTATAAAGATTTGAGTGATGTAACATCAAATTGACATTTACCATTCTACTTTTGGTATCCAAATTTGTACCATGTCAACACATAATCGTGTTTCTGTTGCAGGCCTTTTGATAGCACTGGGTATTATTTATGGCGATATAGGCACTTCTCCTTTGTATGTTCTGAATGCCATTACCAATGGAAAAGTGATCACTGAAGAATTGATCATCGGATCGCTCTCACTCATTATCTGGACACTTACGCTGCAGACTACCGTAAAATACGTCATCCTCACTCTTCAGGCTGATAACAAAGGGGAGGGGGGTATATTTTCATTATTTGCCCTTGTCAGGCGCAGGAGAAAATGGCTGGTGATCCCTGCGATGTTAGGAGGTGCTGCATTGCTGGCTGATGGGATGATCACTCCACCGATCTCTGTCACTTCAGCCATTGAAGGTTTGAAGCAGGTTCCTGCTTTTAATGAAATCAGTCAATGGACAGTTATCTACATTGTAATGGGGATACTGACTGTTTTATTTTTTATCCAGCAATTTGGTACAGCTTTCATTGGCAGATTTTTTGGGCCGGTCATGTCTGTTTGGTTTGCCATGCTGGCCATTCTGGGTGTCATGCATCTTTTTGAGGACATCAGTATTCTCCGTGCCTTTAATCCTTATTATGGGATCAAACTGCTGATTACCTATCCAAGCGGTTTTTATCTGTTAGGCGGGGTATTTCTTTGTACTACAGGAGCGGAAGCGCTCTATTCAGACCTGGGCCACTGTGGTAAGTGGAATATCCGGTTTTCCTGGATTTTTGTAAAGACAAGTCTGATCTTAAACTACCTGGGGCAGGGCGCATGGTTGCTGACACATCACAAAGGAAAGCTGATCACTGCTGAAATGATCGAATTGGGTTTCAATCCATTCTATGGCGTGATGCCGCAATGGTTTATTTTTT
>JBGSHT010000033.1:0-61516 GCA_041752135.1 Chitinophagaceae bacterium | reverse complement strand
TGCTGCAGGCCAACTTCAGCTTTTCCAAGGTTATAACTTGCCACAAATTTAAGTTTGCTTCCGGCAGCAGCAGCTTTATCATAAATGGCTTTGAAGTGAACTTCTTTAGCGGCCATCTCTTTGTAGAAATCATCTACGGAACCTTCCATACAGGAAGGCGGAAGAAATGCATTACAGGTAATATCTTCCATCTCCATTTTTTCACCGGTTTCCCTGGCAAGGATCATGATCTTGCGCATGACATCCTTACCGCTGAGATCGAGACGTGGATCCGGTTCTGTATAACCTTCATCCTGCGCCTGCCTGACCACTTCTGCAAATGGTTTTGTGCCGTCATAATTATTGAATACAAAATTCAGGGTACCACTCAGAACGGCTTCAATACGATTGACCTTATCCCCGCTGCCAAGCAGGTCGTTCAACGTGCCTATTACCGGTAAACCCGCTCCCACATTGGTTTCAAATAGGAACCTGCAATTGAATTCCCTCGCCAGGTCCTTCAGCTTTTTGTAATTGACAAAAGCAGAGGAAGCCGCAATTTTATTGCAGGCAACGATCGATAAAGATTTGCGCAGTAGTTTTTCATACACGGAGGGTACCTTATCGCTTGCTGTTATATCAACGAATACGGTATTGCGCAGGTTTCTTTTTATCATAGCATCCGTAAATGCATCCAGGTCGGCCGGTTCCGCATCTGCCAAAACTTCGGTCCATTTATCCAGGTCGATACCGTCTTCGCTGATCAGCATCTTACGACTGTTGGAAAGGCCCATAACGCGGATCTGTAAGCGAAGGTGTTCCGCAAGGTACTGCTGCTGCTGCTTCAGTTGTGCCAAAAGCTTTCCGCCTACATTACCCGTTCCCGTTATGAAAAGGTTCACCTGTTTGTAGGTTGTTTCGAAAAACTCCTCATGCAGCACATTTAGGGCCTTTCTCACATCTGCCGTGGATATGACAGCAGAAATATTTCTTTCTGAAGATCCTTGTGCAATAGCGCGAACATTAACACCATTGCGTCCCAGGGCACCAAACATTTTCCCGCTGATGCCCGGATGGCTTTTCATATTTTCTCCCACAAGGGCTAAAATTGACAGATCTTTTTCAAGGTCCAGTGGTTCAACTTTTTGTAATGCGATCTCTACCGAAAAGGCCTCGTCAACAACCGATTTTGCCTGATCGCTTTTGGCAGAATCAATACCTACGCAAATGCTGTGTTCGGAAGAGCCCTGGGTGATCAGGATCACATTGATCTGTGCCTGTGCCAGCGCTTCAAAGAGGCGTTTTGAAAAACCGGGAACACCAACCATACCGCTACCTTCCAGACTTATAAGCGCAATATTATTTATGCTGGATATTCCCCTGATGATATCGCCATTCCCGGAAGGTATATTTTCAATGACGGTACCCGGATCTTCAGGAGAAAAAGTATTTTTTATCCAAACGGGAATGTTCTTTGTCATTACCGGCTGGATCGTTGGAGGGTAGATCACTTTGGCACCAAAGTGGGATAGTTCCATGGCTTCCTGGTAGGAGATGGAAGGGATGATGCGTACATTGCTCACCCAGCGCGGGTCTGCGGTCATCATGCCGGATACATCGGTCCATATTTCAAGTATTTCGCTTTGTAATGCGGCTGCAAAAATAGCTGCAGTATAATCTGAACCGCCGCGGCCAAGGGTTGTGGTAGCCCCTGCAGCATTGGATGATATGAATCCCGGAATAACGAGTATCTCATGATCGTCATTTGCAAAATATGCAGATATCAGTTCATCGGTGGTTTGGAAATCAACGATGGCCTGTCCGAAATCACTGTTGGTACGCACCAGGTCCCGGGCATCTTTCCAGCCGGCATTATGACCGGAGGCGCTGAATGCTGCGGCAATAATCTGGGAGGAGAGAAGTTCTCCGTAACTAACTATGCGGTCGCGCGTGCGGGGAGAGATTTCTCCCAGGAGAAAAACACCGTTGCAAATATCTTCGAGGTCGTTACAATTTTTCTTGACCAGGCTGAGGGTGGCGCTTTGTTGCTGTACCGGTAGAAGTTCCTTTACGGCATCCAGGTGGCGTTGTTCCAGGGAAGCCAGGGCTGTTTTATACTCTTCGGATCCGCTGGCGGCCTGGTTCCCGCAATGCAGCAGGGCATCTGTGGTGCCGCCTAAAGCGGAAACAACCACAATGGCTTTTCCGCGATTTTTTCTTTGTGCAACAATCTCTATGACTTTCCTGATATTTTGGGCGTTTGCAACAGAACTGCCGCCGAATTTCAAAACCTGGTTCATGATGTGTTTTATGATAATAAAGTGATCTTTTCCCGCAAAAGGTTAGTAGCTCAAGGCCCAATGAATGGTATGTAATTGTGCAACCCTTAACGGGTTGTGGTAGTAATAATAATGGTTGTTGCAGAGAGGCCCTGCCCGGGAATAGAAAAATGATATGTGGAACTATTTACCATTTAAGAGAACCGAAGATAGCACAGAAAATTCAAAAAACAAGCACAGTCCAAAAGAATTTAAGTTAACTTCATCTTCCGTTTATTGCTTGCCGCAAGTTCCAAAACCAGGAAAATTCCAGTTCCATGAGTACGACTTCTTCTGCTGCCCTGCAGCAGTTCAAAACACAGGTAGGCATCAAGTTCCAGTTATATAACAGCCTGTTTACTTCGCTTCCGTTTCACCGGATCGAAAAGACAGGCATCCTGTTGTCTTTGCTTTTATCCAATTGCGAGGAAGGTTATAAGAAAAAGCAGAGCCCTGTAGAGATCATTGAGGAATTCTTCACCCGGCACACTTCTTACATTTCAGAGCAGGAAAGGCTTGATGTGCTTTTTCGGTTTGTACAATATGTGGAACGGCAGGTTGTGCTTTTTGATGCTTTGGAAGATGCGGCTTTCCGGGAAGTGAATGATATGTCGGGTGTAGGTACACTTAAGAACCTGGAAAATGAGGTGAATGTTTCCAAAAAGGAAACCGAGCTGGCTGAAAAATTAAAGGACTTTTCTGTCAGGCTTGTACTAACGGCACACCCTACCCAGTTTTATCCCGGTGCGGTACTGGGGATAATTAACGATCTGTCCAGGGCCATCGCCGAGAATAATGTGGGACAGATCAATATGTACCTGCAGCAATTAGGCAAGACACCTTTTTTCAAGAAGCAGAAACCCACGCCATTTGATGAAGCCATTAGCCTTATCTGGTACCTGGAGAATGTTTTCTACCATGCTGCAGGGCGTATACTGACTTTTATGAAAACGCAGTTTGCAGATGCCGTATCTCCGGATAATCCACTTATTCATATGGGTTTCTGGCCCGGCGGCGACCGCGATGGTAATCCATTTGTTACTGCCGGTACAACTTTAAAAGTGGCCGATGCTTTACGCGGCAGCATCATCAAGTGTTATTATCTTGATGTACGTAAGCTAAGGCGCAGGCTCACATTTGAAGGCGTAGAGGCTTCCTTGCAGGAACTGGAGAAAAAATTATATAATAATATTTTCATACCTGATCAGCGGACTGATATAACGCAACAGGAAATACTGGATACTTTAGAGCAGATCAGGCAAATCCTGGTGTATCAGCACAACGGTCTTTTTGTAAACCTGGTGAATCAGCTCATTAACCGTGTTGAATTATTCGGTTTGCATTTTGCATCTCTCGATATCAGGCAGGATAGTTCGATCCATGGTAAAGTGCTTGCAGAAATTGCCGCTGGATCCGATGTGCTCCCTGATCATTATGAATCACTGACAAATGAGGAAAAGATTACAGCACTTACGGATATCACAAAAACTGTGAAGCCCGAACAGTTTACGGATCCGCTGGTTAAAGATACTTTACAGACTGTTTCTGCGATAAAAGAGATACAGCTTTTCAATGGTGAACAGGGTTCCGGCAGGTATATCATCAGCCAGTGTAACAGTGCGCTGAATGCGATTGAGGTTTTTGCACTTTTTCTGCTAAACGGATGGAAGCCTGAAGAAATAAAGGTTGATATCGTGCCGCTTTTTGAAACAGTGGATGATCTACTGGAAGCGGAAAAATCGATGCGCGAACTATATACGAATCCGGTTTATGCGGCTCACCTGAAGCGAAGGAAAAGCAGGCAGACAATCATGCTTGGGTTTAGCGATGGCACAAAAGATGGCGGCTACCTGATGGCAAATTTCAGTATCTATAAAGCCAAGGAAGACCTCACCCGCATTTCCAGGGAACACGGAATTGATGTGGTGTTCTTTGACGGCAGGGGCGGGCCGCCAGCCAGGGGAGGAGGTAAGACACATAAGTTCTATTCATCACTTGGAAGGAATATCGAAAACAAGGAGATCCAGCTTACCATTCAAGGGCAAACAGTGAGTTCAAATTTTGGTATCATTGATGCGGCACAATTCAATATGGAACAATTGATCCATGCCGGCATAAGTAATGATCTCTTCTCTGATCTGACGATAACAATGGATCTTAAAGAAGCTTCATTATTACAGGAGCTCGCACAGTCAAGTTATTTGGCTTACACCGATCTCCGTGACCATCCTTATTTCCTGGAATATCTTGGTCATGCAAGTCCGCTAAGATTTTATGCAGAAACAAATATCGGCAGCCGACCGGCAAAGCGGGGAGCCTCCGGACGTTTATCTTTAAAAGATCTGCGGGCCATTCCTTTTGTAGGCGCATGGAGCCAGTTGAAACAAAATGTTACAGGTTATTACGGTGTGGGTACGGCCATGAAAAAAATGGATGAATCCGGCAGGCTGGGCGAGGTCAGGAAATTATATCAGCAGTCTGCTTTTTTTAAAACGCTGATGGATAACTGTGAGATGGCCATGCGCAAGTGTTATTTCCCGCTGACTGCATTTCTGAGTAACCATCCGGTCTATGGGGAGATTTGGAATATGATTTTTAATGAGTATGAACTTACCAGGCGATATATTTTCATGTTATCCGGGAAATCGGAGCTGATGTCTGACTATCCGGTTGAGCAATTGTCGGTACAAATGCGTGAGCGCATTGTACTGCCCTTAACCACCATCCAGCAATATGCGATTACCCGCGTCCGTGAGCTGGATGAAAAACTGATACAACAGTCCCCTGAGAAAACGAGTTACGAGAAGCTGGTGATGCGGTGTTCGTTTGGGATCATAAATGCCGGCAGGAATTCTGCTTGATCATTTAACTGCAAAGTATAATTGCAGCAAAGAAATCCTTGTTAATTCTGCAATCCATCATGCCCATCCATTCAATCCTCAGAATCCTGCTCAAAAGAAGCAGGGCATCTAGAAAGACGCCCTGGTTTGATTATGACCCAACTTAAACTGCTTTTACCACTTATAAATTGCCGCTATCAATACGCTGGCATTGCCTGATTTCGGTCCGCCTTCTTTGTCAAAGAACGCATCATTGCTGGCGGTTTCATATCTAAATTCAGGTATGATGGTTAAACCTGCAATCCTGAAATTAGCCGATAACGTATTGGCGAATATGGCCGCACCTACTGGTGAGAGAGACATGGCCACAAGTTGATTTTTGTCGCTGAAATATTCAGACCTGAGTGTTACCCCGAATTTTTCAGAAGGATCAACATTCACATAAACAGCAGATCCCCACCAGGCTTTTGCATCCGTATCATATTTGTTATCAACCTGAAATTTAGTTGTATTCACCGTGCCGTTGTAGCCAAGGCTGAATTTGTCATTCAATTTAGCTGTTACTACAAGATCATACTGGTTTGTCTTTGCACTGTCAGAATATCTTTTACCTCCAACATAGTTGAAGTAGGCTTTTATATCATCTGTAAAGCCATAACTGAATTGGCCCAGAATAAACTTTTTACTGTTCAACGGAGCGGCTTTGTAATCTGTGGGATTTGCAACGCCAAGCATTAAGCCGGCTTTTCCAAAGGTTGCCTCGGCTTTAATTCCGGTATGGAAAAAAGGGCCCCAGGAAAACATATAAGACATGGAATAATTCCGGTTTGCCCATTCGTCTACAAGTTCGTAACCAACATGCGTAGCCCAGCTACCCATAGAAAGTTTCAGCCAGTCCGTTGCAGCGTAACTGACATACAATTGTTTGATTGCGGCAGTAATTCCTGTTTCATTATAAGAGAATTCCTTGGCCCTTTGTCCAAATCCCACGTCTGCTACCATACTAACTTTTCCAACGCTGTGCATTAATCTGAAAGAAGCCATACCCAGTTCAAATGAATTGTGGCTGTTGGTAAAACTGGTTCTGTTGTTGGCAGGGTTTTGACTAAAATCATAGCGATAATAAACATCCACGAAAGCGTTTAAAGTAGTTGTAGATTTTTTATCATCTACAGGGGCAACTGCTTCCTGGGCAAAACTGTATTGAGCTGAAGCCATAGCAATGGCTATTACAAAGATTTTTCGTAACATTGTTTTGGTTTTATAGTTCTAAAATGAAGGGTACGGTGAAGAAAATCTATACTAGTCCTATATGACTTCTTCTACTGTACCTTTCTCTAACATCACTTCCACTTCACGGTCTTTTTTACCGTTTTCGCTGCTGCGAACCAGCAAAGTTCCCTGAACATATTTTTCGTTGTGCTGGGAAGCATCAAGGCCCATTTCTTCGTCCTCAGAGGAAACGCGGAGTGGCAGGATGAAATTGATGAATTTAAATATGGCAAAGGAAACCACAAAACTGTATGTCACGGCGATGGCCATGGCTTTCAGCTGTACGAAGAAGAATTCGGGGTTACCATAGAAAAGCCCGTCGTTGCCGGCCCCATTGACTGCTTTTGTAGCAAAGACACCGGTCAGCAGCATTCCAACGATACCACCTAGTCCGTGGCAGGGGAATACATCCAGTGTATCATCCAGTTTTGATTTTGATTTATAATATACAGCCAGGTTGGAAATCACGGCTGCTACTACGCCTATAAAAATACTTTGAGGAATTGCTACAAAACCAGCGCCGGGTGTAATGGCAACCAGTCCAACAACTGCACCGATACAAAATCCTAAAACAGAAGGTTTTTTGCCGCGCATTACATCAAAAAACATCCAGGATAAACCGGCTGCTGCAGCAGCTGTATTGGTGGTAGCAAAAGCAGAGACCGCCAAAGCATTAGCACCCAGGGCAGAACCGGCATTGAAACCAAACCAGCCAAACCATAACAATCCGGTACCAATCAAAACATAAGGCACATTAGCAGGTGGTATTTCTTCTTTATCGATATGTACTTTTCGGCGTTTTAAAACCAATGCGCCTGCGAGGGCCGCACAACCGGCAGAAATGTGTACTACAGTGCCACCTGCAAAGTCAAGGGCACCCCATTTAAACAAGAACCCATCAGGATGCCAGCTCCAGTGTGCCAGTGGGGCATATACAAGGATGCTAAACAGAACAGTAAACAAGATATAAGAGGTAAAACGAACCCTTTCCGCAATGGCACCAACTACCAGGCCCGGGGTAATGATGGCGAACATTAATTGGAAAAGAGAGAATAATGTTTTAGGTATCGTTGGTGCGAGGCTCCAGGGTTCGCCTGAGTTTACACCTTTATAGAACAAATGTGTCAGTGGGCTTCCAATAAAACCACCTATTGAATCGCCAAAAGCAAGGCTGTATCCAAAGGCTACCCAAATAACACTAACAACACCGGCTGCTACCACACTTTTGATCATAGTAGAAATCACATTTTTTCTGTGCACCATGCCTCCGTAGAAAAAGGCAAGTCCGGGGGTCATTAAAAACACCATTGCTGTGGCAACAATGATCCAGGAAATATCAGCTGCATTATACTTACCGCCATCATCAAAATTTGGCAGGGCGGGAACAAAAATGGCCGCAACGGCGAGGATTGTGAGGATAAGAAACGGTAACGCTTCTTTGGTTCCAATTTTCTTCATAACTGAGCAGTTTGGTTATCTAGTTAGTTGTTTGCTATTGCAATGTTAATCCTTAAAAACGGAAAAAGTAACCGTAAAAAGCTATAAATATACACATATGAAAATATGTAATATGATTAGAGATAAATAAAAAATGTCAATTATTGTACTGAAAATAAATAAGTTATGAATGCATAAAAGCCGATTGGCATAAATGTTACGAAAAAATAACTTCTGAATAAATAAAATATATTGAAAAATATAATATGAATTTTCCATTATCTGCGTTATTTACGCCGGAGTTTTTTGGGAAGTAAAATTGCCTTTGATTTTTGATCTTTTTTCACCTTTCATTATTACCTCGTTTCTGCTATGGTACAGTTCCTTGAATTGAACTGTAATGCCCCGGTTTTATACTTGTCATCCTATTTTTGTCATTCTATGAATATTTGTCATCCCTGTCGAAGGAGGGATCATATCAATGCGCACCAGAAAGATGCCTCCTTCGTCGGCATGACAAGTCAGAGCGTATTGTCATCCTATGTTTGTCATTCTATGATTATTTGTCATCCCGACGAAGGAGGGATCTTAGCAATGCTCACCAGAAAGATGCCTCTTGCGTCGGCATGACAAGGCAGAGCGTATTGTCATCCTATGTTTGTAACTCTATGATTATTTGTCATCCCGACGAAGGAGGGATCTTAGCAATGCTCACCAGTAAGATGCCTCCTTCGTCGGCATGACAAGTCAGAGCATTTTGTTCATCCTGAACCCGGGTTGCATCTATAGGTTTGAGTATTGTAGAAAAAGTGAAGGATCTTATTTTTTTTAAATCGAATAGTTATTTAAAGATGTTTAATAGCACAGCACGATAACATCAAAACTTTCAACATTCCACTTTGATTCAAAAAAAACCACCCCTGTGGGTGGCTTTATGTACTAATCAGTGTAATTTATAACGCAATCAGGTTGCTGTCTTTGGATTCGAGTAATGAATGGCCCATCAGGTATTCATCTACTTTACGGGCGCATTCCCTTCCCTCGCTGATGGCCCATACTACCAATGACTGGCCCCTGCGCATATCGCCACAACTGAAGATCCGGCCAATATTGGTTTGAAAATCTTTTTCTGTTGCTTTTACATTTCCCCTTTCATCCAGTGCAATATCCAGTTCCTGTAAAAGTCCTTCCTGCTGGGGATGGGTAAAACCCATGGCAAGTAAAACCAGTTCACAGTCAACAATGCGTTCACTGCCCGGCCTTTCAATAAACTGCGCAGGCCTGCCTTCTTCCGTGAATTTCCATTCAAGGTCAACCAGTTTCAATGCTTTAAGATTGCCCTTTTCATCACCAATAAATTCTTTAGTGGCTATGGCCCATTGCCTTTCGCATCCTTCTTCATGTGAAGACGATGTTTTCAGCACCATCGGGTATGTGGGCCAGGGCATAAGCATATTGCGACTCTCCGGTGGTTTGGGCATAAGCTCGAATTGTGTAACTGCAACGGCACCATGACGGTTGGATGTTCCCACACAATCGCTTCCGGTATCGCCACCGCCAATAACAACTACTCTTTTTCCTTTAGCTGTTATTTCTTCTTCCAGTACATTGCTTTCAACCCCTTGTCCGGATAAAGGGTCCCTGCCGGCTACGCGTTTATTTTGCTGCTTAAGGAAGGGCATGGCAAAATGGATGCCTTTCAGTTCCCGGCCAGGGATATCCAGGTCGCGGGGTACGGTTGAGCCTCCTGATAAAACGATCGCATGATATTCCCGCAGCAGGTCGTTCAGGTTTACATTCACCCCAACGTTAGCATGACAGCGGAATGTAATACCTTCTTCTTCCATCAGCTTTATCCTTCTTTCCACGATTTCTTTTCCAAGCTTGAAATCGGGTATACCATACCGCAATAATCCCCCGGGGGCATCATCCCTTTCGAATACCGTTACAAGGTGGCCGGCATAATTAAGCTGAGCGGCAGCTGCCATACCTGCCGGGCCTGAGCCTACAACGGCAATTTTCTTCCCGCTGCGCATATTGGGCTTTCGGGGCTTGACATATCCTTTTTCAAAAGCTATTTCGATGATGTGCTTTTCTATTTCCTCAATGGCTACCGGTGGCTGATTGATTCCAAGTACACAGGAACTCTCACAAGGAGCGGGACAAATCCGGCCGGTAAACTCGGGGAAATTATTGGTACTGCTGAGGATATCATATGCCTCCTGCCAGCGCTGGTGATATACCGCATCGTTAAACTCTGGAATTACATTTCCCAGCGGGCAGCCATGATGGCAAAAAGGTACACCACAATTCATGCAGCGGGCAGCCTGCTGATTTAGGCCTTTCTCTGAAAAACGGTCTATGAACTCCTTATAATCGTGCAGCCTTTCCGTCACCGGTTTTTTAGATGGCAGTTCCCTGGTAAATTCTATAAATCCTGTTGGCTTACCCATATACGTATCTTTTGTTGGAATGCATACTCGTTTTTCGTGTACGCATTTCCGTTAAATTATTTGGTTATGGTTTTCAAGCTACCTGCTTTGATGCTCAGCGCCCGCTTATAATCCCTGGGGAATACTTTTACAAAATGCCTCAACTGGTTTTCCAGGTCGTCAAGAACGAACTTGGCAACCGTACTTCCTGTATAGAGATAATGATCGAGGATGAGTTGTTTCAATGAGGCGACGTCTTCGTCTTCCACCGGATCAAGGTCGATCATTTCTAAATTGCAAAGAGACGGGAACAAACCCTTAACATCATACACAAAGGCAATACCGCCACTCATTCCTGCCGCGAAGTTTCTCCCGGTTTCTCCAAGTATCACAACAGTTCCGCCGGTCATATATTCACATCCATGATCACCCACTCCCTCCACAACGGCTGTTGCGCCTGAATTGCGAACGGCAAAACGCTCGCCTGCCTTACCCCGGATATAGGCCTGGCCGGCAGTGGCGCCATAAAATGCCACATTGCCGATAAGGATATTTTCTTCCGGAACATAGGCCGCTTCTTTGGGTGGATAAACAATCAGCCTTGCCCCGCTTAAGCCCTTACCGAAATAATCATTGGCATCACCTTCAAGTTCCAGCGTAACGCCGCAGGTATTGAAAGCGCCAAAACTCTGGCCTGCCGTTCCATTGAAGCGGAAATGAATGGTGTTGTCAGGCAGTCCCGCAGCGCGGTGGATTTTAGTAATCTCATTGGAAAGTATGGTTCCTGTTGTGCGGTCCGTATTACGGATAGGAAATTCTGCGTATACTTTTTCTTTTTTATCGATTGCCGGTTTTGCTTTTTCCAGCAAATGCCAGTCAAGTACACCCAAAAGCCCATGATCCTGTTCTTCCTGTTTGTACAGGCCTGTATAACGTGATTCAGGTTCCTGGTATAAGATGGGAGAGAGATCAAGTTTGCTGTATTTCCAGTGTTTAATATCCTCTCTCATGCCCAGTGTTTGTACCTGTCCCACCATTTCATTGATCGTGCGAAATCCAAGTTCTGCCATGATCTCCCGTAATTCACGGGTAAGGAACTGGATGAAATTGACCACGTATTCTGCCGCGCCGTTAAAGCGTTTGCGAAGTTCCGGGTCCTGGGTGGCTACACCAACCGGACAGGTATTTAAATGGCATTTGCGCATGAGTATACAACCTTCCACCACCAGCGCTGCTGTGGCTACACCCCATTCTTCTGCGCCTAATAAGGTGGCGATAGCTATGTCCCTTCCGGTTTTTAACTGGCCATCGGTTTGTACAGTAACGCGACTGCGTAACCGATTTTTTACCAGGGTCTGGTGGGTTTCTGCCAGTCCCAGTTCCCAGGGCAAACCTGCATGCCTTATGGAACTCACGGGTGATGCACCCGTACCGCCGTCATAGCCTGAAATGAGAATGACGTCTGATTTTGCTTTTGCCACACCTGCTGCAATGGTTCCTACACCTGCTTTCGAAACCAGCTTTACGCTGATGCGTGCAGCGCGGTTTGCATTCTTAAGGTCAAAAATCAGCTGTGCAAGGTCTTCAATAGAATAAATATCGTGGTGCGGTGGCGGGGATATTAAACCGACGCCTGGTGTCGAATGCCTTACCCTGCCGATCCATTCATCTACTTTATGTCCGGGAAGTTGTCCGCCTTCTCCGGGTTTGGCGCCCTGTGCCATTTTGATCTGTAGTTCATCTGCCTCGGTCAGGTATAAACTGGTTACACCAAAACGGGCAGAGGCTACCTGTTTGATGGCAGAGCGCATAGAGTCTCCGTTGGGTAACCTTTCGTATCTGGACTCGTCCTCTCCGCCCTCTCCGGTATTACTTTTGGCACCTAAGCGGTTCATTGCAATAGCCAGTGTGGTGTGGGCTTCCCAGGAAATCGAACCAAAAGACATGGCACCGGTGGCGAACCTTTTATAAATACTTTCCGCCGGTTCAACTTCTTCAATGGGAATGGCTGCACGGCTGCGGTTAAACGTAAACAGGCTGCGCAGCGTGCAAGCTTTCTCCGACTGGTCGTTTACAAGCTTTGAATATTTTTTATAGACATTGTAATCATTGGTCCTGGTAGAATGCTGCAGGAGGTGAATCGTTTGAGGGTTAAACAAATGAAATTCACCTTTACGCTTCCACTGGTAGATACCGCCAACGGGTAGCCGATCTACAGGTATGTCTTTACGGCTGAAGGAAAGCTGGTGCTTTGCCAGTGATTCACGGGCAATCTCATCCAGTCCCATTCCTTCGATACGGGAAACAGCTCCTGTAAAACATTTATCAACTACTTCTTTGTTGAGGCCGATGATCTCAAATATCTGTGCTCCCTGGTATGACTGCAGGGTTGATATGCCCATTTTGGAAAAAACCTTCAGTAGTCCCTCATTGACGGCTTTGATATAATTCTTTTTCAGTTGTTCGGGATCAATATCCGTTTCCATCCTTCCTGTCTGCTTCATGTCGCGGATGGTGGACAAAGCCAGGTAAGGGTTGATGGCAGTGGCGCCGAACGCCAGCAGGCAGGCGAAGTGATGCACTTCCCATACATCGCCGGCTTCTACTACGATGCCAACTTTTCCGCGAAATCCTTTGCGTATAAGATGATGATGGATTGATGCTGTGGCCAGGAGAGATGGTATGGGTGCATGGTCCGAATCAATGGCCCTGTCCTGCAGGATCAGTACTTCAAAGCCGTCTTCAACAGCATCTACTGCGTAGCGGCAAATCCTGTCCAGGGCCGATTTCAGCGATCCGGGTTTGCCGTCTGCCCTGAAATAACACTGCAATGTTTTGGCCTGGAATATGCCTGTATCGATACTGCGGATTTTCTCCAGGTCGTGGTTGGTTAGTACAGGATGTTTCAGCGCCACTGTATGCGCACTAATGGGATCTTCGATCAGCATATTGCCGTTGTTGCCAACAAAAGTGGCCAGCGACATTACCAAACGTTCACGTATAGGGTCTATTGGCGGATTGGTCACCTGTGCAAAGAGTTGTTTGAAATAACTGCTGAGGTGCTGTGGCTGGTCGCTTAAAACGGCCAGCGGCACATCGGTGCCCATGGAGCCGATAGGTTCCTTCCCATCAATGGCCATCGGTGCAATGATATGGTCGAGGTCTTCGGTAGTATAGCCAAATGCTTTCTGGTATTTGAATACCTGGTCATGTTCGAGATGGGTGAACATTACCCTGGGCTCGGGCAGTTCATTCAGCCTGATCTTATATTTGTTCAGCCAGTCGCTATAGGGCTTTTGTGTGCAAATGCTTTGCTTGAGTTCTTCATCGCTGATGATGCGGCCCTGTTCCATATCCACTACAAACATTTTTCCGGGCTGGAGCCTTCCTTTTTCTTTTATCATCTTAGGGTCAACAGGCAGCACACCTGTTTCAGAAGCCATAATCACGCGGTCATCCGTAGTTACACAGTATCTTGAAGGCCGAAGCCCGTTGCGGTCCAGTGTTGCGCCGATCATCTTTCCGTCTGTGAAAGAAATGGATGCGGGCCCGTCCCAGGGTTCCATCATGGATGCATGAAATTCATAGAAGGCTTTTTTCACCGGGTCCATTTGATCATTACCATCCCATGCTTCGGGAATGAGCATCATCATGACCTGCGGCAGCGAGCGGCCGGTCATGGTGAGTAATTCGATCATATTGTCGAGGCTGGCGCTGTCTGATTGTCCCTCGCTTACAATGGGTAACAACATTTCCATTTCTTCCCTGGTGAAATAGGGAGACGTGAAACCTTTTTCACTTGACTTCAGCCAGTTCAGGTTTCCCTGCAGTGTATTTATTTCTCCATTATGTGCAATGAAGCGGAAAGGCTGCGCGAGTTTCCAGGAAGGAAAGGTATTGGTGGCAAAACGGGAATGCACCAATCCAAATGCGCTCACAACACGCTTATTGCTGAGGTCGTTGAAATAAGAACGTACCTGGTGGCTTGTAAGCTGCCCTTTATAAACCACTACTTTGTATGAAAGCGAGGAGATATAAAAGCCTATCGCATCTTTACGAACGGTATTGTTGATGATATGGCTCGAATGGTTTCTGAGCACAAACAATTTACGTTCGAATGCCATCGGGTCGCTGATGTGATCCGGGCAGGCGATGAAAACCTGTTCCATGACAGGTTCTACGGAAAGCGCGGTGGGGCCGATATCCTGTGGATTTACAGGCACTTTGCGCCAGGTGAGGATTTCGAGTCCAAGTTTTTCTGCTGTTCTATTGAAAATATCACGGCACTCTTCCCGAAGCCTGATCTCTTTTGGAAAGAAGATACAACCCACGCCATACTTGCCAAATGCTGGCAGGTGAACGCCCAGTTTCAGGCACTCTTCGAAGAAAAATTCGTGTGGGGTCTGAATAAGTAAACCGGCACCATCGCCTGTGTTGTTTTCGCAACCGCAAGCACCTCTGTGTTCCATATTTTCCAGAATGGTGAGTGCGTCAGAAACAATCTGGTGGTTCTTGTTTCCTTTGATGTTGGCTACAAAGCCTATTCCACATGCGTCGTGTTCAAATTCCGGACGGTATAATCCTGTGTTGCTTGCCATATCGTTTAAGCAATTGTTAGAAAAAAATTAAAAAAATGGGATTTTTCTATACGGATATTCAAATATGGGGCAAGCAATCTGTTGAAATTACGAAAAAAGGTGCGTATTTTCAGCGGTTTATCAAATTTTTTTCCACAAAAAAAACAATACTGTGACTGTTTTTCCAAAGGTTTAAAAAGGCTTCCTGGCCTGGTGGTTACATTCAAATAAGATAGCCGTATAATTTATCGTCCTTATTGATTTCTGTAAACCGGATTCCTGTTGCTGTCATTCTTTCCAGCAAGGCATCATAGTCATGCCTGCTGTTAAGTTCTATACCAACCAAAGCCGGGCCGGCTTCTTTGTTGGTCTTTTGCATATATTCAAAACGGGTGATATCATCTGTTGGCCCGAGTACCTTGTTAACGAATTCTTTTAATGCGCCCGGTCGCTGGGCAAAGCTGATGAGGAAATAATGTTTTAGTCCCTCATATTGCAGTGATCTTTCTTTGATCTCGGGCATTCGGTCGATATCGTTATTACTGCCGCTGACAACACAAACAATTTTTTTGCCATGTATCTGTGCGGCATAGTCATCCAGTGCTGCTATGGACAACGCACCAGCCGGTTCAACCACAATGGCATCCTCATTATACAATTTCAAAATGGTTGTACATACTTTTCCTTCTGCTACAAGGTGCATATCATCCAGCACTTCCCTGCAGACAGAAAAAGTAAGGTCACCTACTTTTTTTACGGCAGCACCGTCTACGAAACGGTCGATGCTTTCCAGCAGAACGGGGTGCCCTGCTTTCAGTGCTTCAAACATCGATGGGGCGCCTTCAGGCTCAAGCCCGATGATCTTTGTGTCCGGTGAGTGCATCTTGAAATAAGCGCCTACACCGGCACTAAGTCCGCCTCCGCCTACGGGAACAAAAATGTAGTCAATATGATTCAGGTCCTGCAGGATTTCCACACCAACAGTTCCCTGACCTTCTATGATGCGTGCATCGTCAAAGGGGGGGATGAAAATCATATTATTTTCTTCCGTAAATTTTTTGGCTGCATTGGCGCAGTCGTCAAATGTGTCTCCTTCAAGCCTGATATCTATCCAGTCCTCACCAAACATCCTTGTCTGTACGATCTTTTGTTTGGGTGTGATCACCGGCATGAAAATCACGCCATGGGCCTGTAGTTTTTTGCAGCTGTAGGCAAAGCCCTGAGCGTGATTTCCCGCACTGGCACATACCACTCCGCGTTCCAGTAAGCCGGGTGCAAGGGTGCTCATCATATTGTATGCGCCGCGGAGTTTATAGGAACGTACTATCTGCAGGTCTTCCCTTTTCAGGTATACCTGGCAGTGATATTTTTTCGACAGGTGTGCATTGTACTGCAGCGGGGTATGGGTAACGATCTTGCGTAACCGCTCTGCGGCCCGCTCGAAATCAAGCCCGAGTGGGCCAAAAGGATTTTGAACAATGGGCTTTGACAGGTTTGCTGTATCAGACATCTTGATATAAAAATAAAGGGCGGCAGTATCACCTGCCGCCCGGTGAATCAGGCTTTGCTGTCAGCCATTTCGCCAACAGGCTTAAGTTCTTCTTTTGCTTCGGGCTGGTTTTCAGGACGCAGGCTGCGTACTGTTTTGCCGGCCTGCCACATTTCACTTTCACGGAGTTCCTTGAGTTCAACTTCCAGTTTCTCGCGGTAATCCGGCTGGCTGTTAAGATCGATGCTGCGCTGGCTTTCTTTACCTGCCGCAACACTGCTGTACAAATCGTTGAACACGGGCAATGTGGCATCCCTGAATTTCTTCCACCAGTCGAGTGCGCCACGCTGCGCAGTTGTAGAACAGTTTGCATACATCCAGTCCATTCCGTTTTCTGCCACCAGCGGCATTAGCGACTGTGTCAGTTCTTCCACGGTTTCGTTGAATGCTTCGGAAGGAGAGTGGCCCCTTTCGCGCAGCACCTGGTATTGTGCAGCGAAAATGCCCTGGATGGCACCCATCAGTGTTCCCCTTTCGCCGGTAAGATCGCTGAATACTTCTTTCTTGAAATTGGTTTCAAACAGGTAGCCGCTGCCGATAGCGATACCCAGGGCGATCACGCGGTCAAAAGCACGGCCGGTTGCGTCCTGGAAAATGGCGTAGCTGCTGTTCAGCCCACGGCCCTGCAGGAACATCCTGCGCAGTGAAGTTCCGGAGCCTTTTGGCGCCACGAGGAATACATCAACATCGGGTGGGGGAATGATGCCGGTTTGTTCATTATATGTTATACCGAAGCCGTGTGAAAAATACAGGGCTTTGCCTGGTGTCAGATGTTTCTTTACGGTTGGCCACATGGCGATCTGTGCCGCATCACTGAGCAGGTAGCAGATTATGGTCCCTTTTTCCAACGCTTCTTCAATATCAAAAAGGGACTCGCCCGGAACAAATCCGTCCCTTACTGCCTTATCCCAGCTTTTGGAATTTTTACGCTGGCCTACAATAACGTTGATGCCATTTTCTTTTTGGTTGAGCGCCTGGCCGGGGCCCTGAACGCCATAGCCAATGACAGCTACGATTTCATTTTTCAATACTTCCTGAGCTTTTGCCAGGGGGAATTCTTCACGTGTCACCACATTTTCTACTACGCCGCCAAAATTGAGTTTTGCCATGATTGTTGATTTATTATTTTAAAAATTAACCGCAATGAAATAAAGTTTACAAAGACAATTACATTACAAATACATCCTTGCCCTGATCGAGGTATTCGTTCTCCATAGCTTCTTCACTGGGTTCGGCTTGTTCAAACTCCCTGAGTTTTTCGTGGAAACCGGCACTTTCCTTGATGATGGCCACACGCGCGCTGCGTACAAATTCGATCAGCCCGAATGGCTCCAGCACACTGATGAGTTTGTCTGTTTCTTCCCGGTGTCCGGATGTTTCAAAAATGGTGTAGTCTTTCCTGATCACGACCGCCCTTGCGCCATGTTCCCGCAAAAGCCTTTCCACTTTTACTTTTTCCGCAATCTCATCAGTTGGAACTTTATATAATGCCAGCTCCTGCCATACGATCTGATCATTCGTATTAAAATATGCTTTTAGCACATCCACCTGCTTTTCGATCTGCCGAACCAGTTTGCGCACAACATCTTCGGTTTCATCAATAACAATGGTAAAGCGGTGTATACCCTCAATTTCAGAAGGTGAGGTATTGAGGCTTTCGATATTGATCTTGCGACGCGAAAAGATGATGGCGATGCGGTTTAGCAGGCCAACCTGGTTTTCCGTGTAGACCGTTACTGTATATTCCTGTTTCATAAAAAATTAGCGAATTAACGAATTGCGAATTAGCGGATTGAATACATCCGCAACAATATTTTTACTTAAGCCTGATCTCCGAAACACCGCATCCCTGCGGTACCATCGGGAATACATTGTTTTCTTTTCCAACCATAACCTCCAGCAGGTATGCACCGGGGTGAGTAAGCATTTCCTGCAGCGCATTTTTCAGATCCTTTCTTTCTGATACCAATTGCCCTTCTATGCGATACCCTTTTGCCACGGCTACAAAGTCGGGGCTCTGGATATCTACAAAAGAATATCGGCGTTCGTTGAACAATTGCTGCCACTGGCGCACCATGCCCAGGAACCTGTTATTGAGGATGATGATCTTTACATTTACATTACTCTGCATGATGGTGCCAAGTTCCTGTATGGTCATCTGGAAACCGCCATCACCGATGATGGCCACAACTGTCCTTTCCGGGGCACCAAATTTTGCACCAATGGCAGCAGGTAAGGCAAAGCCCATTGTTCCCAGGCCGCCGGAAGTAACATAGCTTTTGGATTGATTGAATTTGGCATATCTGCAGGCTACCATCTGGTGTTGCCCCACATCGGTTACGATGATGGCATCACCTTTGGTAAGCTCGTTAAGGGTATTGATCACTTCACCCATGGTGAGAATTTCTCCTGACGGATTCAACTCTTCATGAATCAGCTCTTCTTCTTCTTTTTGTGCACAGTCTCTGAATTTCTGCAACCATTGCGGGTACATCTTATGTTCCACCAGCGCGGTGAGCATGGGAAGGGTTTCTTTACAGTCGCCCCAGACAGGAACAGTAGTTTTTACATTCTTGTCAATTTCAGAGGGGTCGATATCCAGGTGGATCACTTTTGCCTGCTTTGCATATTTATCCAGCCGGCCAGTCACACGGTCGTCGAACCGCATACCAACGGCAATCAGTACATCACATTCATTGGTTAATACGTTAGGCCCATAGTTTCCGTGCATTCCCAGCATACCGGTATTCAGCGGATGATCCGTTGGCAGGGCACTCAGTCCAAGTATCGTCCAGGCTGCGGGAATGCCAGCCTTTTCTATAAAAGCTTTGAATTCTTTTTCTGCTTTGCCCAGGATAACACCTTGTCCGAAAATCACAAAAGGCCTTTCAGCTTCATTGATGAGTTTGGCGGCTTCTTCCACATATTTTTTGCGTACAACAGGTTTGGGGCGATAACTACGGATATGGGTACACGGCGTATATCCGCTGTATTCAAATTGCTGGATCTGCGCATTCTTGGTTATATCGATAAGAACCGGGCCGGGCCTGCCGCTTTTGGCTATATAAAATGCCTTGGCCAGTACGGCCGGGATCTCTGAGGCATCGGTCACCTGGTAGTTCCATTTGGTAACCGGTGTGGTGATATTGATCACGTCTGTTTCCTGGAAAGCGTCGGTGCCCAGCAGGTGTGCAAAGACCTGGCCGGTAATACATACCAACGGCGTAGAGTCAATCATGGCATCTGCCAGTCCGGTTACCAGGTTTGTTGCACCCGGGCCACTGGTTGCGAAAACCACCCCTGTTCTTCCGGAGCTTCTTGCAAAGCCCTGTGCTGCGTGTATGCCTCCCTGTTCGTGACGGACCAGGATATGGTTGATCCTGGTTGAATAATCATACAGTGCATCATAGATTGGCATGATGGCCCCGCCGGGATAACCGAAAATGGTTTCCACCCCTTCTGCGATCATGGCATTTAATACCGCTTCAGAACCGCTGATGGTTGTAACGGGTGTTGATTTGATCTCTGTTGCGGCTTTCAATTCAATTGTTTCCATAACTTTTTTTTACGTCAATGACCTTAGCGTCATTTGTTTTTTATTTACTCAGGCATCCGTTATACAGCCTTCTGCTGCTGTTGTTACCTGTTTGGCGTATTTATATAAAACACCTTTTGTTGCTTTAAGCGCGGGCTGTTTCCAGTTCTTTCTTCTTAATTCGATATCCATTTCAGAAACATGGAGGATCATATTCCTGCCTACTGCGTCCAGCTCTATGATATCGTTATCTTCTACCAATGCTATGAGCCCGCCATCAAATGCTTCCGGTGTTATATGTCCCACTACAAACCCATGTGTGCCTCCGCTGAAACGGCCATCGGTAATAAGCGCCACTGTTTTTCCGAGTCCTGCGCCAATGATCGCTGAAGTTGGTTTGAGCATTTCGGGCATGCCGGGTGCGCCCCTGGGGCCTACATACCTTATGACCACCACATCGCCTTCTTTTACCTTACCGTTACGGATACCTGCTATCAGGTCCTGTTCGCCGTTGAATACACGTGCGGGGCCTGAAAACCGTTCGCCTTCCTTGCCGCTGATCTTGGCCACACTGCCGCCGGTTGCGAGGTTGCCGTAAAGTATCTGAAGGTGCCCGGTGGATTTTACAGGCGCTTCAACGGGAAGAATGATTTTTTGAGTATCAAAATCAAGGCCGGGTATTTCGGCAAGGTTTTCTGCTACGGTCTTTCCTGTAACGGTCATGCAATCTCCATGCAACATTCCCTTTGATAGTAAATATTTCATCACCGCCGGAACCCCGCCGATATTATGCAGGTCCTCCATCAGGTATTTTCCGCTTGGCTTCAGATCGGCCAGCACGGGGATTTTATCACTGATGATTTGGAAATCGTCCTGGTTCAATTCCACGTCCACGCTCTTTGCCATGGCAATATGGTGAAGGACCGCATTGGTGGATCCGCCAAGTACCATGATAATGGCGATCGCATTTTCAAATGCCTTGCGGGTCATAATATCCGATGGCTTGATGTCTTTTTCCATCAGCACACGGATAGCCTTACCTGCATTTCTGCATTCTGTTTTTTTCTCTTCGCTGAGTGCCGGGTTGGAAGAAGAGTAGGGAAGGCTCATGCCCAGCGCTTCAATGGCTGAGGCCATCGTATTGGCCGTGTACATGCCGCCGCAGGCGCCTGGCCCGGGGCATGAATTCATAATGATACCTTTGAAATCTTCATCACTGAGGTTTCCCGCGATCTTTTGTCCCAGTGCTTCAAACGCTGAAACAATGTTGAGGTCCTGTCCTTTATAATGGCCCGGTGCTATCGTGCCGCCGTAAACCATAATCGAAGGCCGGTTCAACCTGCCCATCGCCATAATGGATCCGGGCATATTTTTATCACAACCTGGAACTGCTATGAGGGCATCATAATACTGTGCGCCGCAAACTGTTTCAATGGAGTCTGCAATCACATCCCTGCTCACTAATGAATATCTCATGCCATCTGTTCCGTTAGACATACCATCGCTAACGCCAATAGTATGAAACACAAGGCCCACCAGGTCCTGTTCCCAAATACCTTGCTTGATAATAGCTGCAAGGTCGTTAAGGTGCATATTGCAGGTATTGCCGTCGTAGCCCATGCTGGCAACACCCACTTGTGCTTTTTGTAAATCTTCATCAGTGAGTCCGATGCCGTAAAACATGGCCTGCGCTGCGGGCTGCGTGATATCCTGTGTAAGTACCTTACTGTATTTGTTTATTTCGCTCATAATATTATAAATCTGCTGTTGCAGTCAGTTTTTCCTGCTTGTCTGATGAAGTCTCCTGCTTTATTGTTTTTTCATCTTCGCTTACCCGTTGCTTATAAGCTGCCTGAATTTTTGCAGACTGAGTATTTGCCCATGTTGCGGGAAAGGTATATTCATCAATGGATCCCCAGCCGATTACTTCGGCAGCAGTGCCGCAAAAGAATGCGGCATCAGCCTTTTTAAGTTCATCATAAGAACAGATCTTTTCTGTTACCGTGATGCCCAGATCAGCACATATTTCCTGTACGGTGGCCCGTGTAATACCCATCAGGATATTGCCGCCGGCAGGGGTGAACAGCTTTCCGTCTTTTTCAAAGAAAATATTGGCGCCTGGTCCTTCGGCAATATTTCCGTTCATGTCTTCCAGCAGCGCTTCATCAAATCCATTTGCTTTTGCTTCCTGGCTGGCCAGGATTGAATTCACATAATGGCCGGCTGCTTTTGCATGTATTTTAAATCCTTTTGGGTTTGGCCTTTGAAAGGATGACCGCATGACGCGTAATAGTTTTTCTCCCAGGAAGGGTTGCATTTCCCATACTTCAATGGTTATATGAGATTCGGTATTTTGTGCGAAGCTCATATTGGCCGGCGCATATACAAGCGGGCGGATATACGCATCGTTAAGATTGTTTGCAGTCAGTACGTCATAGGTGGCCTGTATCAATTCGTCGATATCCCAGGTATATGGCATATTTAAAGCCAGTGCCGACTGCCTTAGCCTTTCAAAATGTTCCACAGGTTTGAAAATGCGGGTTTTCCCGGATACGGTTTTATAAGACCGGATGCCTTCAAAGACCGCATATCCATAATGCAGCGACTGGCTGTAGAGGTCCATTTTGGCTTCTGAGGCCTTGATCATCCTGCCATCAAGATAGAGTACCGTATGCTCGTTATAGTAATTCATAATCAGTCTGTTTAAAGCATAAAAAAACCCGCCTTTTGGAGGCGGGTCTTTGAAATTTTTTTAGGATTTATTTAAACACCACCTCGCTGCGTTACAGGAATAATAATCACCACCACAATCACAATAATGACTGCAATGAAGGAAATTAAACGGCTGTTACTGCTTTTGAGCATAGTGATATTCTTATGTTACGAATATACAGCCGCCTGTTGAAAAAAACAAAGAACTTTTAAAAAATCAAATGATCGTCGACTTCCTTAACTCGATATTGGCTTTATTAACAACACCCGGAATCTTGTTTGCGATATAATCGCAGACCAGTTCACCGATAGTTGACGTGAAATAAAAATTCACGGGGTCTATATCTTTTGTAACAAAGCCGTTTTGCAAAGTCCAGTTCACTGCTTCACGTACACTTTCCGCCTCGTCGTGCATGCCAAAATAATCCAGCATCATGGCGGCTGAAAGGATCGATCCAACAGGGTTGGCAATGTCTTTACCGGCTGCCTGTGGATAAGAACCATGGATCGGTTCAAAGAGAGCTGTATTACCGCCAACAGATGCAGAAGGCAGCAGGCCAAGTGAACCGCTTAGTACGCTTGCTTCATCACTGATGATATCGCCAAACATGTTTTCCGTAAGCACCACATCAAACTGTTTTGGATTGATGATGATCTGCATAGCGGCATTATCCACAAACATGTATTCTGTTTGAACATCAGGATACTGCTGGGCGATCTCCTGCACCACTTTCCGCCAAAGTCTGGAAGTTTCCAATACGTTTGCTTTATCTACCAGCGTCAGTTTTCTTCTTCTGATACGTGAATATTGAAATGCAAGGTGGGTGATCCTTTCAATTTCCTCACGGCTGTAAATGCATTTATCAAATGCCAGTGTTTGTTCCGGATTGGTTTCTTTTTCACCAAAATAAATGCCGCCTGTCAATTCACGGAAGATGATGAAATCAACGCCTTCCAGTTGCTGGCTTTTTAAGGGCGATAAATGTTGTAAGGATATGTATGTGTTGATTGGCCGTATATTGGCAAAAAGCCCTAATGATTTTCTCAGCTTTAACAGCCCTTGTTCGGGGCGTACTTTTGCATTGGGGTCATTGTCGTATTTGGGGTGACCTATTGCTCCAAATAAAATGGCATTGCTGCGTTTGCAGATTTCAACAGTTTCGTCTGGCAATGGAGAGCCGGTCTTATCAATGGCATCAGCGCCCATCAGTCCGAATTCATATTCAAAATGGTGCTGGTGCTGTTCTGCAATAGCTTCCAGTACACGTATCGCCTGTGTGGTTACTTCCGGTCCGATGCCATCGCCCAGGATGACTGCAATTTTTTTATTCATGATAGGGATTCTTTAATGTCTGTCTTTATCTTCGACAGGTTTTGTTTTTTAATTGGCAGGTATCAATCCTCTTTTCTTTTCATATGCTTCGATATCTGCTTTGATACTGATCAGGTAATCGATATCATCATAACCATTCAGCAGGCATGTCTTTTTATATGGATTAATATCAAACTTTTCAGATTCTCCTGTGGAAGTTATACGAATGGTTTGTTCCTGAAGGTTTACATCCAGTATTTCTCCGGGATCTTTTTCAATAGCTGAAAATATTTTTTTAAGGAAATCTTCACTGACCTGTACCGGCAGTAGAAAATTATTGAGTGCATTGTTCCTGAAGATATCTGCAAAAAAACTGCTGACCACCACTTCAAAGCCATGATCTTTCAGTGCCCATGCGGCGTGTTCGCGGCTTGAACCGCAGCCAAAGTTTTTTCCCGCTACCAGGATGCTGCCTTTCCATTTTGGGTCATTCAGCGGGAAGTCTTTTTTCGGTTGCGCCTCATCGTCATTTTCATAGCGCCAGTCGCGAAACAGGTTTTTTCCAAAGCCATCCCTGCTGGTCGCTTTTAGAAAACGCGCCGGAATGATCTGGTCCGTATCTATATTCTCGGCGTTTAATGGAACAACTGTTGATTCTATAAGATTCATGCACTTGTATTTATTTTCAATTTTCGACTTTCGATTTTCAATTTCTTAAATAATCCCTTACATCATCCACTTCTCCTGTAATGGCTGCAAGCGCTGCGGTCAGCGGGCTTGCCAGTAAAGTCCTGGCATTGGGCCCCTGGCGCCCTTCAAAATTCCGGTTACTGGTACTGATACAGTATTTGCCCGCAGGTATCTTGTCTTCATTCATGCCGAGGCATGCAGAACATCCTGGTTGCCTGAGCATAAATCCGGCTTCTTCAAAAATGGTATGGATGCCCTCTTCCCGGGCTGCTTTTTCAACTTGTTTACTGCCGGGCACGATCCATACTTCCACACCGGCGGCTTTCTTTTTACCTTTTACAAAAGCGGCTACCAGTCGCAGGTCTTCGATCCTGGAATTGGTGCAACTGCCTATGAAAACATAATCCACTTTCTGGCCCTTGATCGCCTGGCCTGCCGTGAGGCCCATATAGTTCAATGCTTTTGCATAATTAGATTGTTCTTTTTCAGGTATCTCATCAGTCCGGGGAATTTGACTGGTTACGCCAATGCCCATACCCGGATTGGTGCCATAAGTGATCATTGGTTCAATGTCTGCGGCATCAATAAAAATTTCCTTATCGAAAACCGCATCGGCATCACTGAAAAGTGTTTTCCAGTTTTTTACGGCTGCATCCCAGTCGGATACTTTGGGGCTGAATGTCCTGTTCTCCAGGTAACGGAAAGTTGTTTCATCGGGTGCTATCAGTCCGCCTCTCGCGCCCATTTCAATACTCATATTGCAGATGGTCATGCGTCCTTCCATGGATAAGGAGCGTATGGCTTCTCCGGCATATTCAACAAAATATCCCGTGGCTCCGCTGGCAGATAACTGCGCAATGATGTATAGAATGATGTCCTTTGAAAGGACGCCGTTTTTCAGGTGACCGTCTACGTTAATACGCATCAGTTTGGGCCTGGTTTGTAAAACACATTGGGTGGCCATTACCATTTCCACTTCGCTGGTGCCAATGCCAAAAGCAATGGTGCCAAATGCGCCATGGGTTGAAGTGTGGCTGTCGCCGCAAACGATGGTCATACCGGGTTGCGTTACCCCGAGTTCGGGCCCTATAACGTGTACGATGCCCTGGAATGGATGACCGAGGCCGTATAGTTCAATGCCAAAATCTTTGCAATTGCTGATGAGCATATCTACCTGCTTGCGGGAAAGTTCTTCCCTGATCGGGAGTTCCTGGTGCAAGGTGGGTACATTATGGTCTGCTGTTGCTACTACCTGCTGTGGCCTTAATACAGGTAGTCCTCTTTTTGTGAGGCCGTTGAAAGCCTGCGGAGAGGTTACTTCGTGAATAAAATGGCGGTCGATATACAGCACGGAAGGGCCGCCATCAATTGTTTTAACAACATGCTGATCCCAGATCTTTTCAAATAAGGTCTTGCCCATATTTTATTTTCGGTCCGGTATTACCGGTTTGTTTTTTGAAAAAGAAGCGTGGCGATACCGCCACGCCATCAGAAACCTTTAACCTCAGAAAACGTTGTTAAGAAACAAATGACTTTGAAGGCTGGTATTGCCCGGCAAGTTCCCGGAGGTCATCATCATGAACCTCTTTCTTTTTGTCGGCAACATCTACAAACTGTTCATATAATACGTCAATATCATTACGTGTAAATTCAAAGCCCAGGTTTCGGAAACGGTAGGCCAGCGCAGATCGTCCACTCCTTGCCGTTAGCACTATTTTGGATATATCAGCGCCAACTTCTTCAGGACGGATGATTTCATATGTCTGCGCATCTTTCAGGAACCCATCCTGGTGAATGCCGGAAGAATGAGAAAATGCGTTGCTTCCAACAATGGCTTTATTGGGTTGCACCGGCATGCGCATGGTATCGGATACCAGGCGGCTGATCGGGTTAAGTTGTTCTGCTTTGATATTGGTATGCAGGCCCAGTCCCGCGTGTTGCCTGATCACCATCACCACTTCTTCGAGAGAGGTATTGCCGGCTCTTTCGCCCAGTCCGTTGATCGTACATTCTATCTGCCTCGCGCCATTCATTATACCCGCGATGGAATTGGCAGTGGCAAGGCCAAGGTCGTTATGGCAATGACAGGCTAGTATGGCTTTATCGATGTTAGGAACATTGTTGATCAGGTATGCCATTTTCTCACCATACTGGTTTGGCAGGCAGTACCCGGTGGTGTCGGGGATATTAACAGTGGTAGCGCCGGCTTTAATAACGGCCTCGACTACCCGCGCAAGGTATTCGTTGTCGGTTCTGCCTGCATCTTCCGCATAAAATTCCACGTCATCTGTAAAATTCCTTGCCCATTTGACGCACTGGATGGCCCTTTCGAGGATCTCTTCTCGGGTACTGTTGAATTTGGCTTTAATGTGAAAATCGGATGTGCCGATTCCGGTATGTATACGGGGCCTTTTGGCAAAACGCAATGCAGCGGCAGCGGTTTCAATGTCTTTCTGGACGGCCCGGCTCAGGCCGCAAACAGTGGCATTGCGGATGACCTTCGAGATTTCAGAAACTGACTCAAAGTCGCCGGGGCTGGAAATAGGAAAGCCCGCTTCAATGATGTCTACGCCCAGTTCTTCCAAAGCGAGTGCTATCTCAATTTTTTCTGATGTGTTGAGTTTGCAGCCGGGGACCTGTTCGCCATCGCGCAGGGTGGTATCGAAGATGAAAATTTTATCTGTAGGCATAGGCCTGTTGGGTTTTTAAAAGAAAATGCAGGCTGTAATGAATTGTATTGCTTGCCATCAAATAAAAAACAGCTACAGCCTGCCATACGAATGTATCCCGGGAAATTTTACCGGGAAACACAAAATGCGTTGTAATTTACGCTATGTAAAGGGGGGTAAAACCAAGGAAACCCTTTACTGATAAGCATTTTAACGAAAGTCTACTACGATGCCCAACCGTTCTCAGGATGAACTGTTCCAGTTGATCAAGACACTTGAAAAGGCCGAAAAGCGCAATTTCAAGCTGTTCATGAAGCGTAATGCGGCTTCGGAAGAGCTTAAGATCATCCTTTTATTTGATGCGCTGGACAAAATGGATCAGTACGATGAGGAGGGGCTTTTGAGAAAGCACAAGGGTATCCGCAAGCAGCAACTTTCAAACCTCAAGGCACATTTATATAAACAAATCCTGGCAAGTTTGAGAGTATTGAGGGATGATTACAATATTGATATCCAACTGCATGAGCAGCTTGATTATGCCCGGATCCTTTATAATAAGGGATTATACCTCCAAAGCCTTAAAGTATTGAACCGGATAAAGGAAATGGCTAAAAGCCATAACCAGATCACTTTCTGGCTGCAGGCGCTCTTTTTTGAGAAGAAAATTGAATCCCTGCACATAACCCGGAGTTTTGAAGACCGGGCCGGCCAGCTGGCCAGGGAAGTTGACGAACTGGATGAACGGCTTGTAATGGTTGGCAAACTGAGTAACCTGGCTCTTCAGCTTTATGGGTGGTATATCCGGGTTGGGCATGCACGGAATGAATCAGAGGAAAAAGCCGTGAAGGCTTTCTTTGAGAAGAACCTGCCGCCGGGTGCCTCTTCATTTACCGGGTTCTATGAACGCTTATATCTCTACCAGAGCTATGCGTGGTATGGGTTTATCCTGCAGGATTTCCTTCAGTATTATAAAAGCTGCCAGCGCTGGGTTGATCTCTTCACAAAGGAGCCTTTTATGCGGAAGGTTGAAACCCAGCAATATATTAAGGGGATGCACAACCTTTTGAATGCGCATTTCATGTTGCTCAACCGCGAAAAATTTGCAGAGGCGCTCCGGCAGTTCGAGCATTTTTATACATCTAAAGATGCCAATATCAATGAAAATAACCGCGTCCAGACCTTTGTTTATTTGTATATAGCCAAGATCAACAAACATTTTATGGAAGGCACTTTCACCAGCGGTCTTGAGCTGGTGCCGGAAATAGAGGAAAAACTGGCGGAGCATGCTTTGCAGCTCGACAGGCACCGGGTGCTTGTTTTTTATTATAAAATTGCCTGTCTGTATTTTGGCAGCGGCAATAATGAAAAATCCATTGATTATCTCCATCGGATCATTAACTGGAAAGTGGACTTAAGGGTTGATCTTCAGTGTTATGCGCGTTTGCTTCACCTGATCTCCCATTATGAATTGGGCAATTATGATATACTTGAATACCTGATCAAATCAGTATATCGGTTCATGTCCAAAATGAAGAACCTGAGTGTGGTGGAAATGGAGATCTTCAGTTTTCTGCGCAAATCTTTCCAGCTCGACCCCCGCCAATTGAAATCCGATTTCATCGTTTTGCGCGATAAACTAAAAAAATACGAGGCAAATCCGCTGGAGAGCCGGTCGTTTATGTATCTGGATATAATTTCCTGGCTGGATAGCCGGATCAGGAATGTTCCGGTACAGGATGTGATCAGGGAGAGGTATTTGAGGAGTGAGTAATGAGTAGTGAGTGGTGAGTAGTGAGTGGTGAGTGTGGAATCTTGAGTCGGGAGTCAATAGCCTGGAAATATGAAAAGGCTTTTGGAAACCTATAGGGGTTTTGGAAACCTGGGGAGGTTTTGGAAATCTGGGGAGGTTTTGGAAACCTATAGGACTTCTGGAAAGTGGGGGTACTTCTGGAAAGTGGGGGTACTTTTGGAAAGTGGAGGTACTTTTGGAAAGTCCGGGTACTTTTGGAAAGTTCAAGATAGGGTCAAAGCATTTGAACCCTGCAATACTATCGTATCATAATTAAACCCAATTTGAATTTCTTTTGAGTTAGAATAATTGAAAATCCGTCAATTCACAAAATCCATCCTGCCAATCCTATAAATCCCTATAATCCTGCTCAAAATATATTGCCGTTTACCCGCTAATCCTTACCTTTGCCCTCCTTAATTTAGGCATGCCGGCATTTTTCCAAATTCGTGTAGAATTAACTCATTGATTATCAATTGTTTTCAGTTGGACTTTCCAACTGTAAGCAGGATTTTGCAGGTAGGGTAATAGAACGGTTCATAAAAAAACTACGTATTACAATATGGCTATTAAAAAAGAAAACCGCCCCAAAGCCAGTTTTTCGAAAATTACCATCAGCCTTGCTTCCCCGGATTCTATCCTGGAAAGGTCTTTCGGCGAGGTGCTTAAGCCAGAAACCATTAACTACAGAACTTACAAGCCCGAGCGTGATGGACTGTTCTGTGAGCGTATCTTCGGCCCGGTCAAAGATTATGAGTGCGCCTGTGGAAAATACAAGCGTATCCGGTATAAGGGTATTGTGTGTGACCGTTGTGGTGTTGAGGTTACGGAGAAAAAAGTTCGTCGGGAGCGTATGGGCCATATCAAGCTCGTTGTTCCGGTTGTACATATCTGGTATTTTAAAAGTCTGCCCAATAAGATCGGTTACCTGCTTGGCGTAAGCTCTAAAAAGCTTGAAACCATCATTTATTATGAGCGTTACGTGGTTATTCAGCCTGGTATTCGGGTTGATAAGGGCCAGAACATGGGCGACCTGTTGACTGAAGAAGAGTATCTGGACATTCTGGAAACACTCCCTAAAGACAACCAGTACCTCCCTGATGAGGATCCTAATAAATTCGTAGCCAAGATGGGTGCTGAGGCTGTGCATGACCTGCTCGGCAGGATCGACCTTGATTCGCTCAGTTTCTCCCTGCGTAATGCTGCTGCTACCGAAACTTCCCAGCAACGCAAGGCCGATGCGTTGAAACGCCTTAGCGTGGTTGAGTCTTTCCGTGATGCCAACTCCAGAATCGTGAACCGTCCGGAATGGATGGTCATGCAATATATCCCGGTTATACCACCGGAACTTCGCCCGCTTGTTCCCCTGGATGGCGGCCGTTTTGCCTCTTCAGATCTGAATGACCTTTACCGCAGGGTGATCATCCGTAACAACCGCCTCAAGCGTTTGCTGGAGATCAAAGCACCTGAGGTGATCCTGCGTAACGAAAAGCGGATGCTGCAGGAAGCCATTGACTCATTGTTCGACAATAGCCGGAAATCAAATGCCGTAAAAGCAGAAGGTGGCCGCGCATTGAAATCGCTGAGTGATGTACTGAAAGGTAAACAAGGCCGTTTCCGCCAGAACCTGTTGGGTAAACGTGTTGACTATTCAGGTCGTTCTGTAATTGTGGTAGGACCGGAATTGAAACTGCATGAGTGCGGTCTGCCAAAAGATATGGCGGCTGAATTATTCAAGCCATTTATCATTCGTAAATTAATAGAAAGAGGTATTGTAAAGACCGTTAAATCGGCCCGCAAACTGGTTGACCGCAAGGAAGCCGTGGTTTGGGATATCCTTGAAAATATACTGAAGGGACACCCGGTTATGCTTAACCGTGCCCCAACGCTCCACCGTTTGTCGATCCAGGCTTTCCAGCCTAAACTCGTGGAAGGAAAAGCCATCCAGCTTCACCCGCTGGTGTGTTCTTCTTTCAACGCTGACTTTGACGGTGACCAGATGGCGGTTCACGTTCCGCTTAGCCATGCGGCTATCCTGGAAGCACAACTGCTGATGCTCGCTTCTCAAAACATCCTTAACCCGCAGAATGGTACGCCCATTACCCTTCCTTCACAGGACATGGTACTTGGTCTGTATTATATCACCAAGGGTAAGCGTAATATCGAAGGTGATGTTGTACGCGGAGAAGGCATGAAGTTTTACAGTGCAGAAGAAGTGATCATCGCACACAACGAAGGAAGGGTTGATCTGCATGCATGGATCAAAGTAAAAGCTCCTGTTCGTAATGATAATGGCGAACTGGAAATCAAATTCATAGAAACCACTGTTGGACGGGTTATTTTCAACCAGATGGTTCCGGAAAAAGTGGGTTTTGTAAATGCTTTGCTGACCAAGAAAAACCTCCGGGAAATCATCGGTGATATCATTAAGATCACCAATGTGCCTACAACGGCTAAATTCCTGGATGCGATCAAAGAACTCGGATTCCGTACGGCATTCCGTGGCGGTCTTTCATTCAACATTGAAGACCTGGTAATTCCGGAGATGAAAGAGGAAATGATTGCCAACGCGGCAGTAGAGGTTCAGGAAGTGTGGGATAATTACAACATGGGTCTGATCACCAACAACGAAAGATATAACCAGATCATTGACATCTGGTCAAGGGTGGATACCAAGGTAACGGAAACGCTTATACGCGCAATGGCTACCGACAAACAAGGTTTCAACTCTGTGTTCATGATGCTTGATTCGGGTGCCCGTGGTAGTAAGCAGCAGGTTAAACAGCTTGCTGGTCTCCGGGGTCTGATGGCCAAACCGCGTAAGAGTGGTTCTTCCGGTTCTGAGATCATTGAAAACCCGATCCTGGCTAACTTTAAAGACGGTCTGAGTGTATTGGAATACTTTATCTCCACACACGGTGCCCGTAAAGGTCTGGCCGATACGGCACTGAAAACAGCTGATGCGGGTTACCTTACCCGTCGTCTGGTTGACGTATCACAGGATGTGGTCATCACAGAAGAAGACTGCGGAACGCTGCGTGGTATTGCCATCAGCGCGCTGAAAGATAATGAGGACATCGTTGAGCCTTTGTATGATCGTATCCTTGGTCGTACTTCACTGCACGATGTGTACGATCCGCAGACAGATATCCTGGTGGTTAACGCCGGCGAACTTATCAATGAAACGATCGCACAGAAGATAGAAGACAGCGGAATAGAAACCGTTGAAATTCGTTCTGTTCTTACTTGCGAAAGCAAGCGCGGTGTATGTGTGAAATGTTATGGTCTGAACCTCGCAACGGGTAACCTCACTCAAAGAGGTGATGCTGTAGGTATCATCGCTGCACAGTCGATCGGTGAGCCGGGTACACAGCTTACCCTGCGTACCTTCCACGTGGGTGGTGTGGCAGGTTCTGCATCCGTAGAATCTCACCTCAACGCCAAATTTGAAGGTACCGTTCAGTTTGATGGTCTCCGTACCGTTAAATCATTCAATAACGAAGGTGCTGAAGTAGATATCGTAATCGGACGTACCGGTGAGATGCGGATCATGGACGTGAAGAACGACCGTCTGCTCATCACCAACAACGTACCTTACGGATCAACGTTAGTTGTGAAAGAAGGTCAGAAAGTCAATAAAGGAGATGTGATCTGTTCATGGGATCCGTTCAACAACGTTATCCTAGCTGAGATCAAGGGTGTGGCCAAATTCGATAATGTTATCGAAGGTGTTACCTTCCGCGAAGAAGCTGATGAACAAACCGGTCACCGCGAAAAAGTGGTTATCGATACAAAAGATAAAACGAAGATCCCTTCACTGGTTATCCAGGGTGGATCTGAAAGTAAATCATATAACCTGCCTGTAGGTTCTCATATCGTTATCGAAGAAAGTGATGATGTAAAGGCCGGCCAGGTACTCGTTAAGATTCCCCGTGTTTTAGGTAAGCTCCGTGATATCACGGGTGGTCTGCCACGTGTAACTGAACTTTTCGAAGCACGTAACCCGGGCAACCCGGCCGTTGTTTCCGAGATCGACGGTGTTGTGGCATTTGGTGCTATCAAACGTGGTAACCGCGAGATCATCGTGGAAGCTAAAGACAGCGTGGTGAAAAAATACCTTGTTCCTTTGACCCGCCAGATCCTTGCACAGGATGGCGACTTCATCAAAGCAGGTACGCCATTGTCTGACGGACAAATTGCACCGGCAGATATCCTTTCAATCAAAGGTCCTTTCGCTGTACAGGAATATGTGGTAAATGAGATCCAGGAAGTTTATCGTTTGCAGGGTGTACGTTTGAACGACAAGCATATTGAAACGATCGTACGTCAGATGATGAAGAAGGTTGAAATCGTAGATCCGGGTGATACCCGTTTCCTCGAAGAAGACCTTGAAGATCGCCTGGACTTCAACCAGGAGAATGACTGGATATATGACAAGAAAGTAGTAACTAAGCCCGGTGAATCTGCTAAGCTTAAAGCTGGTCAGATCGTCAGCCTCCGTGAATTACGGGAAGAGAATTCTGTACTGCGCCGTGCAGACAGGAAGATCGTTGAATACCGTGATGCAAAACCCGCCACTTCAAGGCCGGTATTGCTGGGTATCACCAAGGCTTCGCTGGGTACACAAAGCTGGATTTCAGCTGCATCGTTCCAGGAAACCACCAAGGTGCTTTCTTCTGCGGCTATCCAGGGTAAATGCGATGATATGCTTGGCCTGAAAGAAAACGTAATCACCGGGCACCATATTCCGGCCGGTACGGGACTGAGGGAATTCGAGAATATGATCGTTGGCAGCAAGGAAGAATATGAACTCCTGCAATCAACCCGCGAAGTGATGAGTTTTGATGAGGAAGAATAATCATTCCACCATACCAGGGAGCAGAAATCTATTTCTGCTCCCTTTTTTTATGCCTCTGTTAATGCTTTACTAAAGTTACCGGCTAACCTCTGAGACGAGACTTACTTACATAAATTGCAAAAAACCTTTCATGAAGAATTTTCTACTTCCGTTAAATATCATTCTGGCACTGGCTGTAGCTGTTTTATTTTACCTCCACTTTAATCAAAAATCTGCAACCGTTGATACCAAGACTGGTAAGGGTGCCACTGATTCTGCTGCAATTCAGCGCGAGCTTAAGATAGCTTATGTAGATCTGGACAGCATCCAGGAAAACTATAATTACTACAAAGAGAAAATGGATGAATTTGAGCGCAAAAAGGAAACTGCTGATCGCGACCTGAATAACGCGTTTCAAAAAATCGAAAATGAGCGTATCACCTTTGTACAAAAAGGCAATGCCATCACACAGGTAGAAGCGGAAAATTTTCAGCGTGAATATACCCGCAAAATGCAGAACCTGGAAAATCAAAAAAAATCACTTGAAAATAATATACAGTCGGAAGGGGTAAAAACGATGGAAGAACTAAAAAAGAAGATAAACGAGTTCCTTACGGAGTACAATAAAGAAAAAGGATACTCGTATATATTTTCTTACAGCAGTACCATCAATATCCTATTTTATAAGGATACAGCATTGAATATCACCAGTGAAGTGGTCAGCGGTTTGAACGAAGCATATAATAAAACCAAGGTTAAAAAATAATTCCAACAGTTGAATTTCTTATCTTGAAGTCCCGGAAGCAATTCCGGGATTTTTTTGTAACCATAATTGCCGTTTCAAAAGATAATTACATATGTCAGATTCTACCCATTTCAAGCCAAGCCTCAGCCTGCTGGACGCAACCATGATCGTTGCCGGGTCCATGATCGGTTCGGGGATATTCATTGTAAGTGCCGATATCGTCCGTAATGTAGGCAGTGCGGGCTGGCTGATCGTTGTATGGCTGATAACCGGTTTCATGACGATTTCTGCAGCCATGAGTTATGGTGAACTAAGCGGGATGTATCCCAAAGCAGGCGGCCAGTATGTGTATCTTAAAGAAGCCTATAACCCGTTGATGGGATTTCTGTATGGCTGGAGTTTTTTCGCGGTCATTCAAACCGCCACAATCGCCGCTGTAGGCGTGGCATTCGCCCGTTTTGCCGCTTATCTTTTTCCGGCAGTGGGAGAAAGCAATATCATTGCTGACCTGGGCTTTATTCAAATATCTGCTGCACAACTGACCTGTATCGTGATCGTTGTGTTACTAACGTATATAAATACACGAGGCATTAAGGAAGGCAAGATGATCCAGACCACATTCACCGCATCCAAGCTGCTGGCACTTTTTGGGCTGATGTTGTTTGGGTTCCTGCTTGTGAAAGACAGTCACTGGTCAGCCAACTGGTCAACCGGGCTTAATGCCGTGCAGGACCTTGGTGAGGGCGGGGCAGGTAAAGTGCCTGTTGGCTGGACATCCATTTCAGGTGTTGCCTTAATGGGCGCCGTGGCAGCAGCAATGACGGGTTCTATATTCAGCAGTGATGCCTGGAATAATGTAACTTTTATTGCCGGAGAAATTAAGAATCCCAAACGAAATATTGGACTAAGCCTTTTCCTGGGTACGCTCATCGTTACTTTTTTGTATGTTACCACCAACCTGATGTACCTGCACGCTTTGCCCTTACAGGACATTGCCTTTCCCCCTTCGGACAGGCTTGCAACTACGGCAGCCAATAAAATCTTTGGAAACAGCGGTACAATTATAATTGCAGTGTTGATCATGGTCTCCACTTTTGGATGCATCAATGGATTGGTGCTTGCCGGTGCGAGAGTTTATTATACTATGGCCAAAGACGGACTGTTCTTTAAAAAGGCCGGAACATTAAATGACAATGCAGTTCCCCAATGGGCTCTTTGGGCACAATGTGTTGTAGCCTGTTTGCTTTGTCTGAGTGGCGGTTATGGTAATTTACTTGATATGATCAGCTTTGTAGTAGTGATTTTTTATGTATTGACCATACTAGGGATTTTCATACTGCGAAAAAAACAACCCAATATAGAGAGGCCATACAAGGCTTTCGGGTATCCATTCCTGCCAGCGATATATATATTGATGGGAACCGCATTCTGTGTGCTGCTACTCATATTTAAAACCAAATATGCCGCCTGGGGATTGGCCATTACACTCGCTGGTATACCTTTGTATTACCTGGCTGCCAGGAAAAAAAACGTAGCGTAGATATGTCATCAATCGATTTTGATAAACTCTTTGCATCATTTCCTGGTATATCCGTTGGGGTTATAGGTGATGTTATGCTGGATACCTATATGTGGGGCCGTGTTGACCGTATTTCTCCGGAAGCCCCGGTGCCGGTAGTTGCTTTGCAAAAGAAAGACTACCGTATTGGTGGTGCCGGAAATGTGGCCTTAAATCTTGCTGCACTGGGTGCAAAGGTTTCCATTCTTTCTGTAACAGGCGCAGATGAAGAAGGCGAACAATTGAAAAAAATGTTTGAGGAGAAAGGAATAGGAACATCCTTCCTGCTGTCCAGCCCCAAGCGTATCACCACTAATAAGATCAGGGTGATCAGCAGGAACCAGCAGATGATGCGACTTGACAGCGAGATAACACAGGACTTGGGGTATGAAGATGAAAACAGGATGATCCTCGCCATCCAGCATTTTATTGCGCAGGAAAACCCCGGTGTGATCATTTTTGAAGATTACAATAAAGGGATACTAACGGAGACGCTTATCCAAAAAATAATCGCACTCTGCCGGATGAAACAAATCATCACTGCAGTGGACCCCAAGCGTAAAAATTTCTTTGCTTATAAGGAAGTGGATATTTTCAAACCCAATCTCAAAGAAGTAAAAGAAGGGCTGAATATCATTGAAGACAGTACGGATGAAGCGGCCCTGCGCCATATACATGCCCGGTTGAAAGAAGCACTTGATCATCGTATTTCTTTGATCACCCTTTCTGAAAAAGGAGTGTTCTATGCGTTGGAAAACGATGCCCGCATCATTCCATCACACCTTCGCAACATAGCAGATGTGAGCGGTGCAGGGGATACCGTAATTGCGGTTGCGTCCCTTGTATATGCCGGCACCGGTGATATGAACCTTACGGCGGAGATTGCTAATATAGCTGGCGGGCTGGTTTGTGAGGAAGTAGGCACAGTGGCCATTGATAAAGAAAAACTGTTGCGCGAGTGTAAGATTTTGCTTTCCTGATATTAGCTGAATATATATGATGAGTACATTTCCTTTTTCAATTTCAGGAAAATTCTTTCATCAACACCTTAACTTATGTTTTCAATAGCCATACATGGAGGTGCCGGCACCATCCTCAGGTCCGAGATGTCTGCAGAAATGGAAAAAGCATACCGGGAGGCACTTTCCGATGCCCTTCAAAAGGGGTATGCCGTCCTCGAGGCAAAAGGTACTGCGCTTGATGCCGTAACGGCAGCGATTGTTTCACTGGAAGATAATATCCTTTTCAATGCCGGTAAGGGATCTGTGTTTACCAATCGCGGGGAACACGAAATGGATGCTTCCATTATGAACGGTGCAGACGGAACTGCCGGCGCAGTGGCCGGTGTCAGGCAGATCAGGAACCCGGTATTGCTGGCCCGGGATGTTATGGAAAACAGTCAGCACGTATTTCTCTGCAGCGAAGGCGCCATGGAATTTGCCCGCGAAAGAGGGTTTGCATTAGAACCGGACGCCTATTTTTACTCCCCTTTTAGGTTTGAGCAATGGCAACAGGTAAAAGACTCCGACGAATACCAGATGGACCATAGCGCTGCAAAAGAAACCAAACAAGACCGTGAAAAGAAATTCGGCACCGTTGGCGCTGTTGCATGCGATGTACATGGAAACCTGGCTGCAGGTACCAGTACCGGCGGAATGACCAATAAGAAATTCGGGCGCGTGGGCGACAGTCCTATCATAGGCGCCGGAACATATGCCAATAACAATACCTGTGCTATTTCGTGTACGGGTCACGGTGAGTTATTCATCCGGGCGGTAGCGGCATATGATGTACACGCGCTGATGGACTATAAAAAGTTAAGCCTGGAAGATGCCATGCGTGAAGTAGTCCTGAAAAAATTACCTGCCATTGGCGGAGAAGGCGGAATGATTGGTGTGGATCAGCAGGGAAATGCCTTTGGTATTTTTAATTCCGATGGCATGTACAGGGGATTCCGTTCAAGCGACGGTCGTGAAGAGATTGCCATTTATAGGAGTTAGTATTTCGTGTATACATGCACTTTAGTAAACCCCGACTGACGTAAAAAATTATCCATTAATAACCTGGACCGGGCATTAGCTTTCCCGAGGATATCCTCACTCAGTGCCCTGTCCCTGATTTTATCCCTTGCCTTGATCTTGACTTTTTCAAAAGCTTCGGCCGACCATTCACCTGTTTCAATAAAAGTTTCGACACCGGACGGGTTGATGGTAATCTCGAGGATGCGTGCCGGTGGCAGGCCCAGGCTTACGGAATCTTTTTCCCGGAAAATTGCCGCCGGATCTAAGTTTGCCAGGTCGGTACCTGCTTTCACGCTGCCTTTACAAATAAGTACCAGCCTGTCGTAGCCGGGCGAAAGAGGGTTGAGGCTCAAACCTGTTATGGTTTTAATGGCAAGCGTGGTGGGGTCAACTGTGATCGAATCAACCACTACTTCATCCAGGGAAATCATGGTGGTAAGTTCTGCTAATTCTTTTATGTCTTTGATGAGTATCGGGGTTTCATCAATCCTGACTGCCTTGCTGCTGAATATGTCACTGAAGGACGGTATCAGGTTCATTTTACCGAGCAGGAACCAAGTCACCAGGATGGCTAAAAGAAAGATCAGGGAATTTTTGAACAGGCGCAGCATATGTCAATTAAGTTTTGGATTAATAACATTGTTTCCAAAACGGATATCTACTTTCTGATATCCCAACTGCCTGAGAAACTGGCCTATGAAGAGGGATGCATTTGATTCTGCTGTCCGGAGGATATCTGAAGATGCTATATTTTTTCTGATCTGGTCCTCTCCCTGGGCCATGAGCTGGTTTCTTTCTGCTGCGGTAAAATCACTTCTGAATAGCCCCACTTCCTGGTATTCGGTCCGGATATCTTCCGGTTTTATATTCAGGGATTGAATAGCTGCACGCGGCAGCGTGAGTGTAATTTCATCACCACTGATGGAAATATCTTCTGATTTCAGCTGTGAGAGGTCGATACCTGCTTTTACGGTTGCCTGGCAACTCATCAGTATTTTACGGTCGCCAATCTTATACCAGGTTTGGTCATCACTTGCTTTGATGATCTTTGTAATGGTATATTCAACTGTAGCCAGCTCGCTTAGCTCCTTAAGCTGCATCACAGCATCGACTGCCGATTTTTTTTCCTGGCAACCAAAGATCAATATCGTTGCCAACATGAATAACCAGGTTCTCATGGCCGAAAGATACAAACTGTATGGATATTCTCTTCCCTGATTCACGAAAATGAGCCAAATTGCAGTATGAAAACATTTGCAGTAATTGTGGCCGGTGGTGCTGGCAATAGAATGGGCACGGCCCTGCCTAAACAGTTTCTTGACCTGGAGGGCAAGCCCGTCCTGGTGCATACCGCAGAAGCATTTCTGGAGGCGTACCCTTTGATTGAGTTGGTTATCGTATTGCCCGATGCATATCTTGAAAAAGGGCGTGCATTAATCCTTCAATATTTTCCCGATAAAAATATCCAATTTACGGAAGGCGGTGAAACAAGGTTTCATTCGGTACAAAAAGGATTGGGTAAAGTAAAAGGCCCTTCCATAGTTTTCATCCATGATGCGGTACGATGTCTGGTGAGTCCGTCGCTTATACAACGTTGTTATACACAGGCACTGGAGTGGGGTTCTGCCATTCCTGCGGTTTCTGTAAAAGACAGTATCCGGATGCTTACGGCAAATGAAACAACCGTAGTTGACCGCAATTTGTTGCGTGCCATTCAAACTCCTCAGACCTTTCATAGTGATATTATCCTGCCGGCATTTCAACAGGAATATGATCCCTCATTTACAGATGAAGCAACCGTGGTTGAAAAATTATCACATCGCATAAACCTGGTTGAAGGTGAAGAGACGAATATTAAGGTTACATACCCGGTTGATTTATTGGTGGCAGCGAAGATATTAGAGGGCAGAGGATAGAGGGCAGAGGATAGAGGATAGAGGGCAGAGGGTAGAGGGTAGAAAAGGCAAGAAAAAGTTGTTAGTTGGTAGTTGTTAGTTGATGGCAAAGGCATGTATTTGTATTTACTATCCACTAACCTCTGCCCTCTATCCTCTATTCCTTCATCCACCTGCACCACCAGGGCAACCGGTTCTCCCGCAAATAATAATAGTATTCAGGCTGGGCACCAAATCCTTCAAAGAAAAATGCGATGCCGGGGATGTCAGATCCTTCAAAATCAAGCCAGATATCTTTTCCTGCATTTTCCTTTATGATTGCATCAATCAATTGGTGTGAAGAACCTTTTTGCCTGCCTTCTTCATTATTCCATGCAAGCATATAGTAAATGCGGTTTTGCACAATAAAAAAAACGGCTGCGGCAAGGAGATTTTTTTCAGGAGAAAAGTTGCCATAACATACTGCTTCTCCTTTTTTCGCCAGGTGTTTATATAAAGAGTGGAACCTTGAATAATCATCTGCGCTTGTTCCTTCAATAATATTTTTTTCCGCTGTAAGCTTGATGATTGTTTCTATGTAAATTTCCTTACTTACCTGTTGGCCTGCTTCTTCTGCCTGGTTTAACAGGTTCCGGTAACTGGCCCTGTAATTTTTCCGGAGTGTATCATATGATGGTAAAAGATGGAGCAGATGATTTTTTCTTTTTACATAGGCAGAAAAAGCAGAAAGATCGTTTGTCAGGTTCAGGTCCCACAACCTGAATTTTCGTGGTATCTGGTTTAGTATATGTGTCAGTTCAATTGATGCGGGGATCTGCCCGTAAACAGCCAGGGGACTGGTAAAGCGCGGTGTATAGAGATAGCATATTCCGAATTTTTTCTTCCAGGGCAGAGGTAGAACTGCATCATAATTACCTATGATAAGAGCATCCCAATTGACAGCCATTGTATCAAGATAGGCTGCAAATCCGTAAATATTTTGATTGGGGGCTTTACTGATACAGGCATCCCATTTGGATTCGTCAATATCTTTCCGTTCCAGGTAACGAATGTTTTTCATTTTTTAAAATGATTCGTGCACCCATTTACGAACTGACAAATGCTGAAGATCAATGCTGAAAGATATCCGCTGGAAAAAATTATTGCCGGGTGTGGATTCAAAATATTCACGATAGACCTTGCTGTAAACCAGCGGCACATAAAAATTCACTGCCGATTTGAAAAAAGAAAACTGTAATCCTGCATCGAAAAGCAGTCTTGTTTCACCGTTTTGTTCATCCCATGCCCCGGAATATGTTCCGAAGTCAGCAAAAATTTTGAGCGGGATTTTGACAGGTAAAACGTTTAGTATATTGAACCTGTCAGGAACATCAATCACCAAATTTAAAGCAGTGAGCCAGTCATCGGTCTTGCCAACTTTATTGCTGAGCAGATCTGTCCGAACTTTAAAAGCACCGTCTCTTGTCATGATTTGCTGTGACGGGAAACCTTCATATTCATTTCGACCGAGGAAATAATTGCTGTAGGTATAATCTTCATATCCTTTAGGCCCGCTCATGTTGAGGTGAAAGCGGTCGGTATTGAATTGCTTTTCGCTTGTCTTCCCGCCGAAATAGAAAAATTTCCCACCGAAAAACCTTACAGCAACACCGCCTTTTTTTCTGAAGTTGAAAAAATAATTACCGGTGAATGCAAGCCTGCCAAAATCCGGTCCGGTTTCAAACTGCATTTCAAATCGATAAGGATATAAAGTGCGGTACTGTTCCCATACATATTTAACCTGGTTGATTATGTAGTTTGATTTCGATTTGCTGATGGAAATTGTATTGTTGCCAGTATCGCTGGAAAAGTTCAGGCCCTCTTCGCTTATGAAAAATGCCTTATACTGCAGGTATCTCATGCGGGTTGAACGGGCATTTCTTTCTTTCCATTCAAGTCTGATAGCAGGAGCCAGTTTGTTAAAGCCAAGTACAAATTTTTGCCCTTCATCCGATGTAAAATCATCCTGGGAGAATTTTGCGGCATCTGCAGACAGGCTAATTTGCTGGAATATTTTCCCCGGAAAAAAATTATATCCAAGACGCCCGATACCGTTAAATGATTTGCTCCTGAAACCATAAAGCGGTGCAACAGCAAACTGGAATTTATTTAAGGGTAATGTATAGTTATGAAAGAGCAGGCCTGCCATTAATCCGTCGTAAACGTTATAGCCCACTAAAGGCGCAGCAAAAATATAATTGTATTTGTCTGTGTCTTTCAGTGAGAAGAAAGGCGCGAATTTTAACCTTTTCTTTGCCGGCTCATGCAATGGTCCTTTTTTTGTAAGTAATCCAAAGATATCATGCAGGTTGCGGCCGCTCACGTCCGTAAATACCTGCTCAAGGTCTTCCGGCTGCGGATGTTTAAATTGCCAGCGTTGATAATATTCCCGGATGCAAGAATCAAAAAGCGGCCTGCCTAATACTGTCTCCAGTTTTTTGAACCAGTCTGCCGTTTTGTAATAACTGATTGCCGGATAATTTAATTTGTACAAACTGTCCGCAGCTGTTGTTATTGGCTGATCACGGTGGACGGAAACAATGGTTTCATAGAACAATTGCTGCAATTTTTGTTCTGAAGGAAGACCCGACTGTTTAAGCTGTTCCTGACCTGTGGATTTATTTTCAGCATACCGGTTATCGAAATAGGTATTAAGCCCTTCGTCCATCCAGGGATCTGATCTTTCGTTGCTCGCAAGGATACCATAAAACCAGTTATGTCCAACTTCATGTATGATGAGGCTTTCCAGGCCTTCCGCATCCTTAACCCCATCCAGTATGGTTATGGTTGGATATTCCATGCCGCCGGAAAAGCCAAGTTTGCCTTCGGCTACGGTTACCTGCTGGTATGGATATTCACCGGTATGTTGACTATGGAAACGTATGGCATTTTTCAGGTATTCCTGGCTGTTGGTCCATGCTTCTGCATTGTTGGCTAAATGGAAAATATTTGTTTGAATGGTCCTGCCTGTTGCCAGTGTCATTGAATCCAGCTTCACGATGAAATCCGGATTGGCAAACCAGGCAAAGTCGTGGATACGGGCTTGTTTGTAAATCAGTGTTTTGGTTGGTAATGGCTGGTTATTGGCAGGCTGTATTGATTTGGTTGTTGAACTTTTTTTAGCCGGCTGTTTTACAGCAACAGGTTTTTTCTTTGGTTTGGGTGGAGGCGTTTTTAATATCAACTTACTCTTTTCAATCAGCCATAGTTTTTCTGATTCATTCTGCAGTTCACCTGTAGCGGCCACCACATATTTTTCCGGTAAGGTTATTTGAACTTCATAGTCGCCGAATTCGCTGTAAAATTCTCCCTGGTCGAGATAGGGCATTTCGTGCCAGCCATTTTTATCATAGACGGCGGGTTTGGGATACCATTGAGTTACCTGGTATGTTTTACCGTCATGCCCGCCCCTGGAGAAATTTTTAGGTAACTGTACATGAAAAGGCGTTGTTATAAGTATTTGTTCTCCCGGAGGAAGTGGCGAAGGAAGCAGGAGTTTGATCACATCAAAATAATGGGGATGGTCCTCTGTTTTGGCAAGTTCCTGGTTCACCCTGAAATCAAGCCGGTTCATATATCCCCTGTCCTTATTGTCTGCGAAATAAAAATCAGTCCGGCCATTTTCCAGTAATTGCTCGCTGAAGTCTGTCCGGTCGTTTTTGTAGGCATTAGGCCAGCTATGGAACCAGATATATTGCAAGGTGTCCGGCGAATTGTTTCGGTATTGCAGTTTTAAGGTGCCGTCAAGTGTATGCAGGCTGTCGTCCAGTTGCACGGTGATCTGATATTGCAGTGATTGTTGCCAGTAGCCGGATTGTGCTATGGAAAGTGTGGAAAATAACAGGAAAGATATGGCCAGTATCAGTGGCTTCATAGGAATGGGTTGGTTTACAGTATAAATATAACGCAGAGTAAGCTATTTTCCTGTACCGGGGAACATAATTCTCAAGGTGTGTATCATGATCTTGAAATCCAGTGCCAGTGAAATGTTTTCAATATAAACCAGGTCATATTGCATCCTGTCTGCCATCTGCGACACATTTTCTGCATAGCCGAATTTAACCATGCCCCAGCTGGTAACGCCGGGCTTCACTTTCTGCAGGAAAACATAATATGGATACATGGAAGATACCTGTTCTATAAAAAAGCGCCTTTCAGGCCTTGGGCCTACAAGGCTCATTTCTCCGCGGATCACATTCCATAATTGAGGAAGCTCATCGATCCGCCATTTGCGCATTGTTCTGCCCCACCTGGTAATGCGCGGATCAGTCGCATTTGACAACATCGGGCCATCTTTCTCTGCATCCTGGTACATTGACCTGAATTTGAATATCATAAAGGGCTTCCCTTTATAACCTATGCGTTCCTGTGAGTAAATCACCGGCCCGGCTGATGATGTCCTGACCCTGAAGGCTGCATACAGCATTAGTGGTGATAAAAGCGCCAGGCCAATAATGGAGAAGGCCAGGTCAATCACCCGCTTAAGGTGCTGCTGCCAGGGAGGCAGCAGATCAGTATGTATGTCAATGAAGGCGGCGCCCAGCAGGTTACTTGTTTTTACCGAACCGGAGAGGATGTCGAAACTATCCGGAACGATCTTGATCTTGACATCAAAACCGGCAATTTTTTTCAGCAGGTTTTCGGCTTCTGCTTTATGTTTTTTATCCAGCGCCAGTACTACTTCCTGGATCTGGTTTTCCCGGATGATTTTTTCAATATCATGATAGTATCCGAGTTTTGGAATGGCAGCATCCAGTTTCAAATCGGTATTGCCGGGTGATAAATAACCTTTGATCCTGAATCCGGTCCAGCGCTCGTTAGCGGTCATTTCAGCGCAGATTTTTGCAGCCGTTTGCTGGTCGCCAACGATGAGTGTGTTGAACCATACTTTACCAGATGAAAGTTGATTTTTGACAATGGATAAAAGGAGCAGGCGTCCTGTAAATTGACAAATAAATATCACAGCAGATAACAGTGTAAAAATTTTAATATACAATGCCAGGTTCTCTTTTGAATATGCCGTAAGGATTACCAGGAATATGAGTATGGAACCTGTTATGGAGGCCAGTCCGGTATGGATCAATTCATTCCAGCGGGATTTGGCATAAAGGGAAATATAGGCTCCCGTTAACGCATATCCGATGACAAAAACGGTTGGAATGATGATGATGCCTGGCCATGCGGATGGTTTGTTATAGAGCTGTGCCGGGCTGGCGTTCTCCGGTGCTCCTCCGATGGGTAGTATCGTACAAAAAATTACCCAGGCAATTGCGGTGAGCAGAAAATCACTCAGGAGATACCAAAGAATGTGGATCTTTTTTTGTCCGGTCATAAAGATGACTTAGACACCGGAAAACTGTTTTCGATTTTACGTAAAATCTGATGGGCAACTTCCATTGCTTCATAACCATCAATCTCTGTAACAGCCGTACTGGTGTTATTCAGGATGCTGTCGCGAAAAGCGGTTAGTTCGCTTTTAATGGCATTGCCATCCCTTACTTCCGGGTTGTCGATGGCCAATGTCCTTGTGCCTTGCGGCGTTTCGATATCAAAAGTGAAAAGCTGGTCATCATCTTCACCTTTGAGTTTGATGATCTCTGTTTTTTTCTCCAGGAAATCAATTCCGATGTAGGCATCTTTCTGAAACAGGCGCATTTTGCGCATTTTTTTCATGGATATCCGGGAAGATGTGAGGTTGGCCACACAACCATTATTGAATTCTATACGGACGTTTGCGATATCCGGTGTATCCGTCATCACTGCCACGCCGCTGGCATAAATATTTTTTACATCACTCTTTACGAGGTGCAGGATGATGTCAATATCATGGATCATCAGATCGAGGATAACGCTTACTTCTGTTCCCCTCGGATTGAATTGTGCCAGGCGATGTACCTCTATGAACATAGGGTTCAGCTTATACCTGCTAAGTGCAAGGAAAGCGGGGTTAAATCTTTCCACATGACCCACCTGGAATTTCACGCCGGATTCTTTTACCAGCTGAAGAATCTTTCGGGCCTGATCCATGGTATCAGCCATGGGCTTTTCTACAAATACATGCTTGCCCTTGCGCAGGGCTTTTTCGCAAAGTACAAAATGATGATTGGTGGGAGCGATGATATCGGCAGCATCAATCAGATCCATTAGCTCATCCGAATCTGTAAATCGCTGAATACCATATTTGGCGCTTACTTCTGCAGCATTGGCATCATTAGGGTCGAAGAAACCTCTAAGTTCCACACCTTCCATATCTTTCCAGTTCTGCAAATGGAACTTTCCCAGGTGGCCAACGCCAAACAATCCGATTTTAAGCATAACAATTATGAATGTAAGCAAAAATAAGGAATGAAAATCCAAATATACTTAACCGCCAGGAATGTAAGATGCAAAGGAATTGTTTGGATAATTTTGCATATCGGGCGAATATCTCCATTTTTGCGTACAGGGATATGGCAACGACTAAGAAAAATAAAATCATCATTACAATCGATGGCTGGTCTTCCTGCGGGAAGAGCACCCTCGCGAAGCAATTGGCCCGTAAACTCGGTTATGTGTATATCGACAGCGGCGCGATGTACCGTGCCATAACGCTTTATTTTTTACGCAACCATACCGACTGGACCAACAAAAAGGAAGTTGCCAGAGCTTTGGAGAATATCGAACTGGAATTCATATTCAATGACAATCTTGACCAGAGTGAGATGTATCTCAATGGTGAGAACGTGGAGTATGTGATTCGCGATATGGTTGTTGCTGAGAAAGTTAGCGATATTGCTGCCATAAAAGAGGTGAGGGATTTTGCGGTGGCGCAACAGCGAAAAATGGGCAAGTCAAGGGGTATTGTGATGGATGGAAGGGATATTGGTACGGTTGTGTTTCCGAAAGCAGAGTTAAAGATATTTATGACGGCTGATAATGCTATTCGGGTGGAAAGAAGGTTCAAGGAACTATTCGGGAAGAATCCCAATATCACACTGGAAGAAGTAAAGAATAACCTTGAGATGCGCGATTATATTGATTCTAACAGGGAGGTTTCTCCTTTACGTAAAGCAAATGATGCCCTGGTATTGGATAATTCCAATATTACGCATGAGGAACAGTTGAAAAAAGCGCTGAGTTGGGTGAAGGAAAAAGAAAGTGGAAAATCGAAAATCGAAAATCGAAAGTAAATTCAAAATCAGTAAATACAAAATACGGCTATTCCCAGATTTTACTGATCTCCTCAAAATCTTTTGCATCAGGGTAAAATTCCAGTAAACGTTTTATTACACCTTCTACCATTGCATCCGGGCATGAGGCGCCGCTGGTGATAAGGATGCGGGCGCTTTTTTTTGCCGGAAGATAATGTTGTACGATCTTCTCTTCTTTGGTGCGCCAGTTGAAATCACAGAGATCAGTAGCCGAAATCAGGTCTTCTGCCGACCGTATAAAATGGGTGGGCAGTTTTTCCTCGCATAATTCAACAAGGTGCGAAGTGTTGCTGCTGTTACGGCCGCCCACAACAAAGGCAAGGTCGGCAGTTTGTTCAAGCATGCCTGTTACCGCCGACTGGTTGTCAAGCGTAGCATAACAAAGGGTATCACGGGTATCGGCAAATCTTTCTCCGATCGTCAATTCATCAAGTTTGTAATGGTCCTTTATCAATTGCTTCAGGTAGTCTGCTATGGCTTGTGTATCGCTGGCCAGCATGGTGGTTTGATTGACCACTCCAATGCGCCCAAGGTCACGGGTAACATCAAAGCCGGGGGTATGCCGGTTTTTAAACGCAACATAAAATTCATCCGCAGGCTTTTCGCCTGTAATATAACGCCCAAGCTCAACCGCTTCTTCCATATCATTCACCACAACCGTTGGGGTATGGGCGGCACTGTGCGAAAAAGTTGCGCGGGTTTCTTCATGGCTCGGTTTCCCATGAACTATAACACTGTAACCTTTTGCCGCAATTTGTTCCGACCTGTTCCAAACCTTTTCCACGAAGGGACAGGTTGTATCATATTTTTCCACCTGTATGCCTGTGCTGCGAAGTTTTGATTCAATATCAAGCGTTGTTCCAAATGCAGGAATGATCACCACATCGTCTGGAGTGAGTTCTTCAAAAGGAACCAATTGGTTGCCTTTGGTGTCCATCATAAAACGGACACCCCGACCGATGAGGTCCTCGTTGACAAAAGGGTTATGGATCATTTCGCTGAGCAGGAAAATCCTTTTTCCCATATTCTCTTCCACTGTGCGGAAAGCGATCTCAATGGCATTTTCCACGCCATAACAAAAGCCAAAATGTCTTGCCAGGTAAATCTTCAGGGAGCCGAAATCCAACAGGGTAGGTGTGAAGTCTTTCTTCATCTTATCATCCTGCTTTCTTTTCTGCTTGATTGCACTGATCAGGGGACTGCGGTATATAACAGGTACATTGAAACTCTTCATGTATTAAGAATCAATAACAAAGATACAACCTTTGCTTTCCATAAGCGTCTTCCTCATGGTTAAAAAAAGAATGCCGAGGTTTCACCTTCGGCATTCCATTTTCAATATCCAATATCTATTGTCCAATTTGTTTTCTCACTCTTCAATCTCGATCGGATATTTATACGTGCCATCATAGCCCGGATAAATACCTTCGAGCATCACTCTTTTCTGGCCCCTGTTCATGGCGGCGGTGAATTCCTCTAAGGATTTAATTTCCTGGTCGTTGACTTTATAGATGATAAATCCATCACGCATCCTGGTTTGCTCATCTATCAGACCCTTACCGATCCTTTTTACCACTACACCGCCACGGATGCCAAATTCAGTGGCTTTCTTTTTGTCGAGGGTTTCGAATTCAGCGCCAAAATTATCAAGGGCGCTGGTTCTTACCACATCGTAGGAGCCGGATTTATTTTTCAAAGTAACCTGGGTGTTGATTTCTTTACCTCCGCGGTTATACGTGACCGATATCTTATCTCCGGGTTTGTAACCAGCCACCTGCTCAACCATTTCACTTCCATTGGTAACTTTAATGCCATTTACTTTGGAAATATAATCCCCTTTTGCAATGCCGGAATTGGCCATGGCGCCGTCTTTGGCAACATCCAGTACCAATACACCCTGACCTTCTTTGTAGCTGAGTTTATCCCGCTCTGAATCAGGAGCATTTTCGGGCAGGTAAGATATACCAAGGTATGCCCTTTGTACAGTTCCAAACTGGAGTATGTCGTTAATGATTTTTTTCACTATGTTAACCGGGATCGCGTATGAGTAACCTGCATAGGCACCTGTTGGAGACGCAATCGCTGAAACAATGCCCACCAATTCACCATTTGTATTGACAAGCGCACCACCGGAATTACCCTGGTTAACGGCTGCATCAGTTTGTATGAAAGATTCAATGGGGGTATTGCTTTTGCGCGAATTAAGCCCTAATGTACGTGCTTTGGCACTTACAATACCGGCAGTAACGGTAGTCTCCAGGTTCAAAGGATAACCTACGGCCAGGACCCATTGGCCAACTTTCACCTGGTCTGAATTGCCATACAAAAGGAAGGGTAAACCCTTGGCTTCCACTTTTAAAAGGGCCAGGTCACTACTTGGGTCAGTGCCCAGGAGTTTGGCCTTGTAAGATTTTTTATTGCTAAGGGTTACTTTGATCTCGTCTGCTTCATCAATTACGTGATTGTTTGTAATGATGTAACCGTCTTCACTCACAATCACTCCCGATCCGCTGGCCCTTTGTGGTACAGAACGCATCTGGTTGTCAAAATCCTTGAAGAAATCATCCCCAAAAAGGTCCGCAAATGGATTCGACCGGCGCGGCAGGTTATTGCTGGCCTGGTTCTTTCCTATTACAGTGGTGATATGCACCACCGAAGGTGTGGTTGAAAGGGCCGCTGCCTGGAAATCCACCGCCTGACCCGGAATATTGCTGTTGCTGTCGAACAGCCCTGCGTAATTTGACGGAACCTGAGCGTTCGCCGACTGGATGGTTATCGGCCGGGGGTTAAGTTTATTATACCCATACATTACGGCAACAGTGGTCAATCCACTGATGAGCATGACAGAAAGTACCTGTTTCAATTTCATTGTCATAACTTTTTTAGTATTTTTCTACTGTTCAAAAAATGTGCCCGAGGCATATGCAAATAAACGAACCTGACGCTTTTTCCGTTTACCTGTCAACCCTTTTAACATTAAATTAGTAAGGGTTTCGTAGTTCGGGGTTGATCAAATTTACTACATCCGGAGAAGAAAAAGGTTTGTAATTGCGCCTGTCTTTATTGTATCACCATTGATTTATAATTTTATTAACCAATCTGTTCATACAAAAGCAGCCCGGTGCGATATCTTATCTCCGCATGATTTTTAAGTATGCGGATCAACAGACTCTGTTTATAAACTGCATAAAAATTTCATCGGGTCTACTCCGTCTGCGTAGTCTCTTAGTCCCGGAGATTGTGCTTTCCCGAAATCGGTATATCCCCTGCCTACGATGCATTGTATTTTTTCTGTATCCAACATTTCTGTCACTTTGTCTTTTTTCTCATAAAACTGGTAATGAATTTGACCGATCGGGGAGAAGGGGGAAGCGTTTTCGGTGAGTACAACCGAGTCATTGGACATATAAAACCGGTTATTCATTATCTGGATCGTCAGGTTGTAGTCAAAGTTGTGCAGGTATTTATGCTGGTCCATGAAAAAAGCATATTTCCGAAGTGCCCCTAAAAGCGGAACAAAATCATAGGAAACTGGCACATAAAGCTGTGTAACGTTGCGGCAGCCGAGTCCGAAATAGAGCTGTATATCGTCGGCGAGCTTGTCAAGTTCATTCATGCTTTCCGTTCCGTCCAAAATGGCAATGGAAGTCCTGTTCCTGCGGATGATATGCGGATATTTAACGAAATACTGTTCAAAATACCTGGCTGAGTTATCAGAGCCGGTGGCGATATAGGCATCGCAGTTTTTTAGCATTTGAGAAAGTTCAACCCATTCCTTCGTTTCGGGGAAATTAGCATGGAGCCATTCTGTCAAATGTTTAAGCAACACATTGTCTTTGGTAGACATTTTTATCTTCTGCCGGTGGCCACTGATGAAGACACTGAGAAAATCCTGAAATCCTACCAGCGGAATATTACCTGCCATAACCAGTCCAACAGTCCTTGGAGATGTATTTTCTTCAGTCAGTCCGTATTGGGCTGACCAGGCGGCCAGTTTTTCCGGATCTAAAAATGCCCGGCAGATATTCTCCACAGCCTGGTCTATAAAGGGCAATATGAACCAGGGGTTGACCTCAGAGGCCTCTTTTTTTGCATTTTGCCATTCCGGGGTTTCTTTGGCCAGATACACACCAAGTTCAGTTAGTATGGAAATTCTTTCTGTTAATTTCATTTTTTGGATTTACCTCGCTTTATTTTACCTTTAAGACCGAAAACGAAGTACAAAAGTAAATCCAAATTCAACCCCAAAATCGAAAAGTTATGGCAATCAAGATTACAGAAGAATGTATCAACTGCGGAGCATGCGAACCAGAATGTCCAAATAATGCTATTTACGAAGGTGGCGTAGAGTGGGCCCTGTCTGACGGAACAACAGTTAAAGGAACTTTTACCTTGCTGGATGGTTCTGTGATAGATGCCGATCAAAAGAATGCGCCAATCAGTAACGATACATATTATATCGTACCTAATAAATGCACAGAGTGCCAGGGTTTCCATGAAGAACCTCAATGTGCTGCTGTTTGTCCGGTGGATTGTTGCGTACCTGATGAAATGTATGTGGAAACCGTAGAACAACTGATGTCCAAGAAAGAAAAAATGCATATCTGATCATATTAAGTACAGGCATCAATTGCCTGATACAGGCGGGTGAAATGTCCCGTTCGGGTGAAGGCTTAATAAACGTAAGTTTATCCTTCACCTTTTTTAATGAAAAAAAATACCATCATGCGAGTTACTTTTTTGGCATTAATGATGCTTTCCTTATTTTCCTGTGATCTCGCTTTCAGGAAAAACGATGACCGTATCAATGCGCTGAATGCCATGCAGCAGACCGATGTTGATTTTGCTCAAATGGCCGAGGAAAAAGGGTTCCGAAAAGCCTTCATGGAATATATGGAGGAGGAAGCCATCCTGCTCCGGGATAATCATATGCCCATAATCGGGGCAGATGCCGTGCAGTATATAAGCAGTATCAACGATTCCAGTTTTAAGATCAGCTGGGAGCCACAAGGTGGGGATGTGGCAGCATCAGGCGATATGGGTTTTACCTATGGCCTTTATCAGTTGAAAACAGAGACTGAGGAGCAACGCGGTACATATATCACAATTTGGCGGAAACAAAAAGACGGCAAGTGGAAATATGCGCTTGATGCGGGAACACAGGGGCTGGAACAGCCTGAAGAGAATAAGGAATAAGGAATAAGGAATGAGGAAGGGTAACATCCGTAATCTTAGCGTTTCCTTAGTTTCTTTCTTAGTAAGCGGTTAAATATTCTTGTATATTTTCATTTTCTTTGCCAAAAGTCAATTGCATGTCCAAACCCCAGATTGCATTCGTTACCGGGGGCTATTCCTCTGAAGCCGTTATATCTTATAAAAGCGCCATTACCATTGAGCATAACCTGGATAAGGACAGGTATGATATTTATAGGATAGATATTACGCCGGAAGCCTGGTTTCACCCTTCTTCCGATGGAAAAAAATATCCTGTAGACATGAGTGATTTTACAATCAACCTGCCTTCCGGAAGAGTTAGGTTTGATGCCGTTTTTATTGGCATACATGGCACACCAGGCGAAGATGGCAGGTTACAGGGCTACTTTGATATGGTTGGCCTTCCCTATACTTCCTGCGATGCAGCAACATCCGCGATAACTTTCAACAAGCGGTATACTGTAGCTGTAGCTGCATTTTCGGGAATACAAGTGGCAAGGTCCTTGCACATCTTCAGGCACACGGAAGTCAAGCCAGATGAAATTCTCTCCCGTTTGAACCTGCCTGTCTTTGTAAAACCAAACAATGGCGGTTCCAGTATCGGGATGAGTAAGGTTAATGAATCCGGAGAACTGCAGGCGGCGCTGGACAAAGCCTTTAAAGAAGACGATCAGATACTGGTAGAAGAATTTATAAAAGGCCGGGAGTTTACCATCGGTGTTTTTAAAAGTGCCGGCAGGATCATAACGCTTCCGTTTACCGAAGTGATCACAGAAAATGAATTTTTTGATTACCAGGCAAAATATGAAGGGAAGTCCAGGGAAGTAACCCCGGCAGAATGCCCCGAAGAAATGGCTGAAAAAATCAGGAATACTGCTGTTCAGGTGTATGAAATATTCAATTGCCGAGGTATTGTGAGGATGGATTTTATATACGATGCAGCAAAAAACGCTCCATTCCTGCTGGAGATAAATACAGTTCCCGGGCAGAGTGAGGCAAGCATAGTACCACAACAGGTTCGTGCGAAAGGTTGGAAACTCACCGACTTTTACACTGCCCTTGTAGAAGAAGCGCTTACGGCCGGAATGAGATCATCTAAAAATTGAAAAAAGTGTTTGCAGCATTAAAGAAAAAACCTTTTTGGGTCAATATCCTTACCGCCTTAGGTGTTTCCCTTCTGATACTATTCCTTTTTTTCCAAACGCTTGAGTTCTGGACCAATCACGGCGAATACCTGCGGGTGCCTGATGTAAAAGGGAAAAATTATCTCGAAGCATCGGAATTGCTTGACAAAGCCGGATTTGATGTTGTGGTGCAGGATTCGGTTTATTACGATACACTTGCCCCGCTGGTGATCGTTAAGCAGTTCCCGGACCCAGAAGCAACGGTTAAGGTTAACCGAACAATTTATCTTACCATAAACAGGGCCACGGCACCGCTTATTGATATGCCAAACCTGGTGGGCATGAGCTTTCGTAATGCGGAACTGGAACTGAGGGCTCGTGGATTGAAGCTTGGTGATACCACCTATGTCCCTGATATTGCCAAGAATGCAGTAAAGGATCAGCAGGTGGGGGGTGTTACGCTTAAGCCTGGCACCCCTGTTGCCATGGGTACATTGATTTCATTGGTCCTTGGTGCGGGTATAGGAAATGAAGACATGGCTGTTCCGGATTTATTTGGGATGCCTTATATAGAAGCACTTACTTTGCTTGAATCTAACGGAATAAACCTGGGTGTGGTTCTCCCGGATGCCGGCCTCACCGATACGCTGGCAGGGTTCGTTTACTGGCAAAATCCTGAGCGGCTTGATGAGGAAAGAAAGATCAACAGGATACGTGCCGGCCAGATGATGGATATAAAACTGAGCATCATAAAGCCTGAACGTAAAATTGATTCAACCTATCAGGGGCCTGATCCGGCCAATAAGAATGAATACTGACATTCAAAATAAAGTATATGGAAAATATATCAATTCAAGAAGTCCGCAGCCGGATGGATGCCGGAGAAACCCTCAACCTGGTTGATGTTCGTGAACCTGCAGAGCATGCAGAGTTTAATATCGGCGGCATTCTTCATCCACTGGGCAATATCCGCAATTTTGATGTGGATGTATTGGAAGATTTAAAAGATAAAGAAGTAATCTGTTATTGCCGAAGTGGAAACAGGAGCGGACAGGCAGCGATGATGCTTGAAAGTATGGGCTTTAAGCATGTTAAAAATCTTGTTGGTGGCATGCTGGCATGGCAGGATGCATATTCAGCGTAACCCTTGATCAGTTTCAAATTTTATAATTCATCCTTTAAATAAATCCATCATGAAAAAAGTTTTTTCTGGTGTGCTGGTTTTTTCCATTCTGGTATCAGTATTTAGTTTCCATGAAAAGAGCCAGCAGAAAATGCTCAGGCATGTGGTTTTGTTTTCATTCAAATCTACCTCAACAGCTGCCGATGTCAAACAAATTGAAGATGCGTTTAAAGCGCTTCCCGGAAAAATAAAAGAGATAAAAGACTTTGAGTGGGGTACCAATAACAGCCCGGAAAATTTGGCACAGGGATTTACCCATTGTTTCTTTGTAAGTTTTGCTTCCGAAAAAGACAGGGAGATATACCTGCCACATCCTGATCATAAAGCTTTTGTTGCTATTGCAGGGCCGCATATTGATAAGGTACTGGTGCTTGATTACTGGGCGCAGAAATAATAATTTTTTGATACATGCGTAAATAAAAAAACCTGCTAATGCAGGTTTTTTTATGGATAAATCCTTGTCAAAAAGCCATTTAGTTTATTTTGTTTTCAAATCTTTCTCAGCCCGGTCTAACATTAAATGGGTCAGCTCTTTACTGAATTTTTCAATGCTTACAGGGTTGTAGGATTCTGTTTGCACAGACCAGATCATGGTTTCTGATGCTACATCGAAGAGATTGCCTTCCATAAAATAGGTCTTGTCTGTTGTGTAATATCCAGGGTCAAACATCATAGGGGACCAATAATTGTAATAACCCCTGAAACCAAAACCATATGCAGGAAATGGAGCATACATTACCCCGGGAACATACCGGGTTTCACTTGTTTTGTCAATCAATGTTACCATATAGATAAGGTCGCAGCCCATTTCCCTGATCTTTGCCAGCATTAGATCTTTGTCAGGGGTTGTTTCGCGGGTAAATGTAGGCTGAAATATATCATGGCTTTTAATCACCTGGTAACCTTTGGCAGTGGCTGCTGAAGCCATCTCATTTTCAAGGTTAAGCTTTACCTTTTGGTTGTTCGACAGGGATACGATGAATATTTTGGCATACTTTTTTTCCGGAGTGAAATTGGGATTTTTCCAGGAGGAGGTAACCTTTTGAGATGGGCTACAGGAAAAGAGCAGCAAACTGGCTGCTATGAATACAGCGAAGTTTTTTAGTAGATTTTTCATATCAGTATTTTTAATACCGGAAGAATAACGCAAAGCTACGCAATCAGCAATTATTTAATCCTGATATTGAGCAGTGTTTTCCCAGGTATTAACATTTATGGTGTTGTGCTATTGAAAAGATCAGCAAAGTATATCTTCTATTATAAAAAAAAATACGGACTGGGGTTGAATTTGGAACGATCAATAAAAGTTACTGCTCATGCAAATTCAGGCTCAGGGTTAATTAAAATATAACAAAAGGAGAAGCCATTAGCACACCTTTAACATTCCATTACCGGGGCGCCAGTCATATGATTTGAAATGCTTAAATATCTCACCTTCGTCGGATGAAATACGCTCTGGTGCTGTCATGCCGGCGCAGGATGCATCTCCTGGTACGCAATGATAAGATCCTTCTTTTGTGCCAATGACACATTGTGCATTTAATTGAATGTCAAATTGATATTAAGCTACAAGAATGTCGCTCCTCTGGAGCTCTAACACAAAATACAAATGTATCTACAAGAATGTCGCTCCTCTGGAGCTCTAACACAAAATACAAATGTATCTACAAGAATGTCGCTCCTCCGGAACTCAAAGGCAAGAATATCATTAAGCTATAAGAATGACGATCTTCTGGAGCTCTAATACAAAATTCAAATGTATCTGCAAGAATGTCACTCGTGCGGAACTCAAAGGCAATAATATCATTAAGCTATAAGAATGAAGCTCCTCCGGAGCTTAAATACAAAAGCACAGTTATGAAGTATGTATTCAAGCTCCGGAGGAGCGAGATTCTTGTAGCCAATACGTGTGTATTGTATTTGAGCCCCAGCGGGGCGACATTCTTTTTAGATAAGCTCATTAGGAATGGCTGCTATTGAATAATCTCTTTGATTAGCCATCCCGTCGAAAGATGGATCCGGCAGTTTTAATACAAGCAAAAAAATATGATATTTTATAATCGCATAACGAATTATCATTTACCATTTTAAGTTAAGTCCCACCATGAAATTAGTTCCGGCCATGGGAAAGAAGTAGTTTGCATTGATCAACTGGCCTCCATATTGGTACGAATACGTGTACCCATTAGGTTCATACATATTGTTGAAAAGGTTATTAACCAGGAAGGTGAAACTCATTTCTCTTATCCATTTTAAAGGAACCTGGTAAATGACCCTCAGGTCCTGAACATAAAATGGATCAAGGCTTCGGTCTTCCCTGGAGGTATTGTCGAGGAACTGGCGACTGACATATTTTCCCAATAAAGCAAGCTCCAGATTTTTAACCGGGGTAAAGCTCAGGGTAGCCGCACCAGTTACAGCAGGTGAAAAAGAGATATCAGTTCGGTCAAATGTTTCAGATTTTTGCCCGCCATTATCATAATCATCATAATATGCAGTGAACCCTAGTACCTTGTTTTCGCTCAGCGTAAGGTTTGCCTGAGCGGTGAACCAGTTTGTTGGTTTCAGATTTCCCTGCAGTTCAACTCCGAGGCGGTAACTTTCCGGGATATTAGTTCTTGTATATGCACCAACATCATTTATCTGTCCGGTCAGCACCAGCTGGTTCCTGTATCGCATATAAAAGGCCGTAATCCCCCAACCCATACCGGGTTTTCTTTTTTCCACGCCTAATTCAATATTATTGAGGTTTTCTGCTTTAGGTTGCTGTGCCGCACCGGCTTCAAAATCATCCCTGTTTGGCTCTTTATTGGCCACGGCCCAGGAAAGATATGCCTGACCGTTTTTTAATTTATAGCTTAGTCCGAGCTTTGGATTCACGAAATTCCACTGTTCATTTATACGAATCGATGGGTTGTTCCTGAAACCATTAATGGTATAATCAACATAACGGTACTGCAGATCGGCGAAGAGGGATAATTTGGGTCTTAAATTTTGCTGCCACTTTATATAAAAATTCAGATCGCTCTTGGACGCATCCAGGTCGTACCAGCGAAAACCTTTGTCGAATCCTCCTCCCTGTGCCCAGATGACCTCACCATAATGATCACCCAGGTACCTGCTGCCACCGCCGCCAGCGATGATCTCTTTTTTATCGTCCTTATACTGCAGCGAAAATGTTTGCCCGAAAAAATGATTGTCCAGCCACAACTGCCTTACGAGGTCCGTTTCGAAAAGGGTATCCTGCCCGATTATCGGGTATTCGACACCGTAATATGCATAATCCTGACCCGCTTTATATTGTTCGTAATATCCTTTTCCCCTGGTATAGAATAAAGCCGTTTGCAGGCTCAGCCTGTTATTGAACTGATGATTGAAAAACAGCTGGTAATGTGTTTGCTGGTAATTATCCGTTTCGTTATCGTAGGGTTCACCGGGTTTTTCTGTTCCTGCCGGGTTAAACCTGCGGTTAGTTAGCAGTAGTTCTTCCGGAACACCATACCATGCCTGGTAGGTTTTTTCTTTGCCGGAAAAGACATTGAAACGCAGTGAAGTCCTGTCGCTGAGGTAAGCACCTGAAACGTAAAATGACTGCAGGTCGCTGGTAGCGCGATCGATATAGCCGTCGCTGCTGATACGGGATAGCCTTGCATCGAATGTAAAATGATCTTTCAGTAAACCTGTACCCATACTGATGGTATTTTTCCAGGTATTAAAAGAACCGAAACTGTTATTGAGTTCTGCATAAGCTTCATCGTGTGTATCATTGGTACTCATATTGATGGTGGCGCCAAAGGCACCGGTACCATTACCGCTGGTTCCTACACCTCGTTGTATCTGTATACTGTTAACAGAAGAGGAGAAATCGGGCAGGTTCACAAAGAAAACACCCTGTGATTCTGCATCATTATACGGTATCCCGTTCAGCGTCAGGTTGATCCGGGTTGCATCGGTTCCGCGGATGCGGATTCCCGTGTATCCTATACCGTTACCAGCATCTGAGTGTGCTACAACCGAGGGTGTCTGGTTCAGCAGGAAGGGAACATCCTGCCCGAGATTATTCTTCGAAATATCCTTTTGAAAGAGGGTGGTTTGCGTAAACGGCGACTGCTCTCCGGCTCTTACCGCCTTTATCTCAATAGGCTGCATCAGCAGGTTTTGCCGCTGGAGATAAATGATCCATTCCGGCTGGCTGGTGGAAAGTAAAGTGTCAAGGGTTTTATACCCGATAGAACTGAACTTTACCCGATAGGTGCCGGGCGAGAGTTTGGGGAAAATGAACCTTCCCTGGTCGTCTGCAACCGCTGACTGGCCATTTGACAGCTCAATATTGGCTGCGGGGATTCCGGATGCAACATCCGCATACATAATTTGTCCTTTAACGGCAACCTGTGCCTGGAGGAACGATAGCTGCAGTATTATAACGGCAGTTAACAGGAACAATGATTTTTTCATAACTGTTTTTGATGATTAGACCGGGTTTTCTCACTGGCCCGGCCAGGTTCACAAAAACAGGAAAGGAGAGAAGTGAGGCTCTTACCTTCCCTGCGCAGGCATTACCCTGATCAGGTTCTACGGGTTTGATCTCAGCCACAGGTCAGGTTTCTGACAAGGAGCACCCCGAGGAACTATTAACATTTGCCGGATAAGCAGTTTAGCTTACTGACAACACAAAATAAACAGTTTTTTTTCAGATTGGTTGTAACTTTTTTTTAACCCAATGCGTATTACTTTAAACTACAGAATATGAAAGGATGGATATTGGCTATATGGTTGCTCAGCCTGGTTATGATTACAAAAGGACAGGAAAAGACGTTTATTCAGGATCCCAATGCACAGAAAAGAGAAGTAGGTGATTTTCATGGTGTAAAGGTTTCTGGTTCCATTGAGCTCATTATTTCTCAAGGCCCGGAAACTGCCGTTGCCATCAGTGCATCGGAATTATCGGATGTTGAAAAAATCGAAACTGAAGTCAGGGATGGTATCTTGTATATTGAGCTCAAGGATCGCAAGAACTGGTGGAATGATCAATGGAACACCATGGGCAAAAAACTGAAAGCCTACGTTTCTGCTCCGGATATCCGCTCAATTGTGAGTGAAGGATCAGGGGGAATTCAAATCATCGGTACATTGAAAGCAGAGGATCTGATGTTAAAAGTTGCAGGCTCCGGAAATATTAAAGGGAATATTGAAGTGGAAAACCTGGAACTCATTCAGAGTGGTTCTTCCAATATTCGCTTGTCTGGTAATGTCGCTAGGGCTGATTTCAGTTGCAGTGGTTCGGGTAATGTGCAATCCGCTGATCTGGCCATTGAGTATTGTGATGTATCAATGAGTGGATCAGGTAATACTGAGATAACAGTTGAGAAAGAATTATCTGCTTCCATCAGTGGTTCAGGCAATATCCGTTATAAGGGTAATGGAATGATAAAAGATATGTCCGTATCGGGCAGCGGAAAGATCCGTAAAATATAATGATTCCCTTTATCAGGGACATTGATGATCAAGCGGTATTTTTAATAAAAAAGAAAACAAGCAATATGAAAAAGATAATTTGGTTTTGCCTGCTTGCTTTTACAGGCCTTGGTTTACAGGCGCAGGACAAAGTGATCGTCAACGACCCCAATGCGCAGCAGCGGCAGGTTTCCGGTTTTACTGAAATATCAGTTTCCGGAAGCATTGATTTGTATTTGTCGCCAGATGATAAAGAAACGGTGGTAGTCAGTGCCCGGGATGCAAAGTATCGGGACAGGATCGTAACGCGTGTAGTTAATAACAGGCTGGAGATCTATTATGATAATAAATCGAATGTACGCTGGGGAGAAGATATGAAGCTAAAAGCCTATGTTTCTTTTAAGACATTACAAAAGATAAAAGCATCCGGTTCATCCGATGTGTTTGTGAATGGTGTGATCAAATCAGACAGGTTGGAAATCAGTATTTCCGGGGCCAGTGATTTTAAAGGGGCAATGGAAGTAGGAGAACTGGTAATGAACCAAAGCGGCAGTTCTGATTCACGCATCAGTGGCCGTGCGGAAAAGCTGAAGATCGATGTTAGCGGGGCAAGTGATGTGAAAGGGTATGAGATGGAGGTAAATTATTGTGAGGTGGAAGCATCCGGCGCTTCTGATATACAGATTACGGTAAATAAGGAATTGAGTGCCAGGGCCAGCGGGGCCAGTGATATTTACTACAAGGGAACAGGATTGATCAGGGATATGAAGTCGAGTGGGGCGAGTTCGATTACCAAAAAGGGGTAGGCTCACCGCAAAGTATTGAAGAACGCAAAGAAAAAAGGCCCTGTTTGGGGCCTTTTGTTTGTTGCGAAGGGGAGGATCCCTGCCTGACTCCCGCAAAAGTCGGGCAGGGCGTCACGCAGGCAGGGAACTCCCTACGTTCGGGATATGAGCCTGACGAACTAAAATAAAAAAGAGGTTATCGTTGGACAACCTCTTTTGTTTGTTGCGAAGGGGAGGATCGAACTCCCGACCTTCGGGTTATGAGCCCGACGAGCTACCGCTGCTCTACTTCGCGATGTGGGCGCAAAGGTAGCTTTTCTAAAATAAACATCCAAACTATTTTTACTCCTTTACCTTTGG
>JBGSHT010000032.1:0-9197 GCA_041752135.1 Chitinophagaceae bacterium | reverse complement strand
CCACCACCATTGATAAACCCGTCGAGGACGGAATAGGCGCCAACCAGCAGTGCCTCAACCCCTTTCTTATTGGCCAGGGTTGTGGCATCCAGTCCACCCAGCGGTTTCCTGTCCAGGAAACTCTTGCTACATGACCAGGTGATTACACCCAGAGTAGCGAGACTTACGATGGAAAATGCTATTTTTTTCATATTGCTATTATTAATATAAAATTAGTGAAATCGATTAAAAGTTTACATTCAAACCAAACAGGAACTGCTTAACAGTTGGATAGATACCTTCGTCTACACCTGCTGCACTGTCTGCACCGATGAGTTCAGGATCCAATCCAGTATATTTCGTAATTGTGAACAGGTTGGTTGCCTGGAAATAAACCCTAACCTTGTCAATTTTAGCTTTGTTGGTCAATGCTACTGGCAATGTATACCCTACTGTCAGGTTCTTCAACCTTAGGTAAGATGCATCTTCCAGGTAATATGAGTTAACAGCATTATTGTTGGAAAAGTTCGAAAGATTTTCAGCAATTGGTGTCTTGGCATTCAGGTTTGTTGGAGTCCAGGAATTGTACAACAAATCCTTGCTCTTGTTACCCTGGAATGAAGGGAAGAAATCAACCCACCATTTAACATAGTTCATTGCTTCTTTACCTTGTACACCATAGAAGAACATACCCAGGTCAAATCCTTTCCATGCACCACTTAACTGGAGACCATAGCTGAAATCAGGGTTTGGAGAACCGAGGATAACACGGTCAGCATCATTGATCCTGCCATCATTATTTACATCAGCATATTTGAAACGGCCGGGAGCTGCTGCATCCTGTGTAGGTGATTTGGTAACATCTGCAGCATCTGCAAACAGTCCAATCACTTTGTAACCAAAGAAAGAAGAGATTGGCTGTCCGATTGAGTTACGAACAAAGTTACCGATCCTTGAACCGCGGGTATCAAAGAAGTCGATGCCTTCAGCAAGTTGGGTGATCTCGTTCTTATAGGTGGTGAAGGTGAAAGTACCGTTGAAGTTCACACCATTTTTACCACCGATCATGGCACGCTGGGTGATCATCAGGTCAATACCTGTATTCTTCATTCCTGCTACGTTCTGGAAAGCGGGGTTAACGGTTGGACCTGCACCCTGGTAAGCAAAACCTGGTAATTGGAACAGAAGGTCTTTGGTGGTTTTATTGTACCAGTCGAAAATAACCTCTGTTTTACCACCGAATAATGTCGCGTCAAAACCAATATTGGTCGTTTCGTTGGTTTCCCACTTACCATCAGGATTACCCACAAAGGATAACTGGAACCCTTGCAAAGTGCTGTTGCTAGATCCGTTCAGGTCATAGTTTGAAGAACCCGGACCACCCAGGTATTGGTCAAACTGGTTTGAAGGATTGATCCTTTGGTTACCCATTTGTCCCCAGCTTCCGCGAACTTTCAAATCGGTGATCCATTTGATATCCCTCATGAAAGCTTCACGGGAAATCCTCCAGCCTGCAGAAACTGATGGAAACACACCATAACGTTTGTTTGCACCAAAACGGGAAGAACCATCACGACGTATAGTGAACCCTGCAAGGTATTTGTCATTAAAGGTATAGTTAACACTACCGAAAAGAGAGTACAAAGCAGTGGGAGTATATGGGCCTCCTGTTGCAACCTGGCCGGCAGCACCGCCTGAATTAAGTGCCCTGAAGTTCAGGTCCTCAATAAAGTAGTTTGACCTGCGGCCTTCAATATTACGGCCCCACTCTTCGATGGCTTCTGTTCCAATCAGTGCCTGGATATCATGCACTTCGTTGATAACATTTTTGTAAGCCAATGTATTGGTCCATGTCCAGGAACGGAAACGGTTGAACCCTTCTGTATAGGTGTTACCAGTATTATTTTCAGAATTCTCGTAGGTCTTGAATCCAAAGAAGAAATAGTTACCATGGTTGATTTGACCACCAAAGCTGGTGCGGGCGGTAAAATGGCGGAGGAAATCTACTTCAGCATATACGTTACCTAATAAAGCAGTTTGCTGACCGCGGTTGTCTCTTGCACGCGTCCTGTTGGCAACAGGGTTTTGGGAGTTACCCAGACCCGGAGCCCTTGAACCGGCGAAATTTCCGGCGATATCAAATACCGGGATGATCGGCTGGTTGCGGTAAGCAAATCCAATTTCAGTACCCTCACCGTTATTACCATCATTTCCTACTGAATTGTCTTCAGAGATCAGCAATTGCAGGTTTTCACCGATGCGAATGTTGTTCTTAACATTGTACTCAGTGTTCACGCGCAAAGTATAGCGCTTATAAAAGCTTTCAATGATTATCGCTTTCTGATCAAAATAGTCAAGGCTCATCATATACCTGCTCTTATTGGCACCACCGGAAACCGCAATATTGTGGTTCGTGATAGGCGCGTTGCGGGTGATCTGGTCGTACCAGTCAGTTCCCTCTTTATTGGCTCTCACAATCAGGTAAGAACCATTGATATCATCTAGGTTCAGGTTATATAAAGAAGGATCAACTGCAGGATCGCCTTCGAACTTACCCGCAGGGAGAATATAATCTGGCAATACAGGATTTGTGCCGGTACCATATTGGTTAGTTGGCGGCGCCTGTCCTGCATTACGATAGGCCAGGAAAGTAAGGTCTGCCATTTCCTGTGATCTCAGCAGGTCCCAGCCTTTGGCAGGATTCTGAGAACCATAATACATGTTATAAGAAACTTTGGCACCACCCTGGCGACCTTTGCGTGTAGTTACAATAATTACACCATTGGAGGCACGGGCACCATAAATAGACGCGGAAGCCGCATCCTTAAGCACCTGCATTGATTCAATGTCGTTAGGGTTCAAACCACCTAATCCACCAGTAGGTACACCATCAATAATGTACAAAGGCTGGTTTTCACCAAAAGAGGCAAAACCGCGGATTCTTACCGCAGCGCCAGCACCAGGACGGTTATCTGTAGTAACCGTAACACCAGATGCACGGCCCTGTAACTGAGATTCAGCGTTGGCAGCAGGAATGGATTTCAGGTCAGCTGTGTTAACAACAGCAACAGAACCTGTGATGTCTTTTTTCGCCTGAGAAGTATAACCCGTTACAACAACCTCACTAAGACTGCTGCTTCTTTCTTTCAGGGTTATGTTCAAATTGCTCGCACCGGCAATAGCTACTTCAATTCCATCGAATCCAATATACGAAACTACCAATGTGCCCCTATCGGTAGGTACACTAAGGGCAAAAGTTCCATCAGGAGCGGTGGAAGTGGCTACGTTACTGCCTTTGACAGCAACCGTGGCACCGGAAACAGGCTGGCCGGATGCGTCCATAACCTTGCCGGTTATGGGCCTTTGGGCAAATGCTGCGGTACAGAGCAGCAGGGACAGAATCAGCATTGGTATTGCCCTACCAATGCTTTTCAGGAGTTTTTGTTTCATACGACAACACAGTTAGAGTTGGTTAATTAATAAAAAAGGGTGCTAAAACGATTTTTTATAAGTTGTTAAAAATAAGTCAATATTTTAAATCCTTAAATTTTTTTTAAAAAATCTTTACAATTATGTTTTTCCGGACAAGAATATGGGCTTTTGTTAAGTAATGTGTAAAATAAACACATAGGTTAAATAATCGTTAATTTCCTGTTGATTTCTCTTGCAGACAAAAAAGATATTGATAACGCTGCATTGCTCAGGTTATTGGAGTAATTTACTTTTTATAAAATTTTCGATTATGATCTCCCGTAGAAAAATGATTAAAACCCTGGTAGGATATTCCGCTGGATCCCTCTTTTTGAACAATGCATTGGCAGCCGGTAAAAAAGCACCACACGCAATTGGTCTTCAATTGTATACTCTAAGGAATGATATGGGTAAAGATGCCGCCGGAACCTTAAAAAAAGTTGCCGCTTTAGGATATAAAGAAGTTGAAAACTTTGGTTACAATGGCAAATTCTTTGGTATGGATGCCAAAACCTACCGGGAAACACTCGCCGGAATGGGCCTGAGTGCCCCAAGCGGGCATTATATGTATGGCAACTTCGGTAATAAACAAATTCCAGGCACCATCCTTACCGGTTGGGACAAAGCCGTTGAGGACGCAGCCCTGCTTGGACAAAAATATATGGTAGTGGCTTACCTGATGCCGGATGAAAGAAAAGCGCTGGACGATTACAAAAAAATTGCAGCCGACCTCAATAAAGCCGGTGAAACCTGTAAAAAGGCGGGCATCCAGCTTTGTTACCATAATCACGACTTCGAATTCCAGGCAATGGAGGGCACATTGCCTTTTGATATATTAATGAACCAGACAGACAGTAAACTGGTTAAAACCGAACTTGACCTCTACTGGGCCGTTAAAGCAAACCAGCCTCCGCTGGAACTGTTTAAAAAATATCCCAAGCGCATCGAACTATGGCATGTTAAGGATATGGATAATACAGAAAAAAAGTTCTTTACGGAAGTAGGCAATGGCACCATCGATTTCAAGGCGATCTTCAAGGCCCATAAACAATCCGGCATGAAACATTTCTTTGTGGAACAGGACCAGTGCCCGGGTTCGCCTTTTGACAGCATTGAAAAAAGCATAGGATATATAAAAGGAAACCTGCTCAGCCTCGTATGATCTATTAAGGTATTGTGCTATTAAAAAGAATCATTACACTTTCAGGGATATTAATATATGATCCTTCGTAGGAGTCATATTACTTGTGAACTTGTATAAGATCCCTCCTTCGTCGGGATGACAGGCATAGGATGACAGGATGACAATACGCTCTTGTTATGCTGACACAAGAGGCATCTTCCCGGTGGGCATTAAGAAGATCCCTCCTTCGTCGGGATGACAAACACAGGATGACAATACGCTCTTACTTGTCATGCCGACGCAGGAGGCATCTTCGTGGTGCGCATTGATAAGATCCCTACTTCCCATGATGACAAACATAGGGTATAATACATTTTCATTCATTTCGGACTAAAAGTGTAAAGGATCTGTTTTCCTATTCTTCTAATTTTTCGACTCAAATATTATTTTCAGCAAATGGTTACCTTTATTTGCTGAATATTTCAAAACACGTTAATCATTAATACCGCCTCTTGCGCATCCTTAATCTTGTACTGTCCATCCTTTTTGTACTGTTCGCTGCCTTGCAGTATAATGATCCAGATCCATGGATCTGGATTCCTATATATATGTATGCGGCAACGCTGTGTTTCCTGGCTTACCGGGGAAAGCAATACAAAAAATCACTGATTGCCGGCCTCCTGGTTTGCCTGGCCTATGCGTTTTATCTTTTCCTGGATAAGGATGGCGTTCTTTCATGGGCGCGTGATCATAAGGCAGAAAGCCTGGTACAAACAATGAAAGCCACCAAACCCTGGATCGAGGAATCGAGAGAGTTTGGTGGCTTACTTATTGTTTTACTTGCCCTGGGTATGAACTACCTGAAGGCTGGAAAGAAATAATCCCTTTTTATATGGCCTTTTACTCACTTCATCGCGCAACGAACCGTAAGGACGTAACAGCCAATGTGGCTGACTCCGTAGGATCGGCTTTGCGCACCAGTACAAATAACTTACGTGAATGGTCTCCTGTATTTTGCAGGGCTGTTTTAATGGAATTGATGCCGGGCTTTCCTCCCGCCGCAATTTTTGCTTCACCCAGTTTTGTGCCCCCGGGCCTGTCTGCATACAGTTCAATTACATATCCTTTTTTTAAAGGTTCCTGCATTGCATAAGAGATCTCAACACCGGTTACAAATTGCAGGTTAATGTTATCGAACATCAGCCAGCCACTTTCGGAACTTAGCATCGCATATTTTATATCCCCGAACTCAGCAATGGTGAAGTTTTTTACGCTGTCGTTCTCATGAACACCCAGGACAGGGTTTCTTAAATTTATACTGGTGTAACCTGTCAGGGGTTTTGCTCCCGATGCCCCTTTGTCTGTATAACTGGCCGAAATCTGCATCACTTTATTATTGGCTGCATCTTTTTCCTTTGCAGTTATTGCACCGGTAGCTGGTAAGGACGGATCAGGTTTCCCTTTTGCCAGTGATAAGACCCAGTCGGCAATTTTTCCGGCATCTGCTTCTTTGAGGTCGGGGTGAGCAGACATAGCTGTTTCACCCCAAACACCGCCGCCGCCTTTGATGATCTTATTCACCAGGTAGCTCCTTGCAGCGGGATCTTTTGCATATTTGGCAGCAACCGCTTGAAAAGCAGGCCCAATAGACTTTTCTGCTTCTTTATGGCAGGTTTTGCAATCCAGCGTGGCAACCAGGTTTTTCCCTTCTGTTAAGGCACTTACGACCTGGTGTCCGAGTACCTGGGCCCTGTCCATACCACTTACATAATCCACTTTTACGTAAACACCCGCAGGATCAATGCCGCCTTTGTCCGTACTTCCGTCTTCTTTATCGGTTATACTTACGCGGTAGTTAACGGGTTTGCCCGGAAAATAAAAAGTGGCCGCGGGATCAAGGGTGATCATTAATTCAGGGATTTCATTGCCGGCATAAACCGGAATGGACATACTTTTTGTTACGGCACCCTTATCATCTTTTACTTCTACATATATATCATTTTCTCCTGCTGTTGTAAAAGTGAACTCCGCTTCAGGGGTTTTTGTTTCCTTAACGGGGTTATTTCCAAAATGCCAGATGTATGTAAGCGGATCTTTATCCGGATCAACAGTTCCTGCTGCAGAGGCTTTAACAGTGAAAGGCAGTGAACCGGTTGTTTTGCTAACAGTCATTTGTACACGAGGAGCACGGTTGCCACCATTAAAATCTACCCGTGATAATGCAGCATCTGCATTTTTGGTGAACCAGCCTGTTCCGTATTCCAGGATATACAGGCGGCCATCAGGCCCCATTTCCATATCAATGGCAGAATTGAGTTTGGTATTGGGTATGAATGGTTCCATTTTTTCAAAGTCCCCTTCTTTATCCATGGTCACAATTTTTATCCAGCCCCGGATCCAGTCATAAAAGAACAGCTTGCCGTTATAATAATCCGGAAACCTTGTTTCGGCAGGATAAAACTCTGCATAATAAACAGGCCCTGCCATCGCATTACGACCACCCGTTCCGAGTTCCGGAAATTCCGGGGAGAGTGCATATGGATAATAAATAAATGCAGGGCTCACAGGCGGCAGTTCTTTTATGCCTGTATTATTGCGGGAATTATTTACCGGCCTCTGCGGGTCAAATGAAGGCCCACTTTGCCCGGTGGCATAATCATACTCACGATAAGGATAATTATTCCCTACAAAAATCGGCCAGCCAAAAAATCCGGCCTTGCGGGCCTGGTTTAACTCATCATAACCCCTGGGTCCACGGGTTTCCAGGCTGTCGTTGCTTGCATCCGGACCAACCTCGCCCCAGTACAGGTAACTGTTTTTCCGGTCTACGGAAATACGGTAAGGATTTCGGTTACCCATAACATATACTTCTGGCCTTGTTCCTGCTGTGCCCGCTTTGAAGAGGTTTCCTTCAGGGATGGTATAGCTTCCGTCTGCCTGGATCTTTATCCGTAAAATTTTACCCCGCAGGTCATTGGCATTGCCGGAAGATCTGCGTGCATCGTATTGTTCAAAACCCGGACGCTGATCCAGTGGTGCAAAACCATGGTTGGAAAATTTTCCCGGCTGGTCAAACGGTGTTGAATTATCACCGGTTGAGAGATACAGCAGCCCGTCGGCCCCAAATGCTACAGAGCCCCCGGTATGACAGCATATCTCTCGCTGCGAATAAACATCCATAACCTTTTTCTCGGAGGCCAGGTCCAGCTTACCATCTTTAAAGACAAACCTTGAAAGTCGGTTTACGGAAGAATCGATAGGTGCATAATAGAGGTATATATAATTATTGGTTGCATAAGCAGGGTCTGCGGCAAGGCCCATTAACCCTTCTTCTGCATTTACATTAGGCACATTGGCTTTATGATATACATTGAGCTTGCCTGCATCACTTAATTTTCCGGTCTTGTTATTATAAAAAAGCACTTCCCCTTTTCGCTGTACCACAACGACATCGAGGTTGGGTAAAATGGCCATTTCCGTGGGCTCGTCAAATCCCGTAGTGAGGATATTTTTTGTGAACCGGTCTTCTTCAGGTACCTTCTGGCTGGAGGCCTTGCTGTAATCCAACTCCTTGTTTTTACCAATGGCATATTGAATACCGCCAAGTATATGTTTCAGGTAGGGCTCATCTGTATAAGATTCCTCCGTATGGCCAAATTCTGTATAATAGGCCCTTCCGCCATCATAATCATGATACCATGCCATCGGGTGGCTGTCGCCATTCTCGCCGCCTTCATATGATTTTTCATCAATTTTGATCAGTACTTTAACGTTGCTGTCTGAAGGTACCTTTTTGAAATTATACCATTCATCGGTTCGTTCCCAGGTGTCTGGCAGATGTGCCGTGCTGGGATGTGTTTTATCAACAACCGTAAGTTTGGCCGGCTGGATCTTAGGATGGCTTTTAAAATAAGCACCAACCAGCTTGCCATACCAGGGCCATCCATATTCACAATCTGTGGCGGCATGGATGCCCATGAATCCTCCGCCGGCCTGGATATAGCGTTCAAATTCCGCCTGCTGGTATGCGTCCAGCACGTCGCCGGTGGCATTCAAAAATATTACGGCACTGTATAACCGAAGCGAATCTTCGTTGAACATGGCCGAATTTTCGGTTGTATCAACGCTAAATCCGTTTTCTTTTCCCAGTTTCTGTATGGCAGCAATGCCGTTGGGGATGGAACTATGCCTGAATCCGGCTGTTTTGGAAAAAACCAGGACACGCGGGTCCCCTTTTCTTTTTCCGGATGAACAGGAGGCCAGTATGGCTGATACAAGTATAACGCCGAGGACTAAACGAAATAGTTTCATATGGTCTGTGCAGATTTTATAATGATTTAATTTTCAGGTTTCTCAACCATAGTTCTCCGCCGTGGTCCTGGATCGCAAGTCTTCCGTTGGGAAACTTCGCGAAATCTTTTTCCTTAATGAACTTGCTGCCTTCCACGAGTTTTTTCCAGTTATCATCCCAAAGCATGGTCGAGACGGCAAGCTTGCCATTTACATAAAACTCAAGTTTTCCTTTTTCCAATTTGATGGCCCCTGTATTCCATTCTCCTGCTGGTTTTACCAGTTCAGGCGAACAGCCGATCAGGTCGTAAAGCGATGCCGATAATTGTTTTGG
>JBGSHT010000031.1:0-20657 GCA_041752135.1 Chitinophagaceae bacterium | reverse complement strand
TCAATGCGCTGAATGGCCACCTCTTCCGTCACCGGCTGGTTTTCCAGCACATAAGCGATGGCCTGCTCGCGCGTCCAGCCCTTGTGGTGCATGCCCGCATCAACAACCAGGCGAACGGCCCTTTCAATTTCATTGTTCAATTTGCCCATGTACTGATATGGATCCGTATACATGCCCAGTTCCTTGCCCAGCGTTTCTGCATACAGCGCCCAGCCTTCACCGAAAGCACTGGTCCAGTAGGCTTTCCGGAATTCGGGTAAATCTCCTTCCACCTGCAGGCCGCTTTGAAAATGATGGCCCGGTATGGCTTCATGTATATAGAGTGACTCCATGGAAAAATAATTGTAGGCCAATGGATTTGGTACGGTCTCATAAAAAATTCCCGGCCTGCTGCCATCGCGTGCACCCACATTGTACTGCGCGTTGGCGCCGGCAGCGCGAAACTTTTCCGTAGCGCGAACTTCAAAAGCCATTTTCGGGCGCAGGTTGAAAATCTTTTTCAACTGCGGTTCCATGAAGGCTTCAAAACTTTTAAAGCGGTCAAGCACTTCCGCTTCAGTTTTAAAAGGAAAGAATTTTTTATCGGTTTTGATGTATTGAAAGAATGCTTTTAGATCGCCTTTAAAACCGGTGAGTACCTTCAGCGAATCCATTTCTTTTCGGATACGCGCCACCTCACTTTCACCGAGGGCGAAGATCTCATCAGCGGTAATGTTTTTGGTTGTATAATATTTTAGCCAGTAAGCATATTCCTTTGCACCATTACTGTTATCGAGCAGGCCGGTATTGGAGCGGGTATTGGGGATATAGTCTTTTTCAAGATAGTCGTGCAGTTTTTTATATGCGGGCTTGATGATGGTCTCTATGGTTTCCGTATAGTCTTTGATGAGTTTTGCTTTAGCCGCCGTATCCATATCTGTTGGCAGGTTTGTCAGTGGCTTATAAAAAATGTGCTGTTCCAGCGGCGCTTCAAATAAAGGCTTTAGTTGCGCGGGTACCTTTTTCATGGAAGCCTGCGGATTGGTATTGTGCGATTCCAGTCCTGCCTGCATGTTCTCTATCGATTGATCGATCCAGGTGGGAAAGGCTTTCATGCGACTGATAAAATTTCTATAGTCTGCTTCTGTTTTGAAAGGGATGAAACCTGCGCCGGAACCGAGGGTGGCGAAGTTCTGCGGGAAGCTGAACACAAACTGGTCGACCGGGCGGTTGAGGCCATAGCCATTTGTGTATGCTTCGTTCTCCATTTCCAGTTTAAAACGGAGGATGTCCACACTCAACTGTTCAGAATAGGTAAGTTTTGTGGTGTCGATCGTTGCAAGGGTATCGAGATAACTTTTGTTGAGTACAAGCATTTTTTGCACATGCTCCGGGCTGATATTAATAGGGAGTTGGTCGTTGTAGGTCATGATACCGTTTTTGGTGGCATCAAGTGGTTTGAGGGCGTAGTATGCGGCGGCGTAATTATTGAGTATGGTTTCCAGTTTTACATCTGCAGTTGTTTCTTTGGTTTCCTGTTTGCAGCTGAAAAGTAAAATGAAGAGGATGGACAGGAGATATCTGTGGGGCATAGAGTTTAGTTTGGTAATTTGAAGATAATACATTTAACCGCAAGGGAGCAAGGAGACCACCAGATCCCGGTCTGACGGTCTCCGTCTGACCGCCTGAAGAAACTCTTAAGAGCTGCAAAAGACTTATAATTCAAATATTTGCTACCACTGATAAATAGTCTTAATATTATTTACTCAAACAACGGAATCAATGAGAATTTATGTCCTTTTCTTTTTTATACAGTTTGTAAGTCTGCATGTTTCTGCACAGGTTAAAGTCAGCATTAAAGACGACGTGGCTCCTAAACAGGAAAATTATTTTATCAAAGAGATTGATTTTCTGAACACCAATAAAAATATCTGGGACGATACGGTGAAGTACAACCAGAAGTATAGTTACAAGTTGATAAATTTCAACCGGCTTGTATTTAAGCAATTCACAGCCGAGCAAAAAGGGGAAAACTTCAATACAGAAAGGCCTGCAGTACTGAAGGGCCTGGCATTCCCGGGATTTCTTTCTGTAAAAGGGGTGCAGCCCGGTCCGGCTTCACGCGGCGAAGCAGATTCTGCGGAAATAAAAAAAATCCTCAGGGCCATTGATTCCTGCCAATGTGTTGATGTTGTAAAATACCTGACCATTGTAAGAGACAAAAACCAGGAACTGGCGGTGGTAAAAGGAACAGGCGAAACCCTGGAGAAATTATCCGCCAAATTCGAAACATATCCGGAACTGAACCAGGAACTGGATAAGCTGAAGAAAAATACGGTCAATTCATTTAGCCGGATTGATTCCACTAAAAGGGGGCTGATAAAAAAATACACCGGCGTACAAACAGGGGAGAATGATACCTCCCAGGTTATCGTTACTTTTTACCAGCAGCTTTATGATAATGCGCAAAAGCAGATCAATGACCGGTTCTATACGGCCACCGGTACGCTTATCAGGGAATCTGAGATGCTCGCAGCAAAATACCAGCCCTGTATCAGCGGCCTGGAGAAAAAACTATGTGGCATAAAAGATACCTGTTCCATAAGTTACGATTCCATTGTTCAGCAAATCAGGGAAAAGAAACAATGTGTCAGGAGGATTCAGTCATTTATCCAGGGCCTTCGGGAGGATATCAATGAAGCAGAAGCGGCCTTAAAAACCATGAAATCAGCCATCAAAGATTTGCGCATTTATGCCGTGCAACAGAACTATAATATGCTGGAGAGAAGGAACTTTGAACTTTATATTGAGCCTTTTGTTGCCGATAAGGATAAGCATGTAATAACTTTCACTGCAAAAGCAGACGGGCCATTAGAATATGGCGTGCCTTCAACCCGTACCATCAAAGTGAATGCAGTGACCTATGGAGGGTTTAAAATAGACTTCAGTACAGGCGCCTTTTTTAACTGGGGGAGCAACAATTTCCTGGGGCCTAAATATTTTTATGAAAGCCCAACCGATTCCACTAAAATTATTCGGGAAGCAGGAAGGACAAAGAGCGGGCTCCTTTCAATAGGCGCTTTGATGCATGTTTCATATCGGACAAGGTCCTTCCTGCGACCAGCATTGTCTTTTGGCGTCAGTACCACATCCGGATTTAATGCCCTTAATTTTCACGGGGGCGTTTCTTTGATTTTAGGAAGACCCGGAAAGGCCAACAGGGTAATTCTTTCCTATGGCATAACATTACGGGAAGTGGATCTGCTTTCATCCGGCTATACAGTCAATAGTGAAGGAAAAAATTTCCCTGTGGTTGTCCCGGTGTCTAAAAATTTCCCGGTCCGTGGGAACTTTTTTGCATTGACCTATAATCTGACTGGAGTTAATAAATAATTCATAGCGTTCTTACTGTCTTTGCGGTTAATTAAGGTATTATACCGAAATTGAATCTACATTTAAAAAAATCAACCATGCAATTCAGGTTATTCGATAAAAGCGTGTATGCCGGCAGGCGGGCTGTACTGAAGAAAAATATAGGCAACGGACTCATCCTCTTTTTAGGAAATGAAGAAAGCAGTATGAACTATAAAGATAACTGGTACCCGTTCCGGCAGGACAGTAATTTCCTGTATTATTTCGGACTCAATGTAGCCGGACTCGCCGGGGTAATTGATGCCGACAGCGGGGAGGAAATCATTTTCGGCAATGAGCTGACCATTGACGACATTGTATGGACGGGTCCTTTGCCCTCTGTAAGTGATATGGCAGGCGCTGTGGGTATAACCAAAACGCAGCCCTTTAATGCCCTGGTGGCTGTGGTGGCAAAAGCCATTCGAAGCGGAAGGCCCCTGCACATCACTCCGCCTTATCGCCCGGAAAATAAGATCATGCTGGCCTTGTTGCTGCAGGTTTCGGTTGGGGCCTTACGTGAGTGTGTTTCTGTGCCATTGATCAGGGCCATCATCAGCCAGCGCTCTTATAAGGAAGCCGTTGAGGTAGCGGAAATGCACAAAGCATCCACCATCAGTGCCGACATGCACCTGGCCGGCATGCGTTATGCAAAGCCAGGGATGAAGGAGTATGAAGTGATGGCCAAAGTGAAAGAGGTAGCCTATGCACAAAACGGCAGCCTGTCATTCAATCCCATCGTTACCATACACGGCGAAACATTGCATAATTTATACAGCGGCAATACACTGGAAGAAGGACAGATGGTTTTGTGTGATGCAGGGGCCTCCAATGATATGAACTATGCCGGCGACCTCACCACTACCTATCCCGTAGGAAAAAAGTTCAGCACAAAGCAGAAAGATGTCTACAATATTGTACTGCATGCGCATCAAACAGCCGTGGCCATGTTAAAGCCGGGTGTTTTATTCAGGGATGTATATTTAACTGCCGCACAAAAAATAGTTGAAGGCATGCAATCACTTGGCGTCATGAAAGGTGATGCCAAAGAAGCTGTGGCCGCGGGTGCCCATGCCATGTTTTTCCAATGCGGACTGGGGCATATGATCGGGTTGGATGTACATGATATGGAAGACCTCGGTGAGCCGTTTGTAGGATATACGGATGATTTGAAAAAAAGCACCCAGTTTGGGATGAAATCGCTTAGGCTTGGCCGTGCCCTTGAGCCAGGGTTTACCCTGACCGTTGAGCCGGGGATTTATTTGATTCCACAATTGATAGATGCCTGGAAAGCAGAGAAAAAATTCACAGAGTTCATTAATTATACAGCACTCGAAGAATACCGCGATTTTAGTGGTATCAGGGTAGAGGAGGATTACCTGATTACGGATAACGGATATGAATTGCTGGGGAAAAAATTACCGATGACTGTCGAGGAGGTAGAATCCATTAGGAATGCTTAGTGTCTTTGCGGTAAAATTTATAAAATTTGAATGATAAATTTATATATATAGCCTGTTACTGCCTGGCATTATTTTGTGGCTGCTCTTCCAAAGAAGTCAAATACCCGCCGATCAATGAGGACTTTTGCGCGCAGATCCATTTCAACAGTCCGCACCGCTTAACGGATGAACTGGATTCTTTGCAGGAAAAGATGAAAACAAAAACGGGGGTTTACAGTTTGGAGGAAGGCGATGAATCCATGATCGCAAGGGCATGGCTGAGCGAATCGGCAGAGAAGACCATCGACATACAGTATTTTATTTTCTCTGCGGATAATGTGGGACTGATTGCGGTGGATTATCTGATCAGGGCGGCCGACAGGGGCATCAAAGTGCGCATACTCGTTGACGATATATTGGTGGAAGCCGATGCAGACGAATTACTGGCGCTGGATGCACATCCCAACCTGCAGATCAAAATTTACAACCCCACTACCAATATCGGGAAGAACCTGCCGAAAAAACTCTACAGCCTTTCCGCCCATTTCAGGGGATTCAACCAGCGCATGCACAATAAAACATTCATCGTGGATGGCAAAGTGGTGATCACCGGCGGCAGAAATATCGCCGATGAATATTTTGATTACGACCACGAATACAATTTCCGTGACCGCGATGTGCTCCTATTGGGTAAGGCATCCGGTGATGTCCAGGCATCCTTCAACCAGTTTTGGGATGATGGATTGAGTATGCCCATCGACAGCCTCATCACGGTTGATGAATCAAAACTCAATATCGCCGTCAAGTATCAGTACCTGCATCAATATGCCTGTAACCCGGAGAATTTCTGGCCACAGGTGCGTGAGAAGATCAAACTGGTGCCCATCGCATTCAGCAATATTCAGAAGTCTGGCGACCTTGTTTGGGTTGACAGTGTAAGATTTGTATCGGATCTGCCGGGAAAAAATAACGGCGACAAATGGCTGAAGGGCGGCGGGGCCAGTACCGATGCATTGATCGATCTGATCAGGAACGCTAAAAGATCCATCTCCATACAATCGCCTTACCTTGTTACAACCTCATTGAGCCAACAACTTTTCAGCGAAGCGGTTAAGCGTGGTGTAACTGTGAAGATATTAACGAACAGTTTGTCTTCCACAGATAACCTCGAAGCATTCAATGGCTACCAGCGGGATCGGAAAGCGCTGCTGAAAACCGGCATCAGCATTTATGAATTCAAGCCCGATGCGCAGATTCGATATAAGATAATGACAGGCGCCTTGCAAAAGCAAATCGATTACAAACCTATTTTCGGGTTGCATGCCAAGTCGATGGTAGTGGATGAAGAGATTGCGGTTATCGGCACTTTTAATTTAGACCCCCGGAGTGCCAATTTGAATACGGAATGCATTGCCATCATCCACGATCTTAAGATCGCAGGCAATTTGTACCGGGCGATGGAAGAGGATATGAAACCGGAGAATGCCTGGCAGACAACGATAGATTTTGATCCTGATGTGCATGCGGGAAGATCAAAACAGATAAAGGCATGGCTGAGGGGGGCTGTGCCGAAGGAAGTGTTGTAGATGGCAGTTCAACGCTGAGAAAAAGAGAAAAGGAGTTACGCAGATGAGTGCCTTATCCCGGTCTCCGTTTGACTGCTACCTGTTTAATGTATGTATATGAAACACTGTATATAAAACAACGGGCAATAATCAACGGATTGAAATCCGTTGCTACAAGATTTAACCGAGGCTACGCCTCTGCACCCTGATACGCATACCTGTCACTGAATAGCCAAGAGCCGTAGGCTCGTGCACATTTTGTAACCCGGGGTTTCAACCCCGGGGATTTAAAAATCCTGCAATCCATCCAATCCTCAGAATCCTGCTCGCTCGTGCACATTTTGTAACCCGGGGTTTCAACCCCGGGAGATTTGATCCTGTGCACCCTGGCCTAAAGATCAACGGATTAAAATGCGTTGCTACAAAATTTAACCGAGGCTACGCCTCTGCACCAAAACTGTAGTATTATTCCACAGAAACACAATGCCTCTGTACCCTGAATTAAAACAACTGCAGCATAATTAATAATCTCAAAAAATCATATAATCCATCCTGTCAATCCATGAAATCCACCAAATCCTGCTCGCTCGTGTACATTTTGTAACCCGGGGTTTCAACCCCGGGGATTAATATCTGGCCTCTTTACCTAATAAATAATCTGAAAAAATTCTATAATCCATCCTGTCAATCCATAAAATCCACCCAATCCTGCTCGCTCGTGCACATTTTGTAACCCGGGGTTTCAACCCCGGGCTTTTTCTGCTCACTTGTTGCCGCTTGTCACATTCCGGTTTTTTCCAGTTGGAGATTGAACTAACTTAAAATACATTTTAAAGACAAATACATGAAACTGAAAACCTTGTTTATTTTCTTACTGGCTGCATGGTTCCTGCCTGCCCATGCGCAGGAGCCTGTATTGGTTTCACCGGAATGGCTGCACCAGCACCTGAAAGATCCGGGTAGGGTGGTTTTGTATACCGGTTTTGTGATCCGGGCGGATTTCGACAGGGAGCATATCGAAGGTTCGCGCTTCCTCTGGCCCGACTGGCTGGCATTTGATACACCCGAAGGCAACATGAATGCACCCGACCTGAAAATAGCCACACAGGTTTTGCAGGACCTGGGCATCAATAAGGATTCAAAGATCGTCATTTGCCACAAAGGGTCTGATGTGACCATTGCCGCCCGTATGTTTATGACACTGGAACACCTGGGCCTGGAAGGGAGGGTATCTTTCCTGAGCGGGGGGATCGAAGCCTGGAAAAGAACCGGTTACCCGGTAACAGATAAGGTTTCAACCTTTGCAAAAGGAAATTATACGGCAACGAATAACCGAAAAATTGTGGACAAGCATTATGTACTCAAGGCGCTGCAGGATCAGTCATCCTTTGTGGTAGATGCCCGTGTCAAAAGGTTTTATGATGGTGACCCTACCGGCAATCCCCGCGATGGGCATATTACCGGTGCGTTAAATATTCCTTATCCAGATATGATCGATTCGTTAAATAATTTTAGATCAGGTGACATTTTAGGGATGAATTTCAGTAAGGTATTGCCTGGTAAAGAAAAGGAACTGGTAGTTTACTGTTTTATAGGGCAGACAGCCTGCGTGGATTATATCGCCGGGCGTTCCCTTGGTTACCAACTGAAAGTGTACGACGGTTCCATGCAGGAATGGAGCCGGGATCCGGCAATGCCGATGAAAAAGACCAAAAAGGAATAAAAAAATTCATGTAACTTAATGTCACTTAAACACATTTTTATGAAACGGAACCAATTTTTCGCAACTGTATTTTTCCTTTTTGGATTTATCACAATAACTCAGGCGCAATCTGCCGATGATATGTTAAAGGATTGGGAGCGGGCAAAGGCCTATACAAAGGAATATCTTGACGCCATGCCTGCTGACAAATACGCACTTAAGCCCACACCAGAAATGCGGTCATTTGCCGAACAACTTTTACACATGACCGAAGGTAATTATGGCATCGCAGCGGCCGCAGCCGGCATCCAGAGCCCGGTGGCTTTTGGCGCACTGGAAAAGGGAACCGATAAATCAAAGGAGGGTGTTACTAAACAGGTTATGGATGGTTATGATTTTGTGATCAATTCCATGAAGAACCTGAGAGCTGCGCAGATGACTGAATCGGTAAAGTTGTTCGACCGGTTTGTTACCACAAGGGCGGGTGCTTTTGCCAAGTGTTTTGAGCACCAGACCCATCACAGGGGACAGACTACAGTTTATATCAGGTTAGCCGGAGCTACGCCGCCGCCGGAGAAATTGTTTTAGGAATTTTAACCGCAAAGAAGCAAAGAACGCAGAGGTTTCGCAGTGGAGATCTTTGCGTTCTTTGTTTCATTGCAGGTAATCAATTTAGTAATATTTATGGATGAGCTTTTATTCAACGACAGGGACCTGAGCTGGCTTTCTTTTAATAACCGGGTACTCGGTGAAATTCACTTTCCTGATCTCAAAATTTACGATAAGCTCAAATTCATAGCTATTCACAGCAGCAACCTGGATGAATTTTCACGGGTACGCATGGCCGAACTGGAACAATTGGCAGCAAAGGAAAATCAGCCAGGTACGGGATATTTTGCGAGGACCCTTGAAGCGGTAAGGAGGGAGGCTCAGCGGCAAAGCGTGGAAGCCCGTATCATACTGGAAAAAAAATTACTCCCCGAATTAAAAAAGGATGGCATCGTTTTATACCACCAGCCAAAAAAGTTCCACGCCATACACGAAGAGGAAGCATTACATATTTTCATGTCAAAAGTGCTAACCTATATTCAGCCCATTATACTGGATGAAGAAAGCAGTTTTTTCATGGAAGACCGGATGCTCTATTTCCTTGTGGCACTTACCGAGAAGCGGACAAAAGCTGAGCGAAAAATGATTCTCAATATTCCAGCTGATATCCTGCCCCGGTTTTATGAACTGTCTTCTATCAAAGGGGTAAATTATTTTATTTACCTGGATGATATCATTCGCATTGGCGCTAAATATATTATCCGGAAATATGCATTGAACGCTTTCTATGCCATCAAATTAAACCGGAATGCCGAATTACACCTGGAAGAAGAAGCCGAGATCTTTGATGCATTGCATAAAGGATTCCAGGCCAGGAAGCGAGGTGAACCTTCCAGGTTTCAGTATGACTCCTTAATGCCGGAGAACCTGGTTTTATTTTGCAAACAGTATTTTTCGCTTGAGGAAGGAGAGATGTTGCCTGTCGGCCGGTACATGAATAACAGTGATTTTTTTAGTTTGCCAAATCCGGTTGGCCATGAGCTGGTGCAGAAAGCGCTGAAACCGCTAAAGCATCGTTCTTTATCCCTGTTTGGAAAATATTTTAAAGCCATCAGCAGAAAGGATTATCTATTGCATTTCCCTTATCACACTTATGATTATGTACTTGTCTTCTTCAACCAGGCTGTGCTCGATCCATTTGTTACGGAAATCATGATAACATTTTACCGGATTGCCAATGGTTCCTATATTGTCAATGCTTTGATCAGTGCGGCAAAAAACGGTAAAAAAGTAAAAGCCTTTCTGGAACTCAAAGCCCGGTTCGATGAGGCCAATAATATGTATTGGGCGGAAAAAATGGCGGAGGCGGGAGTTCAGATCAGTTACAGCATCCCCGGAATAAAAGTGCACGCAAAAGCGGCACTGATTAAAAGAACAATAAATGATAAGGAGCAACGGCTTGCTTATTTAGGGACCGGGAATTTTAATGAAAAGACAAGCGATATTTATTCTGATATGGGATTGCTGACCTCGGACCCGAGGCATTGCAGTGAACTGGAATCCTTATTCAATTATCTTTTTGACAGGAAGAAACCGCCACAATTTGATACCCTGATCGTTCCACAGTTTGGCGGTTTTGAAAAATTCATTTTTCTGATTGACCGTGAAATAGAACATGCAAAAGCAGGTTATTTTTCGCAGGTATGGGTGAAGATCAATAACCTCGAAGATCCGGATATCATTAAAAAACTCTATGATGCTTCGGCTGCAGGAGTACACATTAAACTTTGTGTCCGGGGTATTTGTCGCATCCGGCCCGGCGTTGCGGGCTTAAGCGAAAACATAAGCGTCTGCCGGATCGTTGGCAGGTACCTGGAACATAGCCGCGTATTTGTATTTCATAATAAGGGGGCACAGGATGTATATCTCGGTTCTGCAGACTGGATGACAAGAAACCTTCGGAACAGGATAGAAGTGGTATTTCCCATCTTAAACCTGAAGCTTAAGAATGAGGTATTGAAATTTATGGAGATACAATTTACGCCCAGTGCCAAAACACAGTTGCTGGGTCCGGATCTTGAGGGGGTACACTTTACCAAAAATCCTAAACAATACTGTGCACAGACAGCATTTCACAATTACCTGGCAAAGAGCGTGGTGAAGTAAGTTTCACCGCTAAGGTGCGGAGGACGCGGAGGTACTGCTAACTCCATGCATAACATCAAATCAACTCATTCCAATGTGTGAATAATACTATTTTATTACATAATTGTGTAAGTCCACCTCGTTTTGATAATGTTACCTTACGGCTGCTATAGTTCCATAGACTTAAAATTTAAATCAATGATGCACGGTAATGACAGTTACAATTTTTTAGGAATGCACTATTTTGGGTGGATTTTTATCATACTATTTTTGGTAATAATAGCAGCATGGGTGATTCGTAACCAAAAAAGAAAATAATCCGAAACGAGACTAATCCAAAAAATAATATTAAAAAAGCATTACAATGTAACAGCGTTGTGGTGGTTTTTTCAATTCAGTAAGCCGTATTCTACAACGTGGGAAGTACATCTACAGCCACTATTATCAAAAGTCTATAGACTCATATAAAGGAATTGCCAACCAAACTTAGCAGATTTAGACTTTATATAATTTAAATGCTTTTTCCACATAATAAAACCCAAGCATGAATCATTCAGAAATGAACCATAATCAAGTGAAGCATGGCAGCAATCCTAAAATGGGCATGCAAGGTCATGATCATACTATGATGATTGCCGATTTTAAAAAACGGTTTTATGTAGTGTTGGTTTTAACCATTCCTATTATGTTGCTTTCAACGATGATACAGAAATTCATTGGTGTTGATTGGCAATTTCCTGGTTCACAATATATCCTCTTTGCTTTATCTACAATCGTATTTGGGTACGGTGGTTGGCCCTTCTTAAAAGGATTGGTTATTGAAGTAAAAGCAAAGAACCCCGGAATGATGTTTTTAATTGGCTTTGCCATTACTGTCTCATACCTGTACAGCATTGCAACGGTATTTGGCTTGGAGGGCATGGACTTCTTTTGGGAACTTACAACGCTAATACTCATTATGCTTTTGGGGCATTGGATAGAAATGAAATCTGTAGCCGGTGCTTCAAGAGAATTAGAATTATTAGTGCAATTAATGCCGGATGATGCACATATGGTAATGCCTGACATGATACATGATGTAAAAACAGACACACTCAAAGAAAACGATATTATTTTAGTAAAACCCGGTGAAAAAGTGCCTGGTGATGGTATAATATTGGAGGGTGAAAGTTACCTGAATGAAAGCATGCTGACAGGCGAAAGCAAACCAGTGCAAAAAGTAAAAGGCGACAAGGTAATTGCAGGGGCAATCAATGGCAACGGTTCAATAAAAGTCACCATTTCCCATGCTGCAAAAGACTCTTATTTATCCCAGGTTATAAAGTTGGTTGACGATGCCCGAAAATCTAAATCGCAAACGCAGTTATTGGCAGACAAAGCTGCAAAATGGCTAACCATTGTTGCATTGGTTACAGGTATCGCAACCTTTTTATATTGGTATCTCACAGGACAATCATTGGCCTTTGCCATGGAACGTATGGTGACCGTAATTGTGATTTGTTGTCCTCATGCTTTAGGTTTAGCAGTTCCGTTGGTGGTTGCAAAGTCAACAGCCTTGTCTGCAAAAAATGGCTTGCTCATTAAGAACCGAACAGATTTTGAGAATGCAAGAAAAATAACCACCATGGTATTTGATAAAACAGGCACATTAACGGTCGGCAAATTTGAAGTATCAAAAATCGTAACGCTGCTAAATGAGTTGACTGAAAAGGAACTAATCCGGCTGGTATCAGCTTTGGAGCAGAAGTCAGAACACCCTATTGCAACTGGTATTTTGCAAAAAGCAAAAGAATTATCTGTTTCCATTCCTGTTTCGGAAAATTTTAAAGCCATCACAGGCAAAGGCGTGGAAGCGACCGTTGAAGGCAAAAAAATATTAGTGGTAAGCCCGGGATATTTAACAGAAAATAATTTGTCTATTCCCGAAGGCTTTAATGCCAACGATACTGAAACAGTTGTGTTTATAATAATCAATGATCAATTGGCGGGTTACATTTCTCTATCCGATAAGATACGGCCAGAATCAAAAGAAGCGATAAAGACCTTAAAGGAAAATGATATCAGCACCATTTTGCTTACAGGCGATAATAGCCGGGTAGCAAAAAGTGTAAGTAATACTTTAGGTATGGATAGTTTTATTGCTGAAGTATTGCCACATCAAAAATTGGAGAAAATTAAAGAACTGCAAAGCAAAGGTGAATTTGTGGCTATGACAGGCGATGGTGTAAACGATGCTCCCGCATTAGCAATTGCAGATGTAGGTATTGCAGTAGGCAGCGGCAGCGACATCGCAGCAGAAACAGCAGGCATTGTACTGGTAAATAGTAGTCCGAAAGATATAGTGAGCCTTATCCTGTTTGGCAAAGCCACTTATCGTAAAATGATACAGAATTTAATTTGGGCAACAGGCTATAATGTTATTGCGCTGCCTTTGGCTGCAGGCGTTTTGTACAAACAGGGTATTTTATTAAGCCCGGCGGCAGGTGCCGTATTAATGACAGTTAGCACAATTGTTGTAGCCATTAATGCCAGTTTTTTAAAAATAAAAAAATAGACCAATGACTATTTAATTTCACCGCAGAGAAGCGGAGGACGCGGAGGTTACGCGTTGGGTTAAAATTTCTATTTAAATTTATCAATACAGCATTTTTTGAACTTTTTCCCGCTGCCACAGGGACAGGGATCATTTCTCCCGGTTTTGATCACGGTAATGGGACTTTTTTTTTCTTCAGGGGAACCTAATTCCCAATCATCCCATTCATCCTCCCAATCATCAGAAGCCTGCACCCAGTTTTTTTCAATATTTTCATACAGGTCATAAATGGAAACAATTTCCCTTTTATATAATGGATCCGGAGGTTGATTGAGAATGTCAATGACCTCTTCAATGGGGCCACTAGCTTCATAACTCACATGGCCTTTTGTATATAATGATTTGATCTCAGGTAATAATTCTTTAAAGCCACAATCCAGGATATCGCCAATGAACAGTCCCAGGAACTCACTGTCAAGGAGATTGTCTTTAATTTTGGCATTATCAAAAGCGACAAGAATCTCTTTATATATACCGGATATTTCATTCCTCCTTTCGGGATGGTGCAAGGCAATTTGTGCGAGTGTTTCAGAAGCTACTGTTTTTGCAAAGGAATAAACGCCTGGTGTTATACAAAAATTTTTAAGGAGTTCGGCCTGGTTAAGGGCGAGCTTGTACAACGGTTTCCACATGGTTTCTGTAAGGTGATCGCCAAGCCAGAAATGCAAAACATCCTCGTGCTGGGAAAGAAAATGTAAAACAGCAGGCAGGCTTTTTTCGGCTTTTAATTCACCCAACAAACAAATCGCATGGAGAGGGAAGTTTTGGAATGCTTCATAGCCATGTTCGTCCAGGTAATAATTATAACGATCCACAGCATCAGCCAGCACTTTTTCAAGATCGTCCATTACGGTATCTGATGGCAGTGAAAGGATCTTTTCAATGATTTTCCTGGGGATATCCGTGCCGTAGTTATACAATTCATAAATATCAAAATGTGTGAAAACGGGATCTTCCGTTTTTATGGAAACCGGCACAGGAAAAAGGGGGATCACTGTTTTACCCTCGCGCTGGTATTTTTCTTTTCTTTCTTTTGCCATCACAAACCTCAACGCATATAAAAAAGTTTCTGCATCGATCGTGTCCGGATGTTCCGGGGCTAGATCCGCTAAAATCTCGTACCTGTTTTCCGCAAGCTCCATATTTTTAATGTCGCAGAAGTATAGGACTGCAACTTTATAGAAACCGGTAATCTCACTGATATGAAACTCCTCCCTGTCTGGGTAAAGCTGTTTGATCTCCATTAATTCACCCAGTATCTCAGGCACTTTATGGAATTCTTTTTTCTCTATACAGGAAATAGCGAGGTTAAGTTTGCCAAAAAGGTAATCAGGATGCTCGGCTACTGTCCATTGATTTATTTCCGTTGCTTTTTTTCTGTTGCCCCGAGTATTATATGCAGTGGATAAAAAATTCTTTAGCTCTGGCGCATTGGGGTATTGAATGATCAGGTTTGTGAGCCTTTCAATAATATTTTTATCCTTTTTATCCATCGATCTGGCATGAAGCTCTTCAAACTGGTCCGCCAGTTCCCTGGTTATGCCATAGCGTGCAATATGCCAATCCATATCACTGGTTACCTTGTATGTGGAGTAGATCAATGATGGTTTCATATTGAATTATTGAACAACAATTTACGGATTTTGGGGATTATTCACCGCGGAGGCTTACGCCTATGCTAAGGCTTCGGCGTACGATGAAGGACGCGGAGGTTTCGCAGCGGTAAATGTATTCGGCTGTTATCCCATAAATCTCCATAATCCCCCCAAACCTGTCCGACGGAGTGAAACGGCGGCGGATCACGGTTCAGACAATTTTCACCGCAAAGGCGCAAAGAGCGCAGAGGTTTCATGATGATGTAATCATTTGCCGAAAAAAAATATACAAAAACCATAGAAAATCTGCCTAACAAGTTCCAACTTCACAGCATATGTTGAAATCAATAGGCCGGTTTGCGTTCTATGTTATCATTTTCGGTATGATCGTTAAAACCACGAATGCACAGCCCAAAATAGATGCTTATCTGTACGATCTGCTGCGGCAGTCGCGCGATTCCATTTTGCAGCAGGTCATTGCCGCACCGGATTCTTTCAGGGTGCAGATCATATACACGCAAATCGACCGAAACCGGAAAAACAAGCCAAAGCTTACCAATTATGCGTTTAACCTCGACAGCAACCTCTATTTTAATCCGGCTTCTACGGTGAAACTGCCGCTAGCCCTGCTGGCTTTGGAGAAACTGAACGACATGAACGTGGCAGGGGTTGATAAATACAGCCCTTTATTGATTGACAGCAGCCAGCCCTGGCAACACCCTTACCATGCTGACAGCAGTGCCCGGGACGGATATCCATCGATCGCACAGTTTATCAGGCGCGCTATGCTCATTAGTGAAAATGATCCTTATAACCGGCTCTATCAATTTGTGGGACAACAACAGGCCAACAGAAGATTGCATGAACTGGGTTTCGGCAGTACCCGGATCACCAGGCAGTTTCTTGGATTAAGTCCCGAACAAAACCGGTATACCAATGCCATTCGTTTTACAGACAGTATTGGTGTGGCCTTATACACGCAGCCTCCGGCCTACAATCCCGATCCTTTTTACCTGGAGAAAAAACAACTGCTGGGCAGGGGATATATGGATCAGCGCGACAGCCTCATACAACAACCGATTGATTTTACCCATGCGAATAACCTGCCCCTCGAAGAATTGAGGATGATGCTGCAAACGGTCATGATCCCGGAGACCAGGCCAGCCAACAAACGGTTTCGGCTAAGCGAAGATGACTACCGGTTTATGTACCGGTACCTTTCGCAATATCCTTCCGAAACGCCATACCCGAAATATGATACTTCGGAATATTACGACAGCTATGTGAAATTCTTTTTCCGCGACAGTACACATCGTATGCCGCCCCATTTGCGGGTGTTCAATAAGGTAGGCTGGGCCTATGGGTTTCTGATCGACGCATCCTATGTGGTGGATTTTAAGCATGGATTGGAATACATGCTGGCCGCGGTGATCTACGTCAATAAGGATGGTATTTTGAACGATAACCGGTATGAATATGAAACCCTTGGTTGGCCCTTCATGTACCAACTTGGGCAGGCCATCTATCAGCACGAGCTAACTAGAAAGCGTATCCGAAAACCAAATCTCGACAGGTTTAAGGTTAGTTATGAAAAACGCGATCCCAATGATCAAAGGCCGGTCATCCGGAATGCGGATAATTGATTAATTGTTTATTTTACCGCAGAGGCGCGGAGGACGCAGAGGTTGCGCAGAGGAAGGGCTGTTTATCCCCCTCCGGAGGGGGTGAGCCGGAGACTGATTTTTTCGCCAGGGTGCAGGGGGAGGACTTATTCACCGAAAAGGCGCTAAGGACGCGGAGGTTGCGAAGAGATATTCCTCCGTTAATGAATTTTTGCAACTACAGTCCCCTTCAATTGATATGGCCTGTTAAAAGCTTCCTGGTTCAATTTGAATCTTACAGAAAGTTTGCGAATTGTTTCTTTAGATAAACCTTTCTTGTAGTTGAGTATATCAGAAACCAATCCTTCACTTACATCCAACAGGATAGCTAAATCAACAGCTTTCATTTTATGGTCTTTCATTAATGACTTTAATAATGGAACAGGTTCTGCTAATTCAAAACTGTTGTGTTCTTCATCGTACTTTTCAATAAGCAAGGTAAGCAGCGCAATTTCATCTTTGTTTGCTTTTGTTTTCGGTGATGAAAAAACCAGTTCCTCCAATTGTTTGCAATATTTGTAATATTGTTTGTCGGATGTAATTACTTTATATTTTAATGTTTCCATAACCCAATCTGCTAATTTTATCTTTGAAAGCCACTCTTCAAAAGAAACTTTACTCCCGGCATATTTTGCAATATAATTCCTGATTGTATTTTCTTTTATCAGATGCACTTTCATATCATGATGTAAATATAGTAAAAGTTCACAAAAAGTGAAGAATTTACTAAATTGTTATACATCGGACCAAGATCACTGACATGTTTTGATAAGGGCAAAAACCCGGCTAATTCCCTCGGAACTTTAAAGGAGATATTTTATTCGAAGAGTAGAGACGCAATGCATTACGTCTCTACTCACGAAGCGATTCTGAAAATGTGTTCTCTTTCAGCAGCGAATGCTAATGCTGCTTTAATATGTTCTTCTTGTAATTCGGGGTAGTCTTCCATAATTTCCTGAAAACTCATCCTGGAAGCCAACCAGGATAGAATATCAAATACACTTATCCTTGTATTAATTATACAGGGTTGCCCGAATCTATTTTCGGAACGGATAGTAATGTATTGTTTGTAAGACATGAGTCAAAGTTAGCTTAATTCAAATAAATTGGCAGGGGAGAGGTATATAAAATAAGGTAGGTATATAAAAGCAAAAGACTCGTCCTGGGACGCTGATCTAACGGGTAGCGCGACGAGTACTGTTCATACAAAACTATTAATAATTTGATTAATTTACTCGGTTTTAAGTAATTATTATCGGATCGGTGTTAAGATAGATACATGGATTGAGTTCTTGTAGTTAGCAGTCTTGCTTTATATGTTAGAAGGTGAGGGTCAAGATTCCAAATTTATTTACCATTCTTGAAATTATCAGTAAGCTGATTCAATTCTTTTATAAGAAACTCAAAATCCGGCGACTCCCGGTAAATCATATTGGCACGCATAAAAGCATAATCCCGTTCATATTGCTCCAGATGTGCTACTGGAGGGATTATTACCAGATTTTCAGCATTCACTTCATCATAATTTATGACACGGGTATACGCCGCTCTATGTTTTAAAAGTGCAGAGAAAAGTTCCTTATCATTCAATGCTTCTTTCATTACGGGTGTTCCCATCATGGTAACAAGATCGTATAAGTGCCTCGACATACGATCATCCTGGCGTTTTAATAATATAGGGTTGGTAAATTTTTCATGCAATAGCAGCACTTTTTCCAGAAAAGTTTTTTTGGGCACAACTGTTTTTACGGGGAAAGGCGTTTCCTCGTATGACCTATTTGGAAAATATTCGTTAAGTAAAGAACTTATAGATACTACTTCTGATGGTTCTTCCAGAGATCGCACGCCGAATTCTATTTTTACCACATTTGCGAGGTATGGATTGGAATCATAAAGCGAAGCGTAATGGAGATAGAGCGTTTGCGGGTCCTTATCCGGCATCGTAGGTTTAATATCTTCGACAACAATTGAAAATGTATCGGCAGGGACACGCAAATCAATTAAAGATTGCTGCAGTACATTTTTGATGTGGGTACTTGTATAAGCACAGCCTTCTCTTTTTAATTGTTTAACATATGCATGTGTAGGATTGGGTAGATACTCACGACCAAAAGCATTTGGAAGAACTGCGATGTCAATATCTTCTGAGAAGCGTGGTAGTAATTTCCATCCTTTGCTGAGAGATGTACCTCCTTTGAACATGAAGTACGCTGACATAGTTGTTCGAAAGAGTGCATTCAAAACCAACGTTACCCACCAGTCTTTTTCAATAGCTACAGTGCCGATGCCGCTTATGGCAGCTGCCTGGTTGATACTGGCTTTTCGTTGTTCTTCATTAAGCGAGAGCCAGCCTGTCATTCCTCTTCCTTTTTAGGAGTTGAATTATATAATCGTGTACTTTGACGGATGCCAATTTCAAATCAAAAAACAGATCTTCATCCGTTTCTTTTAATACCAATTCATGCAGTTTTTGTTCCATGCCTGGGGATATCTCTTTAAGGTCTACTTCTTCCAGTGCCTGAATAATCAGGCTGCTGTATTTGCCCCTCATAGATAGTTTTTTAGGCGTTGTTGATTTGAACAAAATGATCATGTTGCCCAGTTTTATTTGACGGGATTTACCATCCGTAATATAAACCAGCCGTGTAGGAACCTGCGTACTTAAGCCAAGCTTGTTCAATGCATATGCTCCGGATGGTTTGATACGGATCAATTCTTTTTGGGCAATTTTTTGAGCCAGTTCTTCGGGCCCTGGCAGTACTTCACCCAAAACAGGATCTGTTTTAGGTTTTTGATAAATGCCATGTGCCAGTCGATTCAGCATTCCTTCCCTGCTCATACGGGATAAAGTTGTGCGAATGGCCGAGTCCGTTCCCAGGTTTCTGAAATCGGTCAAAAAGATGATTTCTCCCGGGGGATTTATAGCGATAGCCTCACTGATCTGTTTTGAAATTGGTTTCATTTGACACAAATTTAGGCAAAAATGTAGCAAAAATGAATATATGACACATTATTTTACGAAAAAGTAGCAAAATAACAATCTGACCTGACTTTGGTTTTGCAGAGGTACTCTTCGTTTTGAATTGCCTTTCTCTGCTGTAAGTCGGAATTTCCGACATACTGAATTTTCTTTAAAAGGTCTGCTACTTGACTATTTTACCCACATCTTTAGTATCCGGCCCTTCTTTGTGAGCTATCCGGAAATTCCGGATGGTTGCCCCAATTGAAATGATGTCATCAAGATTATATAATTCTACATTTCCGGAAATCATCATTTTACCTTCTTTTGAACTGTCAAGGATTCCTTAACAGTTGCTTTTTTGGAAATCTCTTTTACTTTAAAACAGTTACTGACATACAGACTGATATTTTGGTTAGTCTAAAACAGCTTCGTCTGAATTATTTTTTTGGGATGAAATGTTCCGATTATTATGAACGGATTTAATGAAACATGATGATGTGCCTGTGTTGTACCTAAAAATAGATACAAGTCTTTTGTTTTGGCAAAGTCATCAAAGTATTTTTTGCGAACATCTTCAATCGCTTTCTTCTCATTTCCTTTGTGACTTGCAAGGCAATTCCAATAGAGTTGGCCTATTTCCCAATCTTCAATCATCATGCTGCTTTCTTTTCCCCGATTGTCTTTAAGAATGAATTTGAATTTGTAATGTAGTTTTTGAACAACTTCAAATTTTCCATCTTTAATTGATTCAAAGAGGTTTAATTGATTAAGCTTGGCTAATTTTTCTCTATTCCATTCTCTCTCTACTGGTTCGGCCCTGAAATCCAAAATTTCTGTTGGTTTGAATACAGCCAGAGAAGTACAAATATTTCTATCTTTAGCTTCGGCAATAAGTTCTGCCAGGTTGAAATAAATTGTAAATTCCGTTCATGTTGACCCCTCATTCCGGGATGTTGACCCCCCTGCGAAGCAGGCAATAAAAGTAAGAGCTAAATGCGTGTTTAAAAATACAAATGCTTATTGATTTGGTTTCGCTTTTTTTCTTCTCAAAGATTC
>JBGSHT010000030.1:0-94213 GCA_041752135.1 Chitinophagaceae bacterium | reverse complement strand
TACCCTCTACCCTCTATCCTCTATCCTCTATTTAAACCCCTTTATTCGTTGAATAGGTTTCTGAGATCATTCAAAGAACTTGCATAAGGGTCCCCGATGATTTGATTCAATACAAGCGTAATTATCCATTCCGAAACAAGGAGTACGGTTATGCTTACGAATAAGGAAACCACCAAATACAGCAGTTGTTTTTCTTCAGGAGTTTTTTTGAGCAGGGGCAGTCCCAGGTAGAAAATATAAATACCGTATAGGCCCAGGATCTTAATGATGCCCAGTGTTGGAACGATGCTGAATACAGACATGATCCAAAGAGGGATGGAAGAATAAGCTACCAACTGCGCCGATCTGCCCAGGTTCTTTTCTGAAGAGAAAGCAGGTGCCAGCATATCGATAACATAACTTGCTAAATAGTATCCTGAAATGCCGGCCAGCAATTGCCGGATTGCAAACCAGGCTCCCCATTTCATACCTGAAATCTTAAATAGTAATGCATCAACGCCAATAAAGCTTATTCCGATAAATACAGCTGCTGCATCTAATAACAGAAATGGAATAACGATCTTTAAAAGCAGGTGGGTTGGGGTTTCAACTTCCTTACTGATGACCAGCCATTCTGTTTTGGGGGTCACTATTATATTCCTGATTCTGTCGAAAATTGACATTATATATCATAATTGATGTCTGTTAAGTTACATCATCCGGACTGGTTTTAAGTCAATTTTCAGCATAACATAATGCCAAATCAAACGTTTTAAGGCTAACAGTTGTTAGTATTTTGCAGGTTTTTGTATCTTTATGTGCATTTGAAAAACTTCTATCATGCAAGATTTAGAAAAAATATTCCAGGACAAGATCGACCAGGAGATCAGGATTGAGCCAAAGGATTGGATGCCGGAGGCTTATCGTAAAACACTTGTACGTCAGATCAGTCAGCATGCCCATAGCGAAATAGTGGGTATGTTACCCGAGGGAAACTGGATAACCAGGGCTCCGAGCCTGAAAAGAAAAGCGGTCCTGCTGGCAAAGATCCAGGATGAGGCCGGTCATGGTTTATACCTCTATGCCGCAACAGAAACCCTTGGTGTAACACGCGAATCAACCATTGACGACCTCCACAGCGGAAAAGCAAAATATTCTTCCATTTTTAATTATCCCACACAAACCTGGGCAGATATCGGTGCCATCGGCTGGTTAGTGGATGGCGCTGCCATTATGAACCAGGTGATGCTTTGTCGTACTTCATATGGCCCATACGCCAGGGCAATGGTCAGGATATGCAAGGAAGAAAGTTTTCACCAGCGCCAGGGTTTTGAAGCCTTGCTGGTACTCAGTCGCGGATCTGCAGAACAGAAGGCCATGTGCCAGGATGCCATCAACCGCTGGTGGTGGCCTTCACTGATGATGTTTGGGCCAAAAGACAGTGAGTCAACCCATTCCGACCAAAGCATGAAATGGAAGGTCAAGAGGATGAGTAACGACGAACTGCGCCAGCGTTTTGTAGATATGATCGCTGAGCAGGTGAAAGTACTCAACATGACCTTACCCGATCCGGATTTGAAATGGAACGACGAACGGAGGCATTATGATTTTGGGGAGATCAACTGGGATGAATTCTGGCAGGTGGTGAGGGGTAACGGTCCCTGTAACCGCGAAAGGCTGGAAGCCCGCCGCCAGGCACACGAAGAAGGCCGTTGGGTGCGCGAAGCAGCCATTGCACATGCACAAAAGAAAGCAGGTAAAAAAGCCGCAGCATAATTTTTTAAATCAACAGGATCATGTCTTTTCAACCAAGAAAATATTTTTATGGTGATATTCCGGAAGATGCCGGAGGTCAACAGGATAACTCACATACAGGAGTAACCGAAAATAACTGGCCTTTGTGGGAAGTATTCATCAGGAGCAAACAGGGCCTCGACCATAAACATGCCGGGAGCCTTCATGCTGCAGATGCTCAAATGGCCATTGAAAATGCCCGGGATGTATATACCCGGAGAATGGAAGGTGTAAGCATTTGGGTTGTGGAAAGTAAATATATCCATGCATCCAATCCTGACGAAGCGGAAAGCTTATATGAACCGGCAAATGATAAGGTATACAGGCACCCTACTTTTTATGTGTTGCCTGAGGCGGTGAAGAACATGTGAGCAGTCGGCAGTCAAGAGTCAAGAGTCAAGAGCCAAGAGTCAAGAGATGTACTTTAAAAGGTAGACTTAAATGCAATTTTTTTTGACATAAGCAATTAATTTTTAAAACCCATTTTGGTTTCCAGGGCTGTTAGTTGGCTACTGCCGACTGCCGACTGGCTACTCAGATAATATTCGCCAATAATGCCTTCTTCACCACTTACAAACTACCTCGTCCACCTCGCTGATAACGCGTTGATCCTGGGTCATCGCAACAGTGAATGGTGCGGGCATGGCCCAATCCTGGAACAGGATATTGCATTGACCAATATCTCACTTGATTTGATAGGGCAGTCGAGATATTTATATCAATACGCCGCAACCTTATTGGGCGAAGGGGCAACGGAAGATACGCTGGCATACCTGCGCGATGCCCGGGCATTCAGGAATTGTTTGTTGCTGGAACTTCCTAAAGGCGATTGGGCCGTAACGGTACTCCGGCAATATTTTTTCAGCCAGTTTCAGATCATGCAATACAAAGCATTGCAAGGCTCGAAAAATAATCAGTTGGCAGCGATAGCAGAAAAGGCAATCAAAGAAACAGCGTATCATCTTCGCTGGAGCAGTGAATGGGTAATTCGGCTGGGTGATGGAACAGTGGAGAGCAGGGCCCGCATGCAAAAAGCTGTTGATCATTTGTGGTCATATACCGGTGAATTATTCATGCCTGCGGAGTATGAATTAACATGTGCAAAAAGCAAAGAGGGTGTTGATCCGGCTGCTTTTAAAGATGGCTGGTATCAAAGCGTACAGGCTGTACTCACTGAAGCAAATTTACAGGCGCCACCAATGGGTTGGTCGCAAAGCGGTGGTAAGGATGGCATGCATACGGAGCATCTTGGATTTATACTGGCCGAATTACAGTTTATGCAAAGGGCATACCCCGGAAATGAATGGTGAGTAAGAAAATCGAAAGTGAAAAATCGAAAATCGAAAGTGAGAGGCAAAATACATTAATCGCGAAGAAATAAGAAAGCAGAGGCGTTGCGGAGGGCTGTTACCCCTCTCTGGAAGAGAGTGGTTGGGGTGAGTAAGAAAATCGAAAGTGGAAAATCGAAAATCGAAAGTTAGAGGCAAAATACTTTAACCGCGAAGAAGAAAGAATGCAGGGATAAAATCGAAAATGAGAGGCAAGACAATTGACTACACAAATTAAAAATATTACTAAGGAAGAGCTTTGGGAAATCCTTGAAACAGTGAAGGACCCTGAAGTGCCGGTTTTGTCTGTGATTGACCTGGGCATTGTGCGTGATCTGGAATGGACTGAAGGGGATGATCAAACAGGTGCCTGGAAGATTACCATTACACCAACTTATTCAGGGTGCCCGGCGATGGAGATGATCGCTACACAGATCAGGATGACATTATATGCTGCCGGTATTCATGCCTTTAGCATAAATACTGTCCTTTCACCAGCCTGGACAACAGATTGGATGACAGAAACCGGTAAAGAAAAGCTGAGGGTATATGGCATTGCACCCCCACACCCATTGCCCAAACAATATACCGGTGAACATTCAATCGATGCCGGGCCTGTTGCCTGTCCGCGTTGCCTGTCTCAACATACCCACCGCATCAGCGAATTTGGCTCCACCGCCTGCAAAGCATTATACCAGTGTGACGATTGTAAGGAACCCTTCGATTATTTCAAGTGTCATTGATTTTGCCAAAACTATCCATATCCCTGTTTTGAAATATATACCGGGCATGAGTAGTGTTTGATATGCAAATGATAGATACATTTGATGGGTAATTGAATACAGTGCTTTAAATGTAACGATCATGTCTTCCATTCTTTTTAAAATTGAAAACGGTGTTGCTCATATAACACTAAACAGGCCTGATAAACTCAATGCCTTCAATCGCGATATGGCCATTCTGCTACAGGCCAGGCTGGACGAATGCGCCAGTCTCCATGAAGTGCGTTGTGTATGCTTAACGGGATCGGGTAAGGGATTTTCGGCCGGGCAGGACCTGGCTGAAGTGACCGACCCGCAGGGCCCTACCATGTCTCAGATACTCGGTGATCATTATAATCCCATCGTCAGAAAGATACGCAACATGCCCAAGCCGGTACTTGCTGCCGTAAACGGCGTTGCGGCCGGTGCCGGCGCTAATATTGCCCTGTGCTGTGATATTGTTGTGGCTGCATCTTCTGCTTCTTTTATCCAGGCATTTTCCCGGATCGGCCTGATCCCCGACAGCGGCGGCACTTATTTCCTGCCCCGGCTCATCGGCTGGCAGAAAGCCTCTGCGCTGGCCATGCTCGGTGATAAAGTAGGCGCTGAGGAAGCAGAAAAACTGGGTATGATATATAAAGTATTTGCAGATGATATCTTTTCAAAAGAAACCATCCTGCTGGCTGAAAAACTTTCAGCAATGCCTACCCGAAGCCTGGCAATGACAAAGCATGCCCTCAATTATTCATTTACACAAAACTTTGAAGAGCAGCTTGCACTGGAGGATAAACTTCAGCAGGAAGCCGCACTCACATACGATTACCGGGAAGGGGTGGAAGCTTTCATGCAGAAAAGGAGCCCGGTCTTTAAGGGAGAATAATGAATTGCGTATCCCGCGATATTGTTTTTCATTCGTAGCCCGGGTGGTTTGTCATAAAATAAAATTGATAGCATTACCATTTATCAGCATCAGGTTATATTGAAACGTTTTCGAAAACATCTTTACATAAACAGACAAATCATATGCGGCAGAATACAATCAGCGAAGATGTGGTGAACCACATGATGGAAAACGATTTTTTCAGTCAGTGGATGGGTGTGGAAGTGTTGGCCATCAGCGAAGGATACAGTAAGATCAGAATGACCATCCGCTCAGAAATGGTCAATGGATTTGGTATCGTTCATGGAGGCATTCCATTTTCACTGGCCGACAGCGCCTTTGCATTTGCCTGCAATAACCGGAATAATTTATCTGTGGCGCTGGATGTTACCATCACCTTTACCAAAGCCGTCCATATTGGCGATGTGCTTACTGCTGAAGCAAAGGAAGTGCATAATGGGCGAAGCACAGGCGTTTACCTGATATCTGTTTTCAACCAGAAAGAAGAACAGGTTGCGCTGTTTAAAGGAACCTGTTTCCGCACCGGTAAGGCGCTCATTGGCACACCGGCATCTTTATAGTCTTTAATTAATCTTGTATGTTTTATTCATTCAAAGGTTTCAGGCCTGTTGTACATGAATCTTCCTTTGTTCATCCACAGGCGGCAGTCACCGGTAATGTTATTATTGGTAAAAATGTTTATATCGGTCCCGGTGCAGCGCTTCGCGGCGACTGGGGCGGGATCATCATTGAGGATGGGTGCAATGTACAGGAGAATTGTACCATTCATATGTTTCCCGGGCTAACGGTCTTGCTTAAAGAAGGTGCCCATATTGGACATGGCGCAACCATTCATGGCGCCACTATTGGCAGAAACTGTCTGGTGGGGATGCATTCGGTGATCATGGATAAAGTTATTTTAGGTGATGAATGCATTGTAGGCGCATCGAGCTTTATTGGCGAAGGAAAAATCATTGAGGGCAGAAGCCTTTTGGTTGGCAATCCTGCCCGTAAGATCAAAGAAGTGAGTGATGAGATGATGGCCTGGAAAACGGCTGGTACCAAATTGTACCAGGCCCTGCCTGCAGAAATGCATGCAGGCTGGCATGCCTGTGAGCCCTTGCTGGAAGTGGAAGAGAACAGGCCTTCACAGGAAGTATTATACCAGACCTGGAATTCCCTCTCAAAAGGAAAATGATCATCTCCTTTGTGTTCATTGCGGTTAATGTATTTTACCTTCGCATCTTAAATGGAAAAATCAAACTTTGTAGATCAGATCAGGATATTCTGCCGCAGCGGCCACGGTGGCGCCGGCAGCAAGCACTTCATGCGCACCAAGTACACTGCCATGGCTGGACCTGATGGTGGTGACGGAGGCCGGGGAGCCCATATCATCCTGCGGGGCAATCAAAATCTATGGACCTTACTTCACCTTCGTTATTATAAAAATGTATTGGCAGAAAACGGCCAGGGTGGCAACAAAAATAATATGACCGGCCGTGATGGTACCGATATCATCATAGAAGTGCCACTGGGTACTATTGCCAAAGACGATGAGACCGGCGCCAAAGAAGTTGAAATCCTGGAAGACGGACAGGAAGTGATCTGGATCAAAGGAGGCCGTGGAGGCCTGGGAAATAAAAACTTCGCCACGGCAACCAACCAGGCACCTGAATATTCACAACCCGGTGAACCAGGCTCTGAGGGCTGGAAAGTGCTGGAATTAAAAGTGCTTGCAGACGTAGGCTTGGTAGGATTTCCAAATGCGGGAAAATCAACCCTGCTTTCTTCCATTACCGCAGCCAGGCCAAAGATCGCCGACTATGCATTCACCACCCTTATACCGCAACTGGGCATGGTGGAATACCGCAACGGCCGGTCATTTTGTATGGCCGACCTTCCGGGCATTATTGAAGGAGCGGCAGAAGGCAAAGGATTAGGACACAGATTCCTCCGGCATATAGAAAGAAACCCGGTTTTACTTTTCCTGATTCCCGCAGACAGTAAGGACCATAAAAAGGAACTCGCGATACTGATGGATGAACTGGAACAGTACAACCCGGAACTGATGGATAAAAAATTCATCATCGCCATCAGTAAAAGTGATATGCTGGATGAGGAACTGAAAGCAGACATCGAAAAAGAATTGCCTGCCGATATCCCGCACATATTCATATCATCAGTTACCGGAAAAGGCCTTCCGGAATTGAAAGATATACTTTGGAACGCCTTACAGGAACAGGGATAAATCATTTGTGATTCCGCGGCAATCGGGGTAATTTAACAGGAAGAACCTGCATATGGCCACTCGATCATCCGTATGGAACACCTTCCTGTTTTTTATTAAAAGAAAACTCCAGGAACTTGCAATTTTTCTGGAGCTCCTGTGGATCTTCTTCCCGGGAATTTTATTTATCCTGCTGTCCTTTTTAGTTTTCACCCGTTTATTACAGGGTAAGGATGTTATTGCACTTGCGCTTGAATCAAGATACAGGGGTTATTTTTTTCTGACCGGGCTGTTATTCTGGGCCGGTGTTACCTGGTACACAGGCAGGCTGATGGCCTATAACCACGACCGGCTTTTTCAAAAGGCAAGTAAGGCTTTGTATCATGCACCAAGGTTTATGGGCTTTGCCTGTTTTACTGTTTTGATATATGCGTTCATGGAACTACCGGGAATGCATATCCAGGATTGGATTGTATTCATTGCGATACTTACTGACCTGTTCATTTACTTTATTTTTCACTGGATTTTTGAACGTATCAAAGATAGTCATGCAGAAAAGGTGCTTGACCAGTACAGAAATCTCGTACTGATAGGCCTGTTGATCTTTTTTCTCATTGCCGGATTTTTTAACCGTGCACTGGTTTATCTTATTTGTCTGCCACTGATGCAATGCGGCTTTTTATTCCTGGTGATCATCCGGAGAAAGATCACGGAAACCGATGTGACCACTGAAACAGCAAAGCAAATTTCAAAGGCTGAGGAAAAAGGAAGCAACTTGTACCGGGTGCTAAATTGGATTTTGACTGATGAAGAAATCAATAGAACTGCATCCAGGAACGAACTCATTTTAAGAGGCGAATGGAAAATTTTCAAGTGGTTCAACCTGGCAACATTGGCAGCCGTTATTATTTACCTGGCAGCCATTTTCAACCTTCCTTTTTCGCGGTTCCTTAGCCCCTTCCCCTTTGCCCTGCTGGCCTTTGGTATACTCCTGGGCGTGGGCAACATCGTAGCGCTTTTTTCCACTAAACTAAAGATCAACTTTCATTTTATTTTCCTGGTGCTGCTGGTTTTTGTCGGGTTTATTACAGAACCGCATAATGTGCGTATCCGGAATGATTCGGGAGAGCAGGGGTTGGTTTTTGCGGACCGGAATAACCTGCACGCGTATTTCAATAAATGGACCGTGATGCGAAAAGCGGAGATCACAGACAGTTCCCGGGATGTTTATCCGGTATTCTTTGCGCTTGCCGATGGCGGGGCCTCCCGATCGGGTTACTGGACTGCATCAGTGCTTTCCCGTATTGAAGATGGTACCCGTGGGCAGTTTTCGCGTCAGTTGTTTTGCCTTTCCGGGGCTTCCGGCGGCAGTGTGGGTAATGCCGTTTTTTATGCTTCGCTTTATGCAAGGTCGCATAACGCAAACGATCAACCGCACCTTGATAACAGCCGCAATTATTTATCAAACGACTTCCTGAGTTATACCCTGGCCCGGATGCTCGGGCCCGATTTTTTTAAGCCATTGTTCCCTTTTGATTTTATTTATGATCGCGCCGCCGCACTGGAAAGGTCCATGGAATCTGTGCCGGGCGATACCATGATGGGCAGGCTGATGGCAACACCCTTGTCCCGTTTTATCCGGGAAGATGAATTGAATCCTTTCTCATTGCCTGCACTTTGCATCAATACCACCCGCATGCAGGATGGCAGGCCTGGTGTGGTAAGCACCATAAAACTGGACACCACCATATTTGGCCGGCGGCTGGATGTGCTGGATTCTTTACGGGAAGGAGAGGATGTAAACCTCAGTTCAATGGCTGTGCTTGGCGCAAGGTTTCCCTATGTAAGTCCTGCCGGACGTATCCGGGATAATTACTTTGTAGATGGCGGCTATTTTGATAATTCAGGCGCCGGGGTTGTTCACGAAATGATCATTGAGCTACAAAGAATGATCAGCGACAGCCTGCAAAAAGACACGACTCATTACCTCGGTAAACTTCGGTTTTATGTGGTGCATACAACCAACTCTCCGCTCGAAGAAGCAGCCCTAAGCAAGGTACATCCATTGATCAACGACCTGGCGGCGCCGGTGAAAACCCTGGTGGGTTCCTACAGTAACCAGACCTATGTAAATAACCTGCGGCTCTTCAAATACCTCTTACAGATCAATCATGGAGATACGACCTACATACCATTCAACCTGTACCGTAAAAATGAAAAAAACCTTTATCCCATGAATTGGGTGATCTCAGATTCTACCCTGGGAAAAATGGATATGCGTCTTGGCAGTTATAAGAAAATCAACCAGTTCATTGATGCGATCAATAATAATGACGCAGGCGGAATGCATCACCTGTTCAAAGATTAGGCCATAGCGCCATGGCTGCTTCGCGGTTAATGTATTTTACCTGACAATCACTGCGGTACCACTCGCACTTACCATCAGCATACTACCATTGGCGCCTATGGTCTCATAATCTAAATCGATACCCACAATGGCATTAGCGCCCAGGGCCTGTCCTTTTTGGATAAGCTCCTGCATGGCATATTGTTTGGCTTCTTCCAGCACTTTTTCATAAGTGCCGCTGCGGCCGCCAAAAACATCCCGGAGCCCGCCCAGGATATCCTTGAAAAAGTTAGCGCCTATAATGGTTTCTGAGCTGATCACGCCCAGATAGGATTGAATTGTCCTGCCTTCAATGCTGGGAGTTGTTGTGACTATCATAAAAGGTATATTTTTTAATACTAAATGATGAATGTATTGGAAAAATCCAAGGTGAATTCCCATTTTCACAGTAGGTTTGAACACTTAAAATGGTTGCATTATGAAGAAGTATTTTATCGTATTGATTTTCTCCATCTCCTCCCTGTTCAGTGTTGCAGATGAAGGCATGTGGTTGCCCATGCTGCTTGGACAGCAGGTTTATAATGATATGGTGAAGAAAGGCCTCAAGCTCACAAAGGATCAATTGTACCATATCAACAAGGCTTCCATCAAAGATGCCATCATCATTTTTGGCGGAGGCTGTACCGGTGAGATCGTTAGCAATGAAGGGCTTATTTTCACTAACCACCATTGCGGATACGGCGCCATTGCGGCTGCCAGTTCCGTACAGAATAATTACCTGCGGGACGGTTTTTATGCCAAAACAAAAGCAGATGAGATCCCTGCTGCCGGAATGAGTGTACAGTTTTTACTGCGCATCGAGGACGTTACCAAAAGTATCGATAGTGCGGCAAAAGGACTGACAGGTGCCGAAAGGTCCAAAAAAGTATCGGAAATGATGGCTGCCATAAACCAGCAATACTCCGATCTGTCAAATAATGTGGAGGCAAGGGTTAACGCACTCTTCAAAGGGAACCAGTTCCTTGTATTTGTGTACCAGCGGTATAAAGATATACGCCTCGTAGGAACGCCTCCCGAGAGCATCGGTAAATACGGTGGCGATACAGACAACTGGGAATGGCCCAGGCATACCGGCGATTTTTCCGTATTCCGTGTGTACATGTCAAAGGATGGTAAGCCCGCTGATTATGCCACAGGCAATGTGCCCCTCAAGCCAAAATATTTTCTGCCCGTTTCTATAAAAGGCGTTAAGGATGGTGATTATGCCATGACCTATGGTTATCCCGGCGGTACTAACCGCTATGAAACTTCATACGGCGTTAAGCTTAAAACAGATATTGAAAATCCTGCACTGGTTGAACTCAGGGACATGCGATTGAAATATATGTTTGAGCAAATGAAGAATGATCCTGCCGTGAAACTGAAACTCGCATCCAATTATGCAGGGATCGCCAACTACTGGAAGTTTTTTGACGGTGAATCAAAGCAGTTGAAAAAGTATAAGATATATGAGAAAAAACAAGCCGATGAAGCGGCATTCCTGAAATGGGCAAAAGGGAAACCAGAGTACGAGAATATCTTCACCGACTGGAAAAAAGCCTACGACCAGTATCAGCCCTATGCCCGACACAGGATGTACATCAATGAAGGCATCCTTGGATCGCCATTGCTCGCCTATGCGTCATCGTTAATGGTGCTGGAAAACGACATGGTTAAAAAGGGTGTAGATCACCCGGATGTAAAAAAAGGGCTTGAGTCAGCCGACAAACTGAGGGCTAATTTCCTGGCTGAAGCAAACATGACTTCAGACCAGAAAATCCTTGCAGATGTTATGAAGATGTATTACCAGAATATTGATAAGAACCAGCACCCCATTGGGTTTTTTGAAGCAATGCGCGGAACTTACGGCGACCTGAAAGATGATGCCACCTATCAAAAATATGCCGCCAATGTTTTTGGCACTTCCATGATCCCGGATGATGGACGCTGGAAAGCATTTATGGCAAAACCGGATGCTTTGACCCTGCAGAACGATCCTGCATATGCAGCGGCCAGCCAGTTCCTGCGGAATTACAGCAGTAAATTCGGAATATACCGGCAGCAATTCATGACAGCTAACGATGAACTGAGTCGCATATATTTAAAGGGTATCCGTGAGATGAATCCTACAAAAGTGATGTACCCCGATGCCACTTTCACCATGCGGGTGAGCTATGGTAATGTAAAGAGTTACCAGCCTCGTGACGCTGTGCGCTATGATTATGTATGCACGATGAAAGGTGTGCTGGAAAAGTACAAGCCGGGTGATTATGAATTTGACCTTCCCAAAAATGTGCTTGAGCTCGCGCAGAAAAAAGATTACGGCCAGTACATAGACAAACAGCGCAACGACCTGGTTGTTGGATTTATCACCACCAATGATATTACGGGAGGTAATTCAGGATCACCGGTTATCAATGCAAACGGAGAACTGATCGGCCTCGCCTTTGACGGCAACTATGAAGCCCTGAGCCATAAAATAGCATTTGACAAAGACCTGAACCGCACCATCTGTGTGGATGTTCGCTATGTATTATGGTGTATCGATAAACTGGGCAATGCACCTCACCTGATCAAAGAATTGAAACTGGTTAAGTAAAATCAAAAAGTCGGGAGAAGTTAATATTTCTTCTCCCGACTTTCTCATAACTTATTTTCTTATTTCTAATTTTACTTCCCCTTTTCGACTTTCAATTTTCCACTTTTTTCCTCGTCTTTCCACCGCCACAAATACATACTCGCATAGGTCCTGTACGGCGACCATTTTTTTGCCAGCTTATGCATATCTTCTTTGAACTGCTTTTTGTTTTCTGTATTCATTTTATATAAACCGGCCATGGCCTGCTGAATACCCAAGTCGTCCGCTGGAAATACATCTTCCCTTCCCAGCGCAAACATCAGCATCATTTCCACAGTCCACTTACCCACGCCTTTGATTTCCGTGAGGTAATCGATCACTTCCTCATTACTCATTTTTGCCAGCACCTTATAACTAATGCCTCTTTCCATAGCAAATTTCGCCACATGCCGGATATAGGCGGTTTTGGCATTGGAAAGCCCGATACCACGCAGCTGATCTTCCGGTATGGCCAGGATATCTTCCGGCAGTGGGGATTTCCCCCCGAAGAGATCAAGAAATCGGTTATGGATCACCGTGGCCACTTTGGTGGATAACTGCTGGCTCATGATGGAGGCGCATAGATAATTACAGAGGTCTTTCCGGCTCTTCAACACGAGCTCACCCTGTGCTTCGATGATCTTTTTCAGTTTTTTATCCTTTGATAAGTGTTCGAGATATGACATGATCATTAAATATAAAAAAAAGCCAGGTTATATTCCCTGAGGTATATAAAAATCGGACTCATGAATCACTAGAGTCAGAAAGTGTAAATATAAAACGGCAGGTTGTTAACAAAATATTCATGCCATTTTAATTGAAAGGTAACGATCTGTTCATTTTCAGGCTACATTAAAATTTGACCTTTATAAAACCCCATACTTTGAAAACACATCTAAAAACAATCATCCTATCAGACATTCACCTGGGTATCCAAAACTCCCATGTCCGGGAAGCTGTCCATTTCCTGCAACACCACACCTGCGACAAACTCATCCTTAATGGCGATATCATTGACGGCTGGCAGCTTCGTAAGTCGGGAAAATGGAAGAAAAAGCACACCGCCTTTTTCAAATTATTAATGAAGTGGTTGTCTTCAACCGATACGGAAGTCATATACCTGCGTGGGAACCATGATGATTTTCTGGATGAAGTGTTACCTATGGAATTCGGCAATTTTTCCATTCTCCGGACACATGTGCATGAATCATTCGGAAAAAAATATTTTGTTGTTCATGGCGACATCTTCGATACAGTAACCACCCGATTAAAGTGGATCGCTAAATTGGGAGATACCGGGTATACGTTCCTGCTCTGGCTTAACCGTCACTATAACAGTTACAGAAAGAAAAAGGGGCTGCCCTACTATTCTCTTTCGCAGGTGGTAAAACAGAAAGTCAAAAAGGCGGTTTCATTCATTTCCGACTATGAGCAGGAACTTTGCGCCGTTGCTGAAATGGAAAAATGCCATGGGGTGATTTGCGGACATATACACCAACCGGCCAATAAAGAAGTGAATGGGATACATTACCTGAACAGCGGAGACTGGGTGGAGACACTCAGTGCCATTACCGAAAATGAGCATGGCGAATGGAATATAGTCTATTACAGCGAATGGTTATTAAAACATAAAGCTCGTAATGGCGGATCAGCAGAACCCATTGAAACAGCTGAAAATGCTTTCTGGGAAAGCCTTGAACTGGAATTACCAAGGCATGCCTGAAATGAAGAACATCAATGTAAAACTTATGGAGAAAAAGACCGTAATGCTGGCCGTACAGGGAGAAGGAAGGGGCCATATGACCCAGGCCATTGCGATGCTGGATATGCTGAAAAAAAGCAATATGGAAGTCTGCTGTGTGATCGTTGGTAGCAGCAACCGGCGCGAGATACCAGAATTTTTCAGGCATAAATTTGATGTTCCGGTTATTGCTGTTCAGAGCCCGAATTTTACCACCGGAAAAGATAATAAATCCATACAGATTGGAAAAACCATCTGGAACAACGCTTTAAAATTGGGGGCTTACCGGCAAAGCCTGGCTATCATACATAAACTGGTTGGTTTCCATAACCCTGATATCATCATCAATTTTTTTGAGCCGTTGATTGGCTTGTACCGGTTTCTTTATACACCGCAGTGTAAAATAATCTCCATAGCGCATCAGTATATTTACCTCCATCCAAAATTCAGTTTTCCCAAGGGAAGCTGGATACAAAAGCAGGCACTGATCTTGTATACAAGATTTACAACCCTGATGGCCGACAAAATACTTGCCATCAGCCTGTATGATCTGCCAGGGCCCGGGACCAGTAAACTAACGGTGATACCACCCCTGCTCCGAAAAGCTGTATCGGCCTTACATAGTTGTGATGAAAAATTCCTGCTGGTATACCTGCTGAACAGCGGGTATATTGACGATATTCTGCAATGGCATGCACGCCATCCACAAGTAAAACTCCATTGCTTTACGGATTCCAAAAAAGTTAAGGAAACATATTCCGGAGAATGGAAAGTGGATGATACATTAAGCTTTCATTCACTCAATGATGTTAAGTTCCTTAATATGATGTCGCGATGCAGTGGCATGGCCTCAACGGCTGGCTTTGAGTCGGTCTGCGAAGCCATGTACCTGGGAAAGCCTGTTATGATGGTGCCGGTGGAAGGGCATTATGAGCAGTATTGTAATGCAGTGGATGCCGGTATGATGGGTGCCGGTATTCATTCCCGGCAGTTCGAGCTGGAGAAACTGATCGCGTTCCTTCCCTTTTATAACCAGTCTCACCTTTACTTTCAGCAATGGGTAAACGAAGCAGAACAAAAAATCATGAATGCGATCAATTCATTTTACCCAACGGACCCGGAAACAAAGATCAGTGTACTGCAACAGGCTGGGTAAACATTTAAATATTAACCGCAAAGAAGCATTAAATCTTAGCTTCTTTGCGGGTAATGTATTTTTCAGCTTAAAGTATGCTCCAACTCATGCCACCATCCTTTTCATCTTTCAGCTGAATGCCCATTTCTAAAAGTTGGTTTCGGATTTTATCAGAGGTCATAAAGTCTTTCCTTGACCGGGCTTCTTTCCTGATATCGATGAGCAATTGAACAACACTGCCCAGCTTGCCTGAATCCTCGGCCTTCTCCTCTTTCAATCCAAAAATGTCTATAAGGTATGTCTTGAAAGTACCTTGCATGCTCAATAAAGTTGCCTCATCCAAAACGGTAGAAGCCAGGTGTCCGTCACGGATGGAATTGATGACAGGTACCAGCTCAAAAAAATTGGCCAGTACTTTTGCCGTATTCAGGTCATCAGACATAAACTCATCTGCTTCTTCCAGCAACCTCATGCATTTTGAATTCAGGTCGGCATCGGTTCCTTTTGCCTGGGCGGAAGCTGATACAGTCATTTTCTGTAAATGGGTGAAGGCCTCCCAAAGCCTTTTTAAACCCCGCTCGGCAGCCTGCAAGGCCTCATTACTGAAGTCGAGTGTACTTCTGTAATGTGTTTGCAGGATGAAGAATCGGATGGTCATAGGGGTATAAGCCTGCTCCAGCACCGGACTATTTCCGCTGAACAGCTCGCTGAGTTTGATCACATTATTATAACTCTTTCCCATCTTCTTTCCGTTGATGGTGATCATATTATTATGCAGCCAGTATCGGGCGGGCACGTGATGATTGCATACTGCGCTCTGTGCAATTTCGCATTCGTGGTGCGGGAACTGCAGGTCCATGCCACCTCCATGTATGTCGAACTCCTGCCCGAGGTATTTGGTACTCATCGCAGAACATTCTATATGCCAGCCCGGGAATCCCATACCCCAGGGGCTTTTCCATTGCATGATATGTTCCGGTGAGGCATTCTTCCATAAAGCAAAATCACTCTTGTTCCTTTTCTCTTCCTGCGACTCCAGTTCACGGGTAGTTTCCAGTTGCTCTTCCAGCACACGTCCGCTTAGGATACCATAAGGCATTCCTTTGGCCGCAAAATCGTGATGATATTTTTCCACGTCAAAATAAACAGAGCCATTTGACTCGTATGCATAACCGTCTGCCATGATCTTTTCGATCATTACGATCTGTTCAACAATATGGCCGGTTGCCGTTGGTTCAATGGAAGGTTCCAGGTTATTGAACTGGCGCATGGCCCAATGGAAAAGATTGGTGTACTTCTGCACAAGTTCCATCGGCTCCAGTTTTTCAAGGATCGCCTTTTTGGAGATCTTGTCTTCCGCTTCCCTTCCTTCTTCTTCAAAATGACCCGCATCGGTTATGTTACGGACATACCGGACTTTATATCCCAGATGCATCAGGTACCGGTATACGATATCAAAAGTTATAAAAGGCCTGGCGTGGCCAAGGTGACTTTCTCCGCTCACGGTTGGTCCGCAGACATACATCCCTGCATGACCCGGGGTGATGGATGTAAAAACCTCTTTTTTTCTCGTGAGCGAATTATATACTTTGAGTGAAGGCATAATATGGTTTATCAAAATTCTGTTAGGGAAAGGTAATAATGTTGCGGAATAAAATACTTGTGTTGCCTCAGCAACAACAGGTACAACATAAAACGGAGATATGTAACGGGCGATACATGGCGCAAATCTATTCTTTTTCCGTCAATTTAAAATCAGCTATAAGCGCCTGGTGGTCGGATAATTTTTTATTTACCTGGGTGAACTGGGTGGTCTCAATGCCGGGGTCGGCAAAAATGTAGTCTATCCGCAAGGTTGGCAATTTGCCCAAAAATCGCGAAGTGGCACTGGTATATGTTTTACCGATGCCAAATCCTTTTTCCAGGAAGGCATCCTTACGGTTACCCCGAAGGGTTCTGTATGCGTAGGAGTTGGGCACATCGTTCATGTCCCCGCAAAGCAGCACCGGGAAAGGGCTTTGCTTGATTTTCTCGGTAACAAAATCAGCCTGCAGCCCATGCAATGAAAAGGTGGAACTCATTTTGCGCAAGATATTTTTGGATGCAACAAGTCCTGAATCCTGTTGGTTTTTTATTTTACCCAGATCAACATAATCCCTGGGCATGAAGCGAAATGACTGCAGGTGTATATTGAAAATCCGCAGTGTATCGCCTTGTACAACTATATCCGTACTGATTGTGTTTTCCGCTTCTTTGGCGATATTTTCAGGAAAACTTAACAAATTGGATTGAATCATGGGATAGCGGGAAAAGATGGCCGTACCGGTGACAATGGTTTTCCAGTGTACTTTATCCCTTGAGAAAAAATGATATGGATATCCGAGTTCCCGGCTGATCAGACGGATATTATCATCAAGCTTATTATCACCGTTAGTGAAAAACTCCTGCAAACAAATAACATCCGGTTGAAATTTCCGGATCTCTTTTAATATTTCATCCCTGTTTGTTTCTTCTGCTTTAAATATTTTGACGTTGAAAGGCACAAAATACCTGACGTTCCATGTCATCACCCTCAACTGTCCTTCCTTTTTTTCAAGGGAAAAGGGCTCGGTGTTATTTATGGCCAGCATCTTGCCAATGCTGCTGAATCCGGCAATAATTGCAGCCAGGGAATAAAGGCTTCGGCGGGGAGAAACAATCAGCCAGAAAATAAAAAAGCAAAATACAATTACTAAAAGATAGGGGAAGAGCAATCCAAGAAATCCGGTGAACCACCATTTACCAGGATCGAGGTACGGCGTGATGGACGCCAATAGAAAAAAAAGTATGACCAGAAAATTGACCAGTAAAACAACTCTCGCGGTAATCTTTCGGAAGAAGCGCTGCATGGACTAAAGTTACAAATCTTCTTCGCTCGCCCTTCTGAGTAAATCTTTTTCTTCTTCGGTCAAGCGGTCGTACCCTTTTTGATTGATCTTATCGAGAATTTCATCAACCTTTTGCTGTGTAAGGTTTGCCGTTTTTTTATAGGGCTGTTGTCCGCGTGTATTGTAGAAAACCTCCTGCCTGACCGGATTTTTTTTCTTCGGCTTTTTGTCCGGGTTAAACAGATTGTTAAACCGATCATATATTGTATTCATCCAGGCGCCCCAGTCGTTACCCCGAAGCAAGGCCCTGCCAAAGAAAAATCCAATCGCCGCGCTTGCCATATGAGAAAAAAGCATTCCTGGGTTCCGTGATACAGAAGCAAAGTCAATAATAAAGAAAACAAGGGTGATCACCCAGAGTGGAATTCCACCGCTGATCATCGGGAACAATCGATATTGCGGGGATATGGCTGTAGTGGCAACGGCAATGGCAATGATAGATGCTGCGGCGCCAAAAAAAACTTCAGTGCCATTCTGGGGCTGTAATTGGGGAACTAAATTATAGGCGAGCATAAATACAACAGCACCAACAAGGCCGCCATACAGATACAAAGGAATGATTTTACGATTGCCCACCAGGTCCTGAAGGATATACCCGAATGTCCAAAGCCAGAAAAGATTACTCAACATCAGGAAAGTATTGAGCTGGGTAAATTGCGCCGTGATCAATGTCCAGGGCCGCTGCAGGAATTTAGGGAAATCAGCCGGAAGGGTAAACCAGGCAAAAGAATTTTTCATGAACTCATCCGCCGGTGAGTGGGAAAGCCCATAAATAGTTTTGATAAAATGAAGCAGTATAAAAACTATCACGTTCATGATGATAAGCATCATCAACGCATTGTTGTCTTGCCAGATCGACGTCTTTTTAAATCTTGGATAATCCCTGTACCCCATATACTGTTTTCCGCTGTGTAAGGATATAAATATAAAATAAATTTTTCTCTCTTGCAACGTACATTAGTAAAACGTATTCCTGTTTTTTTTGTTCCAGATTATCACCAATATTATTCCAACGGCAGCTCCGCCGAGGTGGGCAAAGTGGGCGATACCGCTTTGCTGGTTTGATACCCCGCCAATCAGGTCAAATGCAGCCAGGCCTAAAAGGGCCCATTTGGCTTTGATGGGAAAGGGTATGGGCAGGATCAGCATCTGGCTATTGGGGAATGTATAGGCGAAAGCGGCAAATATGCCCATTACTGCACCCGAGGCGCCCATCGTAGGAATATTTATGTTCCCATAAAAAGTTTCAGCACTGATCTGCCCCTGGTTATACAGATCAGCTAATTTGGATACATCGTATCCCAGCGCCACCATATGTACCAATGCAGCACCAATACCACAGAGCAGGTAGAAAATCAGGAACCTTTTGGGCCCCCATAGATTTTCCAGGGTACTGCCAAACATCCACAGGGCGAACATATTGAACAGAATATGAAAAAAATTACCGGGCGAATGCAAAAACATATAGGTAAGCATCTGCCAGGGCTTGTAAAAAACCGATTTGAAATAATGTAAAGCAAAAGTGTCTTCTACGGAAAATACCTTGCTTTCAATCGTGATCTGGGCAAGCCATACAAGACCATTTATGATCAGCAGGTTTTTGACAATGGTTGGTAAAACAGAAAATCCTCCGGGCCGCATATCTGATTGCATATTAGTAAGTGCAGTTAATCCTGCTAATTTAGAACAACTGTGTCAATGGATAGGTTAAAGATTTCTATAAGTAAGCTGAACAACGTTTTCAATGTGATGGGTATGCGGGAACATATCTACCGGCTGAATGGCTGTAACCTTGTAGTATGGATCCAGCAACTGGAGGTCCCGAGCCTGTGTGGCCGGGTTACAACTTACATAAACTACCCTTGGCGCTGCCATTTCAATGATCTTTTGCACCAGCTTTTCGTGCATGCCGGCCCGTGGCGGATCAGTGATGATCACATCAGGCCGGCCATGTGTATCAAAAAAGTCATCCGTACAGATATGTATCACATCGCCGGCAAAAAAATGGGCGTGATCAATACCATTGGCTTTTGCATTTTCTCGGGCATCGCTTACGGCAGAATCAATCACTTCAACACCTATCACTTTAGCCGCCTGGTCACTTACAAACAGGCCAATGCTTCCGGTTCCGCAATACAGGTCATAAACCGTTTCCTGTCCGGTTAAAGCGGCAAATGATTTGGTTACTTCATATAACTTTTCGGCCTGAAGTGTATTGGTCTGAAAGAATGACTTTGGCCCGATCCGGAAATGTAACAATCCCAGCTTTTCGGTCACAAATGGCTTTCCGGCATACAAAACCGGTTCCAGGTCGTGAATGCTGTCGTTGAATTTTGGGTTGATGGTATAATACAAAGAAGTGATTTGCGGAAAAGCCTTCATCATTTCATCGAGGAGCAATACCCGGTCTGCAGCTTTTTCATGGCCCAGCACAAGATTCACCATAATCTTACCGGTTGTGCATATCCTGAAGGTCAGGTTTCGCAGCCAGCCTTCATGGGCGCGGATATTATAAAAAGAATAATCCCTGGCTAAAACAAAATCACGCACCCAGTTCCGGATCTCATTGACCGGTTCTGCCTGCAGGTAGCAGGTGTGGATATCAACGATCTTATCGAAGATCTTCGGCACATGAAAACCCAGTGCAGGAATATCTTTTTTTTCTGTTTGAACATCATCCCCTACCGGAGTCTCCTGCATTTCTTCCCGGGTAAGGTATCTGCGGTTGCTGAAAGTGAACTCCATTTTATTCCGGTAATACCTGGTTTGGTCCGATCCCAGGATGGGCATCATGTCCGGCAATTCGACCTTTCCGATCCTCCTGAGGTTTTGTGCCACTTCCTGCTGCTTATACTGAAGTTGTTTTTCGTAAGGGAGCATCTGCCACTTACATCCGCCACAAATACCGAAATGATTACAAAACGGATCCACCCGGTTCTCCGACAGTTTATGGAAATAAACAGCTTTACCTTCTGCCCAATCCTTTTTGTTTTTGGCAAGCAAGAGGTCCACAACATCGCCGGGAACGGCACCTTCAATAAAATATACTTTTCCGTCGATCTTCGCCAGGGATTTGCCTTCTGCGGCATATCCACTTACCTCCACTTCTTTTAAAAGCTTGTTCTTAGGCTTACGCATCCGGCAAAAATACTCCCGATTAAATGAAAACCAAGGCGTTTGCACGGTCCATTTATAGCCGGGCCTTACTTTATCTGTCATTTTTACATCGCAATCCGCCCCAGGGTACAATCTGTACCCGTTTTATTCGTTTGTTTTCTGGTTTACAATGTCTTACATCAAATAAAACCGGCTTTAACAAAAAAGAAAAATCATTTTAGATATTTTTGTTACTTAACCTGCTTACCCATGAACCTGAAAGGTTTTGCTATTCTTTTGCTGATCGTTTCCAGCCAGGCCGTTGCCCAACCTGCTTACCAGATCAAGGTTACCCTGAAACCCTTTACAAGCGGCTATTTATACCTGGCCCATCATTATGGCACTAAACAATACCTGATAGATTCTGCCAAAATCAATGAAAAGAGCGAAGCCGTTTTCTCCGGCAAGGAAAAACTGTTCGGGGGGGTTTATATGATCGTATTCCCATTGAAAAACAGCTGGATCGAGTGTATCGTGGATAAGGAACAGCAATTTGCTGTGGAAGCCGATACCAGTAACCTCTTTCTCACAACCCGATTTATTGGTTCTGCAGACAATGCCCTTTTTGCGGCATACCAGAAGAAATCATACGAGTCGGGGACTGCCATTGTAGCCCTCCAGAAACAAATAGCACAGGCGCAACCGGCAGAGGCTGAAAAACTTAAGTTAGAACTGCAGGAAAAAAGCCGCGATCTTCAGCAATACCGGGAAGATTTTGTGAAAGCACACCCGAAACACCTGCTGACAGCCATATTTAATGTCTTAAAAGAACCCGTGATTCCACTTGCAAACCAACATCCCGGTGGTAAATATGATTCCGTTTTCGCCTATCAATATTATAAAAGCCACTATTGGGACGATGTATCTTTTACCGACGAACGATTGATCAGAACACCCGTATTTCAACCCCGGCTGGATAGATATTTCAATGATGTTTTACCGCAGCACCCGGATTCCCTGAAACTGGCTGCCGGAGAAATCATTGATGCTTCCCGCACCAATCCTGAAATGTTCAAGTTCATCCTGTCAACATTAACGGATAAATATGTTAACCCAAAGTTTATGGGGCAGGATGCCGTATTCGTTTATCTTTTTGAAAAATATTATATCACCGGGCAGGCCGACAGCTGGATGAATGAAAAATACCGGAAGTTCATTTTTGACCGGGGATACAGCCTGATGGCCAATGTCATAGGCAACCAGGGTGCCAACTTTGAATTTATTGATTCGTCCGGTAAGCGGTCATCTCTATTTGCGATAAACGGTCAGTACACGGTCATTTGTTTCTGGGATCCTACCTGCAGCCACTGCAAAGAAGAGGTTCCCAAACTGGATTCCCTCTTTCAGCAAAAATGGAAAAAACAGGGAATTAAATTAGTGGGAATGATGACGGAAGGGGGTAAGGAACCATGGCTGAAGTTCATACGGGAGCACAATTTGAAAGATTGGGTACACGTTTACCAAACCCAGGCCATGAAAGATGCAGATTATGCAGTCGGCAAGCCGGGTTTCAGGCAATTATATGATGTCTACCAGACCCCGATGCTTTATTTACTGGATAAGGATAAAAGGATCATTGCAAAAAAATTAACATACCAGCAGTTAGACGAACTGCTTGAGGTTAAAATCAAGGCTACAGCTGCTCAAAAAAATCCGTAAAATGAAGTTACAGATCACCTTATTGTTTTTTCTGATCACAGGGAATTTCTGCGAGGCTCAAACCTTGTTTACGTATGGTAACAAGCAGGTTTCGAAACAGGAATTCCTGAAGGCCTTTCATAAGAACAACGGAGAAACTGTCAATTATCAAACGGCCATTGCCGATTACCTTGAACTGTACACCCATTTCAAACTCAAGGTACAGGCTGCTTATGATGCAAGGATGGATACCCTGCCCAATCAAAAAGCTGATCTGCTCGGTTTTCGCAGGCAAATCGAAGAGCCTTATATGACCGATACGCTTGCGGTAAAAAAACTTACCGAAGAAGCATTTGATCGGAGCCAGAAAGAAGTAGCGCTTTCCCATATATTTATTCCGTTCAGGCCTGATTTTGCATCTAATCCTGAGGGCGGAATCAACCCCGTAACAAAAGAAGACAGCCTGGAGGCACAAAAAAAACTCCTGCAGGTTACAGACAGGTTAAAAGCCGGCGACCAGTTTGAAGCAGTCGCAAAAGCGCTCTCAGGAGATCCGTCGAGTGCGCCAAACGGTGGCAGGCTCGGTTATATTACAGTATTTACCCTTCCCTATGAAATGGAAAATATTGTTTACAGACTGGCTGATCAGCAGGTATCCGATGTAGTTACCTCAGCAAATGGCTACCATATTTTTAAAAAGACCGGTGAACAACCTGCCCGGGGCAGGATGAAAGCCGCACAGATACTCATTGCCTTTGAAGATGATGCAACAACTGCACAAAAAGCCGCATCCCTGAGGTTAGCGGATTCTCTCTATGCGGCTATAAAAGCGGGAAGCGATTTTGGGGAACTTGCCAGGCAGTTCAGTAATGATAAAAACACCCTCGCCATCGGCGGGCTCATGCCTGAATTTGGTATCGGCCAGTTTGAGCCTGGCTTTGAGGAAAAAGTATTTGGATTGTCTGCCATTGGTGATGTATCAAAGCCCATTGAAACTTCTTTTGGCTACCATATCGTAAAAAAGATCGAAAGTATTCCGGTTGAAAAGGATAAAAGTATCGCCTATCCGTTACTGAGAGCAGCCGTAATCGAAGATCCAAGAAATATTATTGCCCGTAAGTCATTTGAACAGCAGGTGCTGGTGCGTACAGGATACAAAAAAGCCGCTTATGATACGGATGCATTGTGGCGTATGACAGATAGTTTTAACCTGGCCAATAAAGTGAAATCAACATCGGCCCTGACAGACAAATCTGTTTTATTCAGTTTTGGGAAAACCAAAGTTCCCGTGATGAGCTGGCTTGATTATTCAAAAGAGAATTGGACAAGCGAAGGCCGTCAATCATATCCATCCATGTTGCAAAAATTTGTCACTGCAGCATCGCTTGATTATTACCGCAACCACCTGGAGGAATACAATCCTGAATTCAGGGCGCAGCTGCAGGAATTTGCTGACGGGAACCTGCTTTTTGAGATCATGGAGAAAGAGGTTTGGAACAAAGCAGCTACAGACTCAAACGGCCTGCGGAATTACTATGAACAAAATAAGAGCCGCTACCAGTGGGGACCAAGTGCCAGCGCTGTGATTTTTAATACAGCAAATAAAAAGGCAGCAGAAGAAGCCAGGGCTGGTATGGCACAAAATTCCGGAGTATGGAGGAACCTTTCGGAAACGTCGGGCGGGCGTATAACTGCCGACAGTGGCCGGTTTGATATAACACAGATCACCACATTAGGGCCTGCTCAGTTAAAGCCCGGATTTATTTCCCCGATTCAGGAAAACGAACCTGACAAATCAGCCTCTTTTTTCTATACCGTTAATGTATACACGCAATCTACCCCACGCAGTTTTGATGAGGCACGCGGTATGGTTATGAACGATTACCAGACTGCCATTGAAGAGAAATGGATCGCCCAGCTGAAAAAGAAATATCCTGTTAAGGTCAATCAAACGGTATGGAAGGAGGTTAGTGGGGAAGGGGATAATGAGATAATAAGAAAATAAGATAAAGGAAAAACAGATTATGGCACTTTTGAAAATACTTATAAATTAAAAAAAAACAACCAAAGACATTTAGGTTTCTTTGACTGTTTTTTTAACTTTTTTTCTTATTATCTCATTATCCACTTTCGTTTCCTAAACAATTTCCTTCACCGTATTCCAGATAACTTTTGGTTTGCCCAGCGTATAATAATGCAATACGGGTACGCCTGCTTTTTTGAGTTCCTTTGATTGTTCGATCAGCCATTCGGTTCCAACTTTTTCACAGTCCTCATCGGTTTTGCAACGCTGTATTTCATTGCTCAGGTCTGTCGGTATATCCACATGAAAGGTCCGCGGAATTACATTCAGCTGTTTTTTATTGGTGATGGGTTTGATTCCGGGTATGATTGGAATATTGATGCCTTCAGCCCGGCAATGATCAACGAAGGCAAAATATTTTGCATTATCGAAGAACATCTGTGTAACTATATATTCTGCCCCGGCAGCCACTTTTGCTTTCAGGAAATTCATATCAGACTCCAGGTTGGGCGCTTCAAAATGTTTTTCAGGATAACCCGCTACGCCGATGCAGAAATGGGTCCTGAATCCTTCGCGGATATCTTCTTCCAGGTAAATGCCGTGATTGAGGTCAACGGTTTGTTTCAAGAGGTCAATGGCATATTTATTCCCGTCTGGTTCCGGCTCAAAGGACGCTTCATTTTTAGTAGCATCGCCCCGAAGCACAAGTACATTGTCTATACCCAGGAAGTTAAGGTCGATCAGGGCATCTTCAGTTTCCCTTTTAGTGAAACCTCCGCAGATCAGGTGGGGTACCGCATCGATCTTATAATGGTTCATGATCGCTGCACAAATACCAACGGTACCGGGCCTTTTACGGATCTCCACTTTCTCAAAAGTACCATCGGCCTTTTTCTTAAAGATCTGTTCACTCCTGTGATAAGTTACATTGATGAAAGAAGGTTTGAATTCCATCAGCGGATCAAGATGATTATAGATCGAATTGATGGTTTTCCCTTTCAGCGGTGGCAGGATCTCAAAAGAAACCAGTGTGTCTTTGGCCTGGTTGATATGGTCAATAACTTTCATTTATTATTCCTTTTTACTAAACGAGTGCAAAATAAACTAAGATTGACGGTTCTGTCAAATCTGTTAAAGCCCTGGTACAGGTTATTTCTCCGGGTTAAGTTCCTTATTTTTGTTACTCATCTTGCTTCGGAGAGGCGTTGGTGTCAGACTTTTAAGCCATTTTATTACACATGAATCTACGCATACATACACAGGACCTTGTTAAACAATACCGCAACCGCACAGTGGTCAATAAGGTATCCATTGAGGTAAGTCAGGGTGAAATTGTAGGTTTGCTGGGTCCCAACGGTGCCGGCAAGACAACATCTTTTTATATGGTGGTTGGCCTGATCAAACCTGATGAAGGGGAAGTTTACCTGAACGACCTGAACATCACCCGGCTGCCGATGTACAAAAGGGCCCAGATGGGAATTGGTTATTTGCCACAGGAAGCATCTGTATTCCGCAAACTGAGTGTGGAAGATAATATTTCGGCTGTCCTGGAAATGACCAAACTCACCCGAAAGGAACAAAAGCTGAAACTGGAGGATTTACTCAATGAATTCAGGCTGACTCATGTGCGTAAAAACAACGGCGATTCGCTCAGCGGGGGTGAAAGGAGGAGAACGGAGATCGCCCGTGCGTTGGCGGTAGATCCTAAGTTTATCCTGCTGGATGAACCCTTTGCCGGTGTTGACCCAATTGCGGTAGAAGATATTCAGACTGTTGTGGCAAGGCTTAAATATAAAAATATCGGTATCCTCATAACCGACCATAACGTTAATGAAACCCTTTCCATATGCGACAGGGCATATCTGCTGATTGAAGGAAAGATCTTCAAACACGGCACAGCCGAGGAACTTGCTGAAGACGAACAGGTTCGAAGGTTATACCTGGGAAGGAATTTTGAACTCAAAAGAAAAGATTATCTTCATGAAGAAGCAAGGCTGGATAGCCTGAATGCTGAAAATCCCTGACCCGGAAAGAAGGAAAGATTCCCGGATTCCGCATTATTTAAATTCTGCTTGTACATGAAATTGCTTAGTCCTGCTATATCCCGTCTGGCCCGAATGCGTATGTGGCGCATTGATGCTGCCATGGATCATCCTTTGGCTGCCCAGCGGGAAGTGTTGCAGGACCTGGTAACATCGGCCCAATACACCGAATTTGGCCGAAAATATCATTTTTCAAAACTGTTTTCTATAAAGGCTTTCAAGGATACTGTGCCCATCCATGAGTATGATGACCTGAAGCCTTATATCGAAAGGATCATGCAGGGCGAGCAAAATATTCTTTGGAATACGCCATTGCACTGGTTTGCCAAAAGCAGCGGTACCACATCAGACAAGAGCAAATTCATTCCCGTAAGCCAGGAAAGTCTTGAGGAAAACCATTTCAAGGCAGCCAAGGACGTCCTTACACTGTATTACAATTTCAATCCGGATTCCGATCTCCTTACAGGCAAGGCCCTGGTAATCGGGGGCAGTCATACCATCCACAGCCTGAATGAAGAAACGCATTATGGAGATTTGAGTGCCGTGCTCTTGCAGAATTCACCGTTCTGGGGAAGCTGGATCAGGACGCCGGAGCTCAGCATTGCCCTGATGGATGAATGGGAATCGAAAATTGAAAAACTGGCCCAAAATACCATACTGGAAAATGTGACCTCAATTTCCGGTGTGCCAACCTGGACTCTCGTTTTATTCCAGCGGATTCTGGAAATTACCGGCAAGAAAAATATACGTGAAGTGTGGCCGCAACTGGAAGTGTATTTGCACGGCGGGGTTTCCTTTGTGCCCTATAAGGATCAGTTTACAAAACTCATTGGTGCGGATATCCACTACCTTGAAATGTATAATGCCAGTGAAGGGTTTTTTGCGGCACAGGATCAGCCCGGTGAAGAAGGCATGATGCTTTTCCTGGACCATGGCATTTTCATGGAATTTATGCCAGTTGAAGAATATGGTAAGTCAAATCCACAAACCATTGGCCTCGGTGAAGTGGAAATCGGGAAACAATATGCGCCGGTTATCAGCACCAATGGAGGATTATGGCGATACCTTATTGGCGATACCATCCAGTTTATAACCCGCTATCCGTTCCGTATAAAAGTGAGTGGCCGGCTGAAACATTATATCAATGCCTTTGGCGAAGAGCTCATTGCCGATAATGCAGACCGGGCAATCGCCCAGGCTTGTCTGCAGACCGGAGCGATCGTCAAAGACTACACGGCAGGTCCTGTATATTTCAGTGATGTTAATAACGGGGCACATGAATGGCTGATTGAGTTTGAGAAAGACCCGGTGAATCTTCCCTTTTTCATATACGAACTTGATACTGCCCTGAAAAACGTGAACAGCGATTACGAAGCAAAGCGCCATAAGGATATCGCATTGCGGATGCCCATTGTGCATGCCATGAAACCCGGCATTTTTACACAATGGTTAAAGCAAAAAAATAAACTGGGTGGGCAGCATAAAGTACCCAGGCTTAGTAATGACCGGAAATACATTGAGGATATCCTAAAGATGGCGAATGCCTGATCATACTCTGGCTGCTCCACGCGCAGTTGGAGCCTCTCAGGTTTTTGGTTCAATTTCCTTTTTCCCATCTTTATTTTATATTGCACCCAATACAATCAACAGCCAGGAACATGAAACTGCTTGAAAATAAAATTGTCATAGTAACCGGCGCTGCCCGGGGTATCGGTGAGGCCATTGCCCTTAAACTTGCAGAACATGGCGCCCATATTGCTTTTACTTATGTAAGCGACAGTAGCGCAGAAAAAGCTGCTGCACTCGAATCAAAACTTGCGGCAATGGGTGTTAAAGCAAAGGCATGGAAAAGCAATGCCGGTGATTTTGCCCAATCTGAACAATTTGTAGCAGAAGTCATCAAAGAATTTGGTACAGTGGATGTATGTGTAAATAATGCAGGTATATCGAAAGATAATCTCCTGTTAAGGATGACTCCGGAGCAATGGGATGATGTGATGGATATTAACCTGAAGAGCGTCTTCAATATGACCAAACAGGTGATCCGTCCCATGATGAAAGCTAAGAAGGGATCTATTATCAATATGAGTTCGATTATCGGTATCCGTGGTAATGCCGGTCAGTCGAGCTACGCAGCCAGTAAAGCTGGTATCATTGGATTCACCAAATCCATTGCGCATGAACTGGGCAGCAGGAATATCCGGTGCAATGCCATCGCCCCTGGTTTTATTGAAACAGATATGACCCACTACCTCAAAGACGGTGACGCATCCAAAGCATTTTTGGAGAAAATTCCCCTGGGCCGTTTTGGCTCTGCTGAAGAAGTTGGAAATACAACTTTGTTCCTTGCCTCAGACCTTAGCTCCTATATCACAGGGCAGGTTATAAGTGTTTGTGGCGGATTGAATATCTGACCCATGGCTTAAACTATTAAGGAACATTTTTAACATAGTTGTTAAAAATCTTAACATTTGGAATTAGTTTTTAGAACTTCCGGTTATTATTTTTGCCACCATGCCGCCCAAAAAGGTTATTGTTAGTTTTTTTATTTTGTTGTTTTCTTTCCAGCTGGCAACTGTTCAGCAGGTTGGTTCTTTTTTGTACAATAACCAGTTAATGGAAGAAATTCCTCATAATCATGATGATTCCGGCTCTAAATACTCCGACGATTCTTTAAAGCAATTATTTCATACCTTTTCAGAGCAGGGGATTAAAGAACATGCGCAAGGTTTTTTTCTCACAGGCAAAGCAGTTGATGTGAATATCACTACGCGATCTTCTGACGATATCCAGACACCTCCTCCCAATTATAAAGCCTGATTACCAGGCCGCAAAATGCTATTTATATTGTTAAGCGATTACAGAAGTCCTTGTTTCTATTGACATAGCTTATTAATATGTATCCTTGCATTTCCTATCCTTCGACCCCATTTATAAATCTAAATCAGACTAGTACTGTGTTAATTATAATGCAGTATCATTACCTGGGATAATCGAAAGATGAAAACTACATTTTTGTTTGCCCGATTAAAAATGAATTAGAGCAGCATATAAAACGATCGACATCTTTATGTTTACAAAATTAAAAAATGATTTGCCCGCGAGCCTGGTTGTATTCCTGGTAGCGCTTCCCTTGTGTTTAGGTGTTGCCCTTGCCAGTGGTGCCCCCCTATTATCCGGTATTATTTCAGGAATCATAGGTGGAATCGTGGTTGGTATCCTGAGCCAGTCGCATACAAGTGTAAGCGGACCTGCAGCAGGACTTGCCGCTGTGGTGCTGGCAGCCATTACACAACTTGGCAATTATAATATCTTCCTGCTGGCAGTATGTATTGCGGGCCTTATTCAACTCATTGCCGGAATTGCCAAAGTTGGTTTTATTGCCAATTTTATGCCGAGCAATGTAATTAAAGGATTACTGGCTGCCATTGGTATTATCCTCATATTAAAACAAATACCCCATGCCGTTGGCTTTGACAAAGATTATGAGGGTGACTTTTCCTTTTTCCAGCCGGATGGAGAAAATACTTTTTCTGAGTTATTGAATATTTTTGAGTATTTCTCCTGGGGGGCCATAATCATTTCGGGGTTTTCAATCATGGCCATCATTTTCTGGGATAAGACGCCGATGAAAAAATTCAAATACCTGCCTGCTTCATTATTTGTAGTGGTACTGGGCGTATTATTAAACTTACTTTTTCAAACTTACTTTCCGGCTCTTGCCATATCACAGGAGCACCTGGTGAATATTCCGAAACTCGATGGTATTAGTTCGGTGGTTACCATCCCGGATTTTGGCAGCATTGGGAATTACCAGGTATGGACTGTTGCACTTACCATTGCCATTGTTGCTTCCATTGAAACACTTCTTAACCTGGAAGCTGTAGAGAACCTGGATCCGCATAAAAGACTGGCATCACCCAATAAAGAACTGGTGGCGCAGGGAATCGGAAACATGTTTGCCGGGATGATAGGCGGTATACCAATAACTTCTGTAATCGTGCGCAGTTCGGTAAATATAAATGCTGGCGCCGAATCAAAAATGTCAGCTATTTTTCACGGTATTTTTTTATTGCTGAGCCTGTTATTGTTAAGCCCTGTATTAAACCTGATCCCGCTGGCATCGCTTGCTTCCATACTGTTGCTCACAGGCTATAAACTGGCCAAGGTATCGCTCTTTAAAGACATGTACAGCAAGGGCCTGAACCAGTTTATACCATTTGCGGTTACGGTCATTGCCATCGTTTTTACGGATTTACTGATCGGGGTATTGATTGGATCAGCAATAAGTATTTTTTATATACTTAAAAGGAATTTCAAAAATGCCTATCATTTTAATAAGGAAAGTTTTCATACCGGTGATGTTATAACCTTGAGGCTTTCTGAAGAGGTATCCTTCCTGAATAAAGCAAGTATCAAACAAACGCTGGCTGATATTCCTGAAAATTCAAACATAACAATCGATGCATCAAATTCAACTTACATTGATTCTGATGTCATGGAAGTTATCAGGGATTTTGTAGACATACAGGCGAAAGAAAAAGACATTAATACAACACTGAAAGGGTTTAAATCTTTTTACCAGGAACAAATTCCCAGTCATGTTGAATTTGTTCACTGATCAGGTTTGAAAAAACCTGTTAAATAATTTCAGGAATTAATAATTTTTGGGCCATGTTGAAAATCACAATAAACTAACTCATGTTATTAAAACCGGTGCCTGATAATGAAAGAATTTCAGTAAACTGTATCAGAAATATAAATAATGTAAACCTGAAGGACGTAGATAAAACAAAACATTACTATGGAAAAGTCGTATAAAAGATTATTGGAAAACAATAAAGCTTGGGTTACAAGGCAATTGAACATCAACCCGGAGTATTTTGAAGACCTTGCAAGGGGGCAGTCACCGGAATACCTTTGGATAGGCTGCAGCGACAGTCGGGTGCCGGCAAATGAGATCACCGGTACCAAATCCGGCGAAATATTTGTACACAGGAATATCGCCAACATGGTAGTGCACAGCGACATGAATATGCTGAGTGTTCTATCCTATGCAGTAGAAGTATTGAAGGTAAAACATGTTATTGTTTGCGGGCATTACGGATGCGGGGGCGTTAACGCAGCAATGGGCAACAAGCAGTACGGGCTGATTGATAATTGGCTGAGACATTTGAAAGATGTTTATCGTATACACGCTAAAGAGCTGGATGGGATCAAAGATGAGGAACAGCGAAGCAGAAGATTTGTGGAAGTAAATGTAATGGAACAGGTGCTGGATCTGGGTAAAACAAGTATTGTTCAAAATGCCTGGAAAACTGATCAGAATCTTCATTTACATGGTTGGGTATATGATATTCGGGATGGTATAATCAAAGACCTTGATGTTACTATTACAGGTGTTGAGGACCTTCATAATGTCTATCATTTGGATTAATTGGAAATTGCTAACACAACCCGGAATATGGCAAACCAGAATGCAAACCTTCATAAAATATTGCATGACATAAAGCATTATTTGCCGAGCCAAACGCCACTGAAGGATTTCATTCACCATAATTCTCTTCATGCATTCCAGGACCATAAATTCTATGAAGCCATATTCAAGGCGTCAAAAATTTTTGGCTACCAGGCAACATTACCCCTTGGTGATTTCAGAAAGCTCTATGAAATTGGCAGGATCAATGATGCCATTTTAAACAGGGTAATTGAAAAAAGAAAAGGTTTTAAAAACCTGGCGACCTGGAAAAAAAATGCCTTATCCGGGATTTTTGATGAGCATAATGAACAAAGGATCGGCAAACTCAGGTGTAACTGGAAAAAGATTTATAAACTCGATTTAGATAACCTGGTACAGCCTGTTTTATTCAGGCTCCTGAGTAATTACCTTGACCAGGGGATCGCTATATTTAATTTTCCGGTCGGGAATACCGGGTTCCTGGATGCCATCAGGATACTGGAGAATAACAGTTTTACCAGTTTGTTCAAAACCGAAAGGGCCAGGAAATTGCTGAAGCAGGATGATATTTCCATAGCAGCATTAATGCAAATGCTTGTTGGCCATGAAAAATATTTCGGGCAGTATCTTTTTGACCAGCAGTTCAGCCACCGCGGCTGGAGCGGAATGGTGGCAACCGTAGGAGATAAACCTGAAAGCCTTTTAAGCAGGAGGGAAATTTCCCTGCACGATTTCATCCTTTTTGAATTGCTGCTCGAAATTGATAATCTCGAGCAGCAGTTGGGTCCGGACTGGCTTCCGCTCTCTGAAATAATCAACCAGGAGCCTGCGGACCTTTTTGCAGATGTTCCTTACTCGGAACTGCAGGAAGTATTAATGATCTGGCAGGATGCTTTTGAATGGAGCTATTACGACGAAATCCTGGCAGGGATCATTCAATTAAACAGGCAAAAGAAACTTAATCCGCAATCAGATCTGTACATAAAAGAAAAAAGCTTCCAGGCATTGTTCTGTATCGATGAGCGGGAATGCAGCCTGCGGACACATGTTGAAACTGTGGATCCTCATTGCGAAACTTTTGGCTGTCCCGGCTTCTTTGGTGTGGAATTTTATTTCCAGGCCGAGCATGCAAAATTTTACGACAAGCTTTGCCCTGCTCCGGTTACGCCACAGTACCTGATTAAAGAATATGATGTTTCTGAAAAAAGAAAGCATGATTTATTTTATACTGATAAAACACATCAGTTTATAACAGGCTTTTTTAGTGCTGTAATATTCGGTTTCTGGGCTTTTTTCCGTCTGGTTAAAAATTTATTCAAACCTCGTATGAGCCCGGCAATTTCAAATGCCTTTGCGCATATGAATGAACAAGGTAAACTGACGGTTGAAAATAAAAATCCGGATGACAGGGTAAATGGATTGCAAATCGGATTTACTATTGAAGAAATGACCGTTAGGGTTGAGAATTTATTAAGAGGGATCGGTCTGACAAAAGATTTTGCCCCGCTTATTTATGTGGTCGCGCATGGCAGCAGCAGCGCTAATAACCCGCATCACGGGGCACATGATTGCGGAGCCTGCAGCGGAAGGCCGGGGTCGGTCAACAGCAGGGTTTTTGCTGCGATGGCCAATCATCCGGAAGTTAGAAAACTATTGACACAAAAGGGAATTGACATCCCTTTTAATACCCGGTTTGTTGGCGCATTACATGATACCGCTGCAGATGAAATTGAGTACTATGATTTGGCCGTATTAAATCCGGAAAACATTAAGGGCCACGAACAAAATCGCATAAGTTTTGAAAACGCTTTAGATTTAAATGCAAAGGAACGTTCCCGGAGGTTTGCATCCATTAATACGAAAAGCGAAATCAAGAAGATCAGGAGAGCAATAAAGGAAAGATCGGTTTCATTGTTTGAACCAAGGCCCGAACTGGGACATGGCACCAATACATTATGCATCGTTGGTAACAGGGAAATGACCAAGGGTATTTTTCTTGACAGGAGATCTTTTTTGAATTCATATGATTATAAATCTGACCCGGAAGGAAAATTTCTAACTGGTGTAATGAAACCCCTAGGGCCTGTGTGCGGTGGAATAAACCTGGAATATTATTTCTCCAGGATAGATAATTATAAACTGGGAGCCGGTACAAAGTTACCGCACAATGTTGTAGGGCTTTTTGGTGTTGCCAATAGCAGTGATGGTGATTTACGTCCGGGTTTACCCTGGCAGATGGTAGAAGTACATGACCCTCTCCGGTTGATGATTGTTGTTGAACATTTTCCGGAAATCGTTCTGAAAACAATTCGTTCCGCGCCAGACATGTATGAATGGTTCATCAATGAATGGGTGCACCTTGTTTCTATCAATCCTGATACCAATGAATTATTCTATTTCAGGGAAGGCGAATTCGTTCCCTGTCAAACGCTTGCGAGGGAAATTCACTTCTTTAAGGATGTTCATACTTTACTTGAAAATGCCAAAGAAATGGAAACCAATCACATCGCACATGCCACCCTGGAGAATTTACCGGTCTTTCTACTCAAGTAAACATTTAAATGGAACAACTACTTCAGCTATTCATATTTATTCCTCTTGTCGGGTTTTTCATCAGCTTCTTTTTTCTGAATAAACAGGAGAAATTAATCTCTGCTGTTGCCTATGCATCTGTTGGCCTGCAATTGTCCGGGATTCTGTTATTTACGATCTACTGGATTTTTAATAATGCCCCGGTTCTGGACTTAAAACACTTTGTATTTTTTAAAGAAAATAATATTGAAATTTTCCTTGATTTTTACTTCGACTGGTATACCGCCATTTTTGCATTGACCGGCTCTCTCATCACTTTTTTAGTGGTGATTTTCAGCAAATATTATCTGCACCGGGATGAAGGCTATAAGCGATTTTTCAATACTGTTTTGTTATTCTTTTTTGGGTATAATGTGGCCATATTCGCCGGTAATTTTGAAACCCTTTTTATTGGATGGGAATTCCTGGGTATAACTTCTTTTCTGCTCATTGCTTTTTTCAGGGACAGGTACCTGCCTGTGAAAAATGCGCTTAAAACTATTTCCCTGTATCGGCTGGGTGATATATGCCTGATGCTTGCCTTATGGACGAGTCATCATATCTGGCATGAGAATATTACATTCGCCAAACTGGATGATGCGGAATTGGTGGCGTCGCATATAGCAGAAAATTATCCCTCTGTTATATTCCTCATTTCAATGATTATCATTGCGGCTTCAATCAAATCGGCCCAGTTCCCGTTTTCTTCCTGGCTGCCCCGTGCAATGGAAGGCCCGACAACATCGAGTGCCGTTTTCTATGGTTCACTTTCAGTGCATCTGGGAGTTTTTTTATTGCTCCGGACACATAATTATTGGGAATCCATATTTCATATTAAAATTTTCATCATCATTATTGGCTTTTGTACCGCAGTAATAGCAACTTTGATCGCAAGGGTACAGTCAACAGTTAAAACACAAATAGCTTACGCATCCGTTGCACAGATAGGACTGATGTTTATTGAAGTGGCACTGGGCTGGCATATCCTGGCATTGGTCCATTTTTCCGGAAATGCTTTCCTGAGAACTTACCAGCTGCTGGTGTCGCCATCCGTATTGGGATATATGATTCACGATCAGTTTTTTAATTATATTCCAACACAATACAAGAGCCGGTTTTCGTTCATTGATAAAATAAATAACAGCATTTATGTGCTAGGTATTAAGGAATGGAATATGGACAGGTTGCTGAAGCAAATATTATGGGATCCATTTAAATTTATTGGCAGAACTTTTGATTTTCTTAGCAACAGAACAGGACTTTACGGTTTTGGAATATTTTTCGTGTTAGGTTTTTTACTCTTTGCTTTTGATGATCATTTGCCTGAAAAAATAGATCAATACTTGCATTTGCTGTTTGCATTTATAGGAACACTTCTGGTTTTAGTAGCTTTCACAGAGAAGAAAAATGCATTAAAAGCCTGGTATTTCATTATCATCAGTCAGTTTTATATGGTCCTTGCCATTGCAAAACTTAATGATGAATATGAATATGTTGAAATACTGTTGTATTCATGTGGCTTGCTATTTGCCGCTATAGCCGGCATAATAATCCTTCGAAAATTACAGTCAGTAGAAAAGGAATTGAAACTAAATGATTTTTATGGTCACATTTATCACCATCCACGACTGGGGGCCTGGTTTCTTGTTGCCTGCCTCGCGTTTGTCGGGCTGCCCTTTACACCTTCATTTATTGGCATTGACCTGATGTTTAGTCATGTTGACCATGATGAATATATTTTAATAGCCCTTACATCCGTAAGCTTTTTAGTGCTTGAATTGTCTGTGCTGAGAATATATGCAAGATTATTTTTAGGGCCGCATAAAAGGCAAACCCATCCGATAGCTTACCGGAGTTCCTGAGCAGTGTCTTAAAGAATTTCCTTTGTAGGTATACGTGTTTTGCTATTAGACGAAAGATTACCATTTCGCAGATTATACATAAGATCCTTCACCCTTTTTTCTTGAGTAAGCCACTCTTTTAGAAAAGCCCGGGTTCAGGATGACAAGAAAAAGCTCGTCTAATCGTTTCTATGCTAACTGACTGATCATCCCCCAATCTGTCATCCCGACGAAGGAGGGAACTTCAGGTATCACAATAAGATACCTCGTTCCTCGGCATGACAGGTAGATATTTGTTCATCCTGAACCAGGGTGGCTGATGAATTTCATTCACTTCGGATGACAGGGTGAAGGATCTATTGTCATAAACGTCTAAACGTTTGCCAGGGGTATTCTTTTACAGTTAATGGTAAACTTAATTTACTGAATCGTTCAATTGCACAACACGTTAGCAGGTTAGTTAAACACTAAGGAGGTAATTCCAGAATACATCTAAGATCTCTGAATCAGAAGATCTGTAATTTCGCTTAATCGTAAGCGTGAATATTTACCTTTGCGTGGTCGTGCTTTTGCTTTTTCCAATTAGGGTTATAATAAAAAAACAGGCGAAGCACATTGCTTGCATTATACTGGTAGCCATTAATCCTGAGCTGGTAGATATACATATACCCTATATCGAAACTTAAGGAATTACTGACGGGCTGATTAAACCCGGCAAAAATTCGGTTTTGTTCAAAATTGCTGTGTGTCACCGCTTCGCCAAAATGCAGCATTATTTCATCTGCTAACACCAGCTGGGGGTATTTTGGATTATCGGATAAGGGAATCCTCAGGCTTAGCAGGTAACGGACACGGTTAGAAAAAAGAAAATCACCCGAGGGTGTGCCATTTACGGTATACTCTATCCACCTTTGTTCATTCCTGAAACGGTGGAGCATATTAATCTTACCAACGGGGTGGGTCATAATAGCCTGTTCATATATCCTGTTTTCATTTAAAAAGTAATAATTACGTCCAATCTTTTCTCCCGCAGACCACAGATGCGCATACCCTGCTGCAATGGCCAGGTTAGGCCGGAGCCTGAATGCAGCGCCGGTACGGATCAGATAAAATCCCGGTTCTTTCAGAAAATTGTTTCGGCGCATATGGAAATCGGCAAGGATGCTCCACTTATCTGAAATACGGGCATTTGTATTGAGGGAAGTCCAGAACTGTGTAAAATGCATTACTTCTTTAGGGGGAAGCTGCTGCAAATAAGCATTTGTGGGCAGCAGGGTAATGGCCACAAATAACCATTTTTTAAATAGTGTTTTCCTGCATTCTGGCCCTGTACCCTTTTTCACTTATTAACTTCTTTACAATACATTTAGTTCAGGCTTTGTTCTTAAATGCTGCAATAGCATTGCGTGTAAATTCACTCACCACCAGCCTGCCGCTTATGGCAGCCCTTTCATCCAGCAGTATATCCCAGTTTTCCGTACCCTTCCAGAATATCTTTTTCATTTCTGCCATAGCTTCCGGATTTGATCGGCTAAGGGTTGATGTTAGTTTGGCAATGGATTCATCCATTTCCCCGATCGTTGGATATGTTTCTGCAAACAAACCATGCTTTTTTGCCCAATCGGCGCTTCGCCAGCAGGCAGCATCTATTGCTAACTGGGAAAAAGAAGAAGTTCCGATTTTTCGTTCCACCGCCGGGCCCACCACAAAGGGTCCAATGCCTACGGCAAGCTCACTGAGTTTGATCTCGGCCTTATCAGTTGCGATGCAATAGTCCACCGAAGATGCAAGCCCAACCCCGCCACCAACACATTTGCCCTGGACCCTGCCCACAATGAACTTTGGGCAATTGCGCATGGCATTTATAACCTGTGCAAAGCCGGAGAAGAACTTCTTTCCTTTTTCAATACTATCTATTGCAGTCAATTCATCAAATGAAGCCCCCGCACAAAATGTTTTTTCGCCGGCACTCCGTAATACGATCACACCGATCAAAGGATCAATTGCTGCGTGGTTGATTGACTGTGCGAGTTCTGCCAGCAATGAACCCGGAAGGGAATTGCTTTGCGGATGAAAGAATTCAATGGTGCCCACCTGTTGATGGACCACTGTTTTGACATAACCACCTGTTTCACTCATATTGAACTTTTTTAAGGAAATGATTATAAATCTATGCTTTTCTGCTCCAGTCTTTTTTCCGTACCATGGTGAGGATGGTGGCAACTGCTACATGTTCCCCGGTTTCATCTCTCACTTCAACAAGCCATTTCACTATTCCTTTTGGGATATCAGTTTCTTCTTTCTGCTCCTGTTCAATTTTTTCTTTACAGGTTAGTTGTACGCCAATGGTACTTCCTGCATATACAGGTTTTAGGAAACGGCAGTCTTCCAATCCGTAATTCAGTAAAACAGGGCCTTTAGCTGCATCCACAAACAAACCTGCAGCTGCACTAAGGATAAAATAACCATGCGCTACGGGTTTTTCAAAGAGTGTGCCTTCCAGTGATGTATGGTCGGTATGCGCATAGAAATGATCCCAGGATACATTGGCGAAGTTTACAATATCGGCTTCGGTGACCGTTCGTTTATGTGTATGCAGGGTATCGCCAATCGCGAGTTCTTCAAAATATTTCCGGAACGGATGTTTTTCGTCTGTTTGTGTTTCTGCATTTGGCTGATAAATGTTGGTGATGGCTGTAATAACGCCGGGAGATCCCTGCACGGCCACCCTTTGCATGTAATGTTTAACGCCCCTTACACCTCCCATTTCTTCACCGCCGCCAGCCCTGCCGGGGCCACCGTGTACAAGTAATGGTAAAGGTGAACCATGGCCGGTACTTTCTTTGGCGCAGGCTTCATTCAACACAAGGATCCTTCCATGGTGTGTGGCTGCACCCAGTACATACTCCCTGGCAATCGCATGATCTGAACTTATAATGGAACTGCAAAGTGAGCCCTTACCCAGCTTTGATAAATGAATGGCCTCCTCAAGGTTTTTATACGGCATGATCGTACTCACCGGTCCAAAAGCTTCAACATTATGCACGGCTTCCGATGAAAGCGGAGTTGTATTTTTTAATAAGATCGGGCTTAAAAAAGAGCCCTGTTGATAGTCTGCATCTATCAGGCTGGCAGATTCGAGTGACCCAAATACCAGTTCGGAACCGCTCATTAATTTTTGCACCTGCTCCCGCACTTCGTTTCTCTGCGACTGCCCGGCCAAAGCGCCCATCCTTACTTTTTCATTTTGCGGGTTGCCGATAACGGTTTGTGAAAGCGCCTGGCTGATGGCTTTCCAGGATTCTTCCATGCGGTTTTCCGGCACAAAGATCCGGCGTACGGCCGTACATTTTTGTCCTGCCTTTACAGTCATTTCTTTACGGATCTCTTTTACAAATATGTCCCAGTCGGTGCTGCCCGGCAATACATCTTCTCCTAATACCAAACAGTTCAGTGAATCTGCTTCCATATTAAAGGGTACGCTTTCCCGTAAGATGACCGGATGGGATTTGAGCATCAGCCCGGTTGTTGCCGAGCCTGTAAAGGTTACCACATCCTGCGAACCGGTATGGTCGAGCAGGTCTCCTGCACTGCCGCAGATCAGTTGCAAAGCGCCTTCAGGAAGGATACCGGAGTCAATGATATCCCTAACTACTGCTTCTGTGAGAAAGGAAGTAATGGTAGCAGGCTTAACGATGGCAGGCATTCCAGCGAGCCAGTTTACCGCACATTTTTCCAGCATTCCCCATACGGGGAAATTGAAAGCATTGATATGGATGGCCACGCCTTCTTTTGGTACCAGCAGGTGCTGGGCCATGAAGGTATTTTGCTTGCTTAAGTTATGAGGTTCCCCGTCTGTGCAGAATGTTTCATTGGGGAATTTCCGGCGAAGGGACGCATAGGCAAAAAGGTTTCCAAATCCGCCTTCTATATCGATCCAGCTGTCTGCACGGGTGGCTCCGGTAAGCGCACTGATACCGTAATACTTTTCTTTTCTTTCGGTAAGGTATAGCGCCAGGGCACGCAACATGCGCCCGCGTTCATGAAAGGTCATTTTCCGAAGACGGGCGTTCCCTGTTTTTCTGGCGAATTGAACCATACCACCTAAGTCGATTCCGCGGGTTGTGGCGTAAGCCACAATGTCTCCGGTTACGGCATTGAAAAGCGGTTGTCCTTCACCGTCACCTTCTATCCATTGGCCTTTGATATAATTTCCGAGTTTTTGCATGTGGCGGTTTTTGCGTCAGCTGTAAAATTAGTATAATCACAAAGACTTAACCGCAAAGACAGCAAGAACGCAAAGAAATACATCAGGCTCTGGCCTGTGGTTCAACCCCAAATTGCCTGAGGTGGTGCAGCGCGTGTTTATGCAATAACTGAACCTGTTCTGCATAGTTGAGGTTGCCAAAAAAAGGATTGAGCACCCTTTTTTCTGCGTCTTTTTCATAAGACTTGAAAAACTCCAGCAGCGCCACTTGCAATTCTCCTATAGCTGCATGCAGGGTATGGTTCCTTAAGGGATATGGCTCCTCGCTTAAAAAAGGATTGATTGTTCTTTCTTTGAATGGCTTCTCGCTCATCATAAAGGCATAACTTTTACCGCCGTCATTGGTTTCTGCAGCGCCGGGAAACTTAAGTGTGCCCGTCGCAATCTTTACTGCACCAGTGAAATGCTCTGTCATTTGTTGCAGGTTCATTTTACCCCAGGCAGGTTTGGTTTCCGGATCCATCTTTTGCAACAATGGAATGAATTCCTTTTTGAGAAAGTTTAATTTTTCTTCATTCATAGCAGTTTTCATTCAAATGATAATCCGTAAAGAAAGTACTGTAAACTGGCTTACTGCATTACTTACAGGCCTTTTTTCTCATCGATTACTGCACAGAGTGCCTGAAAGATATCATCCACCGTACCCACACCTTCCACTTCAACAACTTTATCTGATTTACTGTAGTGGTTGGCAACAGGAAGTGTATCCCGGTTGTATACTTCCAGTCTTTTTCGCTGTACATTTTCATCCGCATCATCGCTGCGGCCGGAGGTTTTAGCCCTGTTTATCATCCGGCTGATCAGTTCATCTTCCGGCACCTGCAGAAACAATACCGCCCCGATGCTGGTTTTATTGAAATCAAGCAGTTTGTCCAGGGCTTCTGCCTGTGCGGTGGTGCGCGGGAAGCCATCGAACAAAAAACCATTGACATCGCGATAGGTGTCCAACGCACTACTGATCATCCCAATGACCACCTCATCCGGAACAAGCTGCCCCTTATCCATCAGATTTTTAGCTTCGAGGCCCAATGGCGTTTTTTGGGCAATCTCGGAACGCAACAGATCTCCTGTAGATAAATGCTTGAACTTGTATTTTTCGATCAATTTTTCAGATTGGGTGCCTTTTCCGCTGCCGGGAGGCCCAAATAAGATCAGGTTAAACATGGCTTATAATCCCGGTCATTTGCTGCGGGGATTTCAAATATAATGGTAAAAAAAGAATGTTAAAACATTTACCTAAAAAAGCTTTTGCCATCTTGCCGACATTATACAGAACATAGCTGCCGTACATTTGTTATGAATCTAAACTGTCGCTACAATGAAAATAAGCCTGATCTGGATTTTTGTCTTCGCACTGGGCAGTATGAACTGCAGTTATTCGCAACAAACAAATAAAAAAGAAAAATCAAACATGGAAGAAAAAGAGGATAAAAAATCACTTCCGGTCAAAGCGGGAACAGATAAAGTAGACCTGCCTGATTCGGCCTGGAAAAAAATGCTCTCTCCTGAGGTTTATTATATTGCCCGTCAGAAAGGTACAGAACGTCCCTGGACGAGTAAGTATGAAAAATTTGATGAGAAAGGTACTTACTACTGCGCCGCCTGTGGCAATGCCCTGTTTAAAAGCGATACCAAATTTGAAAGCGGTTGCGGCTGGCCAAGTTTTTATGAACCCATTTCAAAAAAGAGCCTCATCAATACCCCAGATAACAGCCACGGCATGAGTCGCATTGAAGTACAATGTGGCCGCTGCGAAGCACACCTGGGTCATGTATTCGAAGATGGACCACCACCAACAGGCCTGCGCTATTGCATCAACGGCGTCATTCTTGATTTTGAAAAAGCAAAAGATGCTGAAAAAAAGTACGAGAAGGGCAAAATGTAATTAGCATAATAAATACTAAACTTAAAAGACCGATGCCGGTTTCCCATAGGAAACCGGCATCGTATATTTAACCTGCTACTAACTGCTATTTTACTTCATTCAGTTCGAGGTTGATCTGAATATCCACATCTTTACCTACAACCAGTCCGCCGGCCTCAATTGCACGGTCCCATTTAAGGTTATAGTTGAAACGGTCAATGGTGGCTTTAGCTTTGAAACCTGATTTTCTACCCTGCCCGGCATTGATGGTGCCGCCATAACTCACATCAAATACTACAGGTTTGGTAACATCGCGAATGGTCAGGTTACCGCTTAACTGAAATTTGTTATTGCCCAATGGCTTCATAGCAGTGCTCACAAATTTCATCTGTGGAAATTTTTCAGCATTGAAAAAATCATCACCCTTCAGGTGGCCATCCCTTCTTTCGCTGTCAGTATTAATAGAGTTTACATCTACAGTAAAATTTACTTTAGCATCAGAAAAATCTGCTTTGCTATGTTCCATTGTACCATCAAAAATTTTGAAAGTACCTTCAACTTCAGATACTGCATAGTGAGTGACCGTAAACTTAACGTTTGAATGTCCTTTGTCAACCCCCCACTTGGTAGCCTGTGCCATTGATTGCACCGAAACAAAAACTAAGGCAATAACTGAAGCAAAGGCGAATAACTTTTTTTGCATACTTATTGGTTTTGATGTTTAAACACTAAGTTACGATAAACTGTCTAATAAATTTGTTAAAACAGGGGTACAGGAGTCCACGCCCTGTAAAGGGTATTAAGATGCTTAAATTTCAAACTGTCCTTCGCCCCAGTCAAAACATTTTTTGTGGCGTGACATTTATCGTTAAATTTCAATCCTTAAACCGGTTTACAGCATGTACAGAAAACTAACTCCCCCTCTATCGATCCTTTTTTTATTGATCCTGCAGGTTTCATCATCTGTAGTTTCAGCGCAAAAAATCAGCCTTTCGCAATTCTCCAACTGGAAACCAAGAAACCTGGGTCCATCCGGAATGAGTGGCCGTATTACGGCCATTGATGCCGTAATTGATGACCCTGAAACAGTTTACCTGGGTGCCGCTTCCGGCGGTGTTTGGAAGACAACCAATGCGGGAGCCAGCTGGACCTCTGTTTTTGATGAACAACCAATACTAAATATTGGTTCAATTGCCATTCAGCAAAACAATCCTGCTGTGGTGTGGGTAGGTACAGGAGAGGGAAATCCCCGCAATTCGATCAACCTCGGGGAAGGCATTTATAAAACCCTGGATGGCGGAAAGACCTGGAAAAGAATGGGCCTGGAAAAGACCCGGAATATTCACCGCATCCTCGTAGATCCTTTACAGCCACAGACTGTTTATGCAGGTGCCATTGGCAATCCCTATGCCGAGCATCCGGAAAGAGGCGTTTTTAAAACCACCGATGGCGGCGAAACCTGGAACAAAATATTACATACCAATGATACCTCCGGGGTTGCCGATATGATCATGGATCCTTCCAATCCCAATAAACTGTTTGTAGCAATGTGGCAGCACAGGCGCACACCCTGGAGCCTGAGCAGCGGTGGTCCGGGCAGTGGTTTGTTTGTGACATTTGATGGCGGTAAAAACTGGAAAAAACTCGGTAAGGCCGAAGGTTTGCCGGAAGGTCCCTATGGACGCATTGGTCTGGCCATTTCCAGGAGTAACCCAAACCGGGTTTACGCCCTCGTAGAGGCCACCAAAAACGGCTTATATAAAAGTGATGATGGCGGCTATACTTGGGAGCTGGTTAACAGCGATCCGCAGTGGGTGTCTAACAGGCCATTCTATTTCCAGGAAATTGCCTGTGACCCCGAGAATGAAAACCGCCTTTGGCTGATCTATCAAATGATCTCAGCCAGTGAAGATGGCGGAAAAAATTTCAAAGTGGTGATTCCGTATAATGGCATTCACCCCGATCATCATGCTTTCTGGATCAACCCTAAAAATGGCAGCCATATCATAGATGGAAACGATGGTGGTATTGGCGTGACGCAGGACAGGGGTAAAACATGGCTCTTCGATGAAAAAATTCCGGTGGGTCAATTTTATCATATTAATGTTGATAATGAAATACCATATAACGTGATGGGCGGGATGCAGGATAACGGCAGTTGGCGTGGGCCCGGCTATACCTGGGTAAGCGGTGGAATAAAAAATTATTACTGGGAAAGCCTCTGGGGTGGCGATGGATTTGATGTGATGCCAGATCCGGAAGATGCAAACTGGATATATGCTATGAGCCAGGGGGGTAATGTAGGGAAAATCAATGTACAGACCGGTGAGCGCTGGTTCATTAAGCCGCCGCCTGCTGATCTGAAAACCCGGCTGCGCTTTAATTGGAACGCGGCGATGGCCCAGGATCCCTTTGATAAATCTACCATCTATTACGGCAGCCAGTACCTTCATAAAAGTGTCAATAAAGGGGCCAGTTGGGAAACCATTTCGACAGATCTTACTACCAATGACAGTGTAAAAATTGACCAGACCAATAATGGTGGTATTTCAATTGATATTACCGGTGCGGAAAACTATTGCACCATATTAACCATAGCCCCGTCCCAAAAAGAAAAAGGGGTGATCTGGGTTGGTACGGATGATGGAAATGTACAGCTTACAAGGGATGGCGGAAAAACCTGGACCAGTTTCCGCGGCAAGATACCCGGTATGCCGTTGGGTGTGTGGATCCCACAGATTCAGACTTCGCGCCATAATGCCGGAGAAGCTTTTGTGGTGTGTAACGATTATCGCCGGGGAGATTTCAAACCATATATTTTCCGGACAACCGATTACGGAAAAACCTGGAGCCGCATGCTTGATGAGAAAAAAGCCAGCGGTTATGCCCTTTCAGTTATCCAGGATCCGGCAGAGCCAAACCTGATATTTGCCGGAACCGAGCAGGGCCTTTGGGTAAGTCTCGATAATGGTGTTTCCTTTGAACAATGGAAAAATGGGTATCCTTCCGTTTCAACCTACGATATGGCCATACAGGAACGTGAAGCCGACCTGGTGATCGCTACATTTGGCCGGGCTATATGGATACTGGATGATATAAGGCCTTTGCGCAGACTGGCTGCTTCAAAAGGTCAGTTATCGAAACCTTTGCAGTTGTTCAGCACACCCGATGCCATACAGGCGCAGTACCGGAATGCTCCCGGTTATGAATGGAGTACCTGGGGTATCTGGGATGCCGATAACAAACCACGCGGTGCTTCAGTTTCTTATTTTATTCAGCCCGTAAAAAAAGATACTGCACAAAAAAATATGAAAGCAGATAGTGTGCAGGTCAAAATCTATAACGATAAGCAGGAACTGGTAAGAAACCTCAGGTGGAAAGCAGACTCGGGGTTTAATCGCCGCAGCTGGGGCATGGAAGGAAAAGGTTACCGCAACCCCGGCTCGCCCAAGCCCAGGCCAGGTGCTCCCGAACCCGGAGGTTTGCCCGTTTTGCCCGGCACTTATAAGCTGGTAATGGAATATCAGCAGTCAAAAGATTCAACGATGGTCACCGTTAAAGATGACCCAAGGTTGGGCAACAGGAATGACGTGAAACTGGCTCAAAATAAAATGCGCGAAAGATTGCGTAAAAGTGCTGATCAGTTGACAGATCGCATGGATAAACTTACCAATGCTGAGGACGCCTGTAAAAAAGTAGAGGCATCTTTTAAAGATGTAACAGGGGCTCCGGCAGACTCCATTCGCAAGGCAACCAAAGTAATGCAGGATTCCATTAAAGCCATCCGCGAATTTATCAGCGGCAAAACACAAACCCGACAGGGATATGGACAGGTTCCGCAGATAACGGTGATGAACCAGTTACAACAAGCCAATCAGTCCATAGGATCCAAACCAATTATACCCGGGGCACAGGAAGAAATGCTTGTTGCGCGTGCCGAAAATCTGATCGCTGAAGCTGTTAGCAGGATCGATCGTTTTTTAGCAGGTCCATGGATGAATTACCGGTCAAAAGTTGAGGGTACAAAGCAAAGTTTTTTTAAAGACTAAACCGCATATACTGACCTCACCTGATCTCCCTGTTGGTCTTGCCGGCAGGGAGATTTTTTTCCGGTAAACAATGTAAATGTCGTTTTCAGGGGTAAAATAAACATGGTTTTATTAGCCTGCCTGCGTACTTTTGCGCTATGGAAAAGGCCGTAGAACAATCCCTGAGCGAAGCACCAATCTTGAAAAGCGAACCAGTCCTTTCTCAACTTTCAGAGACTCTCATAGGGTCAGAGATCGTTCGTATGAATGGGGAGATCAAAGAAAAAATGAAAAACGGCGAGAAGATCTTCAATTTTACCATTGGCGATTTTGACCCGTCTCTTTTTGCCATTCCCCTTGAGCTGGAGGAAGAAATCATCTACGCTTACCGGAAACATTATACAAATTATCCTGCGGGTGAAGGCGATGCCGAACTACGGAAATCGCTTTCCAGGTTTATTTTAGAAAGAGAAGGGCTTGACTATGGTCCGGATGAAATCCTGATTGCATCAGGTGGCCGCCCGCTCATTTATACCTTGTATCGTGCCATTGCAGACAAAGGGGAAAAAATAATTTACTCCGTACCATCCTGGAACAATAATCATTATGTTCATTTTGTAGACGGGGAACATTGTGCCCTGGAAACAAGCCCTGAAAATAATTTCATGCCAACCGCCGAAGATATTCGGCCTCACCTGGATGGTGCAGTTATGCTGGCGCTTTGCTCACCGCTCAATCCAACCGGCACTACATTTTCAAAAGAGCAGCTTGAATCAATTTGTGATATGGTGTTGGCAGAAAATGAACGTCGTCCGCCCAATGCTAAAAAATTATATATTTTATACGATCAGATATACTGGCAACTCACCTTTGGACAAACAGAACATTTCAACCCGGTTTCACTTCGTCCGGAATTGAAACCATATACCATATTCGTTGATGGCATCAGCAAATGTTTTGCAGCAACCGGAGTGCGGGTAGGCTGGGCACTCGGGCCAAAGCATATTATCGGAAAAATGAAAGCTATCCTGTCGCATCTCGGCGCCTGGAGTCCTTTGCCGGAGCAAAAGGCAACGGCCAAATACCTGATGCAAAAAGGGTCGGTTGATCAGTACCTAAAAATTTTTAAGGCTGGTTTGAATGAAAGACTACAAAAAATTTATAATGGATTTCAACAACTGAAAAAAGACGGTTTTCCGGTAGATGCTATTGCCCCGCAGGCTGCCATTTATCTCACGGTGAAAATTGATCTGGTGGGTAAAAAAACAGAATCGGGACAATTACTGGAGAAGCAGGCCGACGTAACAGCTTATATCCTCAATGATGCAAAACTGGCGATTGTTCCTTTCCATGCTTTTGGTGCGGATAAAACTTCCACCTGGTACAGGCTTAGTGTTGGAACAGTAAAAATAGAAGAGATCCACGAGATGTTTCAAAAACTAAAAGAGGCCTTGAAAAAAGTAAAATAATTGTTTCAATCTTTCCCTGGAAATAATAACTGAACGCTTTTGAAAATATGAATAACATAAAAAACCCCGCCAGAGCGGGTTTTTTTGTATGATAATTAAAATCAATTCATGTTGAACAGGAAGACAAAGGGTTTTAGTTCTTTCTCCTTCAGGGCCTGTAATACAAGCTTTCTTTCATGATAGATACGATACTTATTCATATCTATTAACTCGTGTGAAACACTGATATTGTCAAAAGACTCAACATCAAATAACATCTCATTTAAGCGTGCAACTTCACGCTCAATGGCATGCTCACTCATGAATTCGTCTTTTAATAGTACCAGCAGATCTCTGTTGGGACTCTTCATATTTAAAGGATTTAGCTACTAATAAACTACCATGCCTTTCTTACTTGGACAACCGCAGTTTTTACTTGCACCTTTTGATGAACTGCAGGATGTCCCTATAAGTATCGAAATAAATAACAATAAAATGATATTTCTGTTCAGTTTTTTCATGGATCAGGACATGTAAAATAATCAATTTTTACAAAAAGAGTAAATTAATTGCCCGAATTTTGTAAAAAATCTTAAGGGAATCAATAAAACAACCTCTATAAAAGAACTAATTCGGCCCAAAATCCTCATTTCTCCACTTGACTGGGGTCTGGGCCATGCCACTCGTATCATCCCAATCGTTCATTATCTACAGCAACTCCAGTGCCAGATTTGGATTGCAGCCTCCGGACAGACCGAAAAGGTCTTAAAAGAAACGTTTCCGGGTATACCTTTCTTGCATTTGGATGGGTATAAAGTAAATTACCAGGGGCGCAGGGGCATTTTTAGCCTGAAATTGGCCACACAGATCCCCAAAATTCTCCGTGCTGTTTTTTCTGAAAATAAATGGCTGAAAAAAAACCAGGAGATTTATCATTGGGATGCCGTGATCAGCGATAACCGTTACGGGCTTTACCATAAAGAACTCAGGTCTGTTTTCATCACCCACCAGGTAAATATTAAGACGGGCATGGGCCTCCGGGTGGATAAACTCATCGGTTGGTTCAACCATTTTTTCATCAAAAAATTTGATCAATGCTGGATCCCCGATGCAGGAGGTTCAATAAACCTGGCCGGAGAACTTTCTCATGGTGATTTACCTGGTAACGCTGTTTATATCGGTCCTTTGTCTCGCTTCTCAATGAACAACGATATCACACCCGGCTTACTGCTCGCCATTTTATCCGGTCCGGAACCACAGCGAAGTATTTTGGAAAAGATCCTCGAAAAACAGCTGATTGCTTATCCCGGTAAAGTATGCATTGTAAGGGGTAAGCCTGGTGAAAATGCGAAACCTGCAGATACCGCGAAAATGCAATGGTACAATCATCTGGGAGCGGAGGATTTACAGGTTCTAATATCATCAGCAGAAATGGTAATTTGCCGGTCCGGATATACAACCGTAATGGACCTGGTGAAGATGCAAAAAAGGGCGCTATTGATACCAACACCCGGTCAGCCGGAACAGGAATACCTGGCCGCGTACCTGATGGATAAACAGTTTTTCAGGAATGCTTCTCAGGATGATCTTGATGCAGAAAGAGAATTGCAAAAAGCAGCTACATTCATGTTCAGTATACCTTTACTTTCATTTGACCTTCACAAGGAAGTGATCAGCCGGTTTTTAAGGGGAACCGGAGCGTACAAAAACAGCTGACATAAATTGCAGACAAAAACAAAAGCACATCTGGCCGTACTTGGCGCCAACCTGATATTTGGGGTGAACTTTAGTGTCGTAAAATATATTACACCTGCCCTCATTAAACCTTTCGGACTCAATGTAATAAGGGTGATAGTTACCACAGCACTGTTCTGGCTGATGCTGTGGTGGGAAAAGCCCGAAAAAAAAATTCAGAAAAAAGACCTTCCGTTATTCCTGCTTTGTGGGCTTACCGGTGTAGCGATCAATCAGTTGTTGTTCATCAAGGGACTTTCAATGACCTATTCTACGCATGGCGCACTGCTGATGCTTAGCACGCCGATTGTGATCACCATTGTAGCTTTTTTCTTTTTGAAGGAAATGCTCAGCATTGGCCGTATTGCGGGACTGCTGCTGGGGATTGGCGGAGCAGCTGTATTAATCCTTTCCAAAGAAAAAAGCGGCAGCGGGTCCAATGTATTACTGGGTGATATGTTTATCATCACCAATGCGATCTCCTATTCATTCTATTTTGTTTTAGTGAAGCCCCTGATTTTAAAATATTCTCCTTTGCAGGTGATCACCTGGGTATTTACAATGGGTTCGGTATTTATTATACCTGTGGGATGGCAGGAATTTGTTAGCGCACCCTGGGAAACTTTTTCGCCATTGAATTACACAGCCATAGCTTTTGTTGTTCTGGGAGCTACATTCCTGGCTTACCTGTTTAATATCTATGGATTGCACCACCTGAATGCATCTGCAACGGGTGCTTATATTTATCTGCAGCCCATTTTTGCTACTGTTGTGGCGATGATCTTTCTTGACGAGCCATTTAGTTGGTTGAAAGGTATCTCCGCAATCATGATCTTTACCGGTGTTTTCCTTGTAAACAGTAAACGTCAGATAAAATAATTTTTTAAAGTGAAAGCCGAAATATTTTTCCGCTGGTAAAACCTTTTTTAAGCATCTCATTATTTGGCTTAAATTCATCCCTTACTTTAAAGAATAAACAGACATGAGAAAACTTTCGATGTTTCTATGGGGCATCTGCTTCAGCCTGCCCCTTTTTGCACAATCCACTTTCCCGGTTAACGGTGTGGCAGACCAGCGTGATATCTGTTATGCTTTTACGCACGCCACAGTCGTACGTGACGGACAAAACACACTCACAGACGCTACCCTGGTGATCCGGGACAGGAAGATTTCCGCTGTTGGAAATAACGTTACCATTCCTGCAGATGCTGTTATCATTGATTGTAAAGGGAAATATATTTACCCTTCGTTCATTGATATTTATGCAGATTATGGTATTGCCATTCCGCAAAGGCCGCCAGGCGGGGGGTTCTTTGGACCTCAACAGATCACCTCCAACCAGAAAGGAGCATATGGATGGAACCAGGCCATCAGGACGGATGTGGACGGATCTAAGATTTTCACAGTTGATGATGCAAAGGCAAAGCCTCTTCGCGACCTTGGTTTTGGAACGGTACTCACACATCAGAAAGATGGTATTGCCCGTGGATCAGGAACCGTTGTTTCCCTGGCCTCTATGAAAGAGAACCAGGTGATCATCAAAGAAAAAGCATCTGCGCATTATTCATTTAATAAAGGATCCAGTACCCAGAGCTACCCCGGTTCCCTGATGGGCAGTATTTCCTTACTGCGTCAATCATATATTGATGCACAGTGGTATAAAAATAATGCCGACAAAGAAGGTACAAACCTCAGTCTCCAGGCCTGGAACAGCCTCGCCGGGCTTCCACAGATCTTTGATGCAGGGGATAAATGGAACGTCCTCAGGGCAGACCGCATTGGCGATGAGTTTGGCGTTCAATATATCATCAAAGCCGGCGGAAATGAATACCAGCGTATCAGTGAAATGGCTGCAACTAAAGCAACTTTTATCCTGCCGCTTAATTTTCCGCAGGCAATGGATGTGGAAGATCCAAACGATGCACGTTTTGTTGCACTCGCAGATATGAAACATTGGGAAATGGCGCCGGCTAATCCCGCGGCTTTTGAAAAAGCGGGTATCCCTTTTTGCCTGACAACAGCCGATCTCAGGGATTCCAAAACATTTTCAGCCAATCTTCGTAAAGCATTGGATTATGGCCTGACTGAAGCCAAAGCATTGGAGGCCCTCACCCGCACACCTGCAAGTTTGCTGGGCATCTATGAAAAAGTGGGCAGCCTCGACCCCGGCAAAATGGCCAATTTCATCATAACATCCGGTCCGGTGTTCCAGGAAAAAACACTGATCCTGCAAAACTGGGTTCAGGGCGTTAAATACGGAATCAAAGAAGAAAACTGGAACGATATCAAAGGCACCTATACCCTGGCTGTACAATCTGCTCAGGGAACTTCCAGCTATACACTGGATGTAAAAAGCATGAATGCCGCCAGCATAATTGGTAAGGATACCATTGCCGGTAAATTCAGCCATGATGGAAAACTGGTCAAACTGAATTTCTCGCCGGATAAAAAGTCAAAAGAATCATACAGGCTCAGTGGTGTAAACAACGGCGATTCCTGGAATGGGTATGGTGAGGACCCTGCCGGCAATAAACTTACCTGGACGGCTACCCTAAAATCACCGGCTGTTGTAAAAGCTGACAGTGCCCATAAAAAAGATGCAGTGAAGACCGGAACCGTGGTCTATCCTTTTCTGCCATATGGCTGGACGGAAAAACCCAAACAGGAAAACCTGCTGATCAAAAATGCCACGGTATGGACAAGTGACGTACAAGGTAAAATTGAGAATGCCGATGTGCTTGTTAAAAATGGCAAGATCGTACAGGTGGGCAAGAACCTTTCCGATGCGTCTGCTAAAGTGATAGATGGCACGGGTAAACACCTCACGCCCGGAATCATTGATGAACACTCGCATATCGCTGCCGCTTCGATCAATGAAGGTGGCCAGTCAGTAACTTCCGAAGTCAGGATCGCAGACAACTTAAACCCTGATGACATCAATATTTACCGACAGTTAAGCGGTGGTGTAACCACTTCGCATATCCTGCATGGCAGTGCCAATACCATTGGCGGCCAGACGCAGCTGATCAAACTACGCTGGGGCGGTAATGATGATGAACTTAAGTTCCAGGGCGCCCCGGGTTTCATCAAATTTGCCCTTGGTGAAAACGTGAAGCGTTCTTCTTCCACACAGGGTAACAGCCGTTTCCCCGATACCCGCATGGGTGTTGAACAGGTTCTGGAAGATGCTTTTGTTCGGGCAAAGGATTATGAAAAAGAAATCAACCGGTTGACGGCTGAACAGAAATCAAAAAAAGGTACAGTTGTGGACCCGTTCAAAACTGTTAGGCGCGACCTTGAACTGGATGCCCTGGTGGAAATTCTCAATAAGAAGAGATTCATCACCTGCCACTCTTATGTACAGTCAGAAATAAATGCCGCGATGAAAGTGGGCGATAAGTTAGGTTTCACTTTCAACACCTTTACCCATATCCTGGAGGGATATAAAGTAGCCGATAAGATGAAGGCGCACGGGGCCAATGCCTCTACCTTTTCCGACTGGTGGGCATATAAAAATGAAGTGTATGATGCGATACCTCAGGGGCCATCCATCATGCATCGTGTAGGCCTTAACGTTGCCATCAATTCCGATGACGCGGAAATGGCCCGCAGGCTCAACCAGGAAGCGGCAAAGAGTATCAAGTACGGCGGAATGACGGAAGAAGAGGCGCTCCGCATGGTTACCATCAACCCGGCAAAAATGATGCATGTTGATGAAAAAGTGGGCAGTATCCGTGCCGGAAAAGACGCAGACCTGGTGCTCTGGAGCGATAATCCGCTGAGCATTTATGCCAGGGCAGAAAAGACCATTGTAGACGGTATCGTTTATTTTGACCGTCAGAAAGACCAGGAAATGCGCAAGCAGGTAGCATCGGAAAGAAACCGGCTGATCCAGAAAATGAACGGTGAAAAGAGAAGCGGCGGACCGGTTGGCCCGGCTGTTCCAAGTTTCCAGGTCTTGCTTAATTGCGGCGACCATTCACACAGCCATGGATTACTGACTGTTGACATGGATTAATCAAACTAACGATAAACAATAAACGATTTTATATGCAGATCAAAAATATAGTTACGATTTTTATTGCCATGTTACTGGTGTTTCAGATACCGGTTTCAGCGCAGGATGATGTTTATCCCGCAAAACCTTACAGCGGGTTACTGTTCATAAAAAATGCCACCATTCATATTGGCAACGGGCAGGTTGTGGAAAACGGCACCATTGAGGTCAGAGGCGGAAAAATAGTAAGGGTGGGGAAAGATATTCCCATTCCTGCAGATGATGTGAAGGTCTTTGATGTGAAGGGCAAGCACGTTTATCCCGGTTTGATCCTGTCTGCATCAAACCTGGGCCTTGTGGAAGTGCCAACGGTAAGGGCAACATCCGATGTACAGGAAATTGGCACCATCAATCCATCTATCCGGTCGATAGTGGCATATAATACAGATTCCAAGATCATCAATACGGTAAAGACCAATGGTGTTTTACTGGCCAATATTGTGCCTGATGGCGGATTGATCAGCGGGTCTTCAACCGTTGTGCAACTGGATGCCTGGAACTGGGAAGACGCGGCCTATAAAATGGATGGCGGCATTCATTTCAGGATGCCCAGCCTTTTTGCCCGCCCCAATCGATTTGCTGCATTCTTTGGTACTCCTGCACCTGCTGGTGATGCTGTGAAACGTGCCCTGGCTGAGATTGATCAGGTAAAAGCTACCATGCATGAAGCACAGGCGTATGCAAAGCAAACCAATATTAAAGAGACCAATCTGAAAATGGAGGCCATGAAAGGACTCTTTACCGGGAAGCAGAAATTCTATATTCACTGCGATGTGGTAAAGGAAATGCTGGTGGCAATTGATTTTGTAAAAGAATTCGGGCTGGATGTAGTGATCGTTGGCGGAAGCGAAAGCTGGCAGATCGCAGACCTGCTGAAGAAGTATAATATTCCGGTCATTCTCAACCAGATGCATAGTTTACCTACATTACCGGATGATGATGTGGACCAGTATTTCAAAACAGCATCCATGCTGCAGAAGGCCGGAGTACTCTTTGCCATTAATGATGAAGATGGTCAGCACAGGGGCAAGAACCTGTCGTTCAATGCCGGTAGTGCAGCAGCTTACGGACTGAGCCGTGAAGAAGCTTTATCTGCCATCACGCTTAATGCTGCAAAAATTCTGGGCATCAGCGACAGGACAGGCTCCCTGGAAGCAGGAAAGGATGCCAATATCATAGTAAGTGAAGGGGATATCCTTGATATGCGCAGCAGTATTGTGACCCATGCCTTCATACAGGGCCGCCAGGTGGATCTGAATGATAAACACAAACAATTGTCGGAAAGGTATAAGCAGAAGTACGGATTGAAATAGATCTGTTTTTTCAATATTTCCTGCGATTTTAGAGTTGAACAAGGTTTTTCCCAACTGATTTAGGTTATTTTAACTGAAGATCAAGAGGGAAAAACCTTGTTTCGTTTTATACTGTTCTATTATTTTGTAGTTGGTAAAAGTATATCCACATAAATCTATTTCTCCACGGCCCTCAATCATTTATCTGCGGTCCACTGTGGGCTGAATTTGAAAGAGTATATAAATGAATGTTATGAATTGGCAACTGAGTGAAAAGGAGAACCACAGAGAGAAGTGTATTCCTCTGCGGCCCTCAATCATTTCTCTGCTGTCCTCTGTTTGCTGATTGAGTATAATAAAATACAGGCCACAGAGGGCAACAGAGATAAAAGGAGAACCACAGAGAGAAGTGTATTCCTCTGCGGCCCTCAATCATTTCTCTGCTTTCCTCTGTGGGCTGAATTTGAAAGAGTATATAAATGAATGTTATGAATTGGCAACTGAGTGAAAAGGAGAACCACAGATATGGAACTAAATAAAATTACAGAACTGATTATCGGATGTGCAATTGATGTACATAAAAGTCTAGGCCCGGGACTTTTGGAATCAACCTATTTGGCTTGTTTGAATTATGAACTGAATAAGAAATGCCTGGAAGTAAAAAAACAACTTGGCTTGCCTCTTATATATAAAGAAATTCACCTCGAGATTGGGTATCGTTTAGATTTATTGGTCGAAAACGAAGTGGTTGTAGAAATAAAATCAGTTGAATTTCTAACAGATGTTCATACTGCTCAGGTTCTGACTTATTTGAAACTAACGAAGGCAAAAGTTGGGTTACTGATTAATTTCAATGTGCTACGCCTAACCGATGGGATCAAAAGATTGATTATCCGGGAAAACTAAACTCAGTTTTTTGCCAGTGAATTAAAAAGTTGTATTTCTCCGTGGCACTCAATAATTTCTCTCCGGCCCTCTGTGATACTGTATTTCATTCAGTATATGTAAACTTTTCTTCGCTGAGGTCAGGCAATATTCTTCGGATAATCAAAAAACCAGAACTCTTTTTTGGCTTTCCGAAATGCTGACCAGCTGCCTGCAGTAATTGTAACTGCAAATACGCTGCAGGTAGGCATATCATCGATACCGGCTACCTCCAGTGTGTTGGCAAAAGTAGTGATACCCGGATTGTGGGAGAAAATGGCAACATGGTCAATTGAATCATCCAATTGGCTGAGAACTGTATAAAACTGCTCGGGGCCCGCCAGGTAAAGTTCATCCTTAAACAGGATGCTGTCTTTATCTTTTTGAAATTCTTCTGCAAAAGCCTGGGCTGTTCTTTTAGCTCTTTTGGCCGGGCTGGAAACCAGTAAATCGAGTTTAACCCCTTTTTTATGCAGCCTGCGGGCCATCATGGGTGCATCATGCTTTCCCCGCTCATTTAGCGGGCGGTCAAAGTCAGGCAGGGAAAAATCACCCCAGCTGCTTTTAGCATGCCGTATCAGTAATAAGGATTTCATGAACTATCTGGCCATGAAAGTAAAAAAAAGAAAGAACAAAGAATTGTTCTTTCCAAAGTCTTATAAAAATGAAATTTTGTTGATGTTTAATTAGGGTAGCAGAGAATACATTTTTTGCGGATGCAGGATAGGAAAGGAGGATTGTAAAAACGGGTTCTAATAACAAAAAAGTAACAAATACCTTGCCAAAAGAAGAAAAAAGCCTCAAAGTCCCGGTAAATGTACAAAAAATAATCTAAGATTGTGGAAATTTTCTCCTTTTAACCTGGCAAAGTATGAAGAGGGTGTTCCTGGCTCTTTTTAAGTCCTAAATCAGTCAGGGCTGGTAGGCTGTTTTATAATCTGTTAGCAGGTCCGACAGGGTCATACCCATTTCCTGCTTTTTCTTTGGAATAATAAGTGCAGGGCTGAGTTCCGGCATTATGGAATTAAAATCCTCTTTGGTGCCATTATTCCCGTCTGCAAATCGCCAACTCTTTCCATTATCCACGGAAAGCCCAACCAGGTGTGATATTGCGCTTATTACAACACCTTCCATTTCCAGTTCAGAATGTTGTTCTATTATGCACTGATAAGTGTTTTCATAATTGAGGACACGAATGATCCTCCCCGCTTTCATTTCTTTAAAATTTACATCTTTGAGCATGGACATTTGTTTTTCCATGAATTCAACAAAGGATGCCTCCCCTCCCAGCATATCCAGCAGCCGGCTGTTATTATAGTGGGCGAAAGTGATAAAATCTTTTTTTTTGAAAGCCGTGGTCATACTATCAGCGGCCGAACGGATCCCCGGCACCAGGCTGGCGGAATCAAGTTGTGCCATGGCTAAACCTGCATGCAGACAGATTACCAGGGTAATTATACTTTTTCTCATCTCTTAATTTTCAGGTGAAAAATACTATTTCCACTTACCTTTGCCAAGTTTAAAAAAAATATATGTCACTTATCGTTGTAGGTTCCATGGCTTTTGATCAGATTGAAACCCCTTTTGGAAAAAGTGACCGTATAGTAGGCGGCGCCGCAACCTACATCGCCTGGAGCGCTTCCAATTTTACCAGGCCTGTTAACCAGATATCTGTTGTTGGAGGTGATTTCCCTAAAGAAGAATTACAGGCACTGAAAGATCGTGGCGTAATCCTCGAAGGAGTACAAATCAAGGAAGATCAAAAATCTTTTTTCTGGGCAGGGAAATATCACCTGGATATGAACTCCCGGGATACGCTGGATACACAATTGAATGTACTGGCCGATTTTAAGCCCGTTGTGCCCGAAAGCTACCAGGACAGCGAATTCCTGATGCTGGGCAACCTGGTTCCTGCCATTCAGCACAGCGTTATACGTCAAATGAAAAACCGCCCGAAACTGGTTGTATTGGATACCATGAATTTCTGGATGGAAACCGCCATGGAAGACCTGGAAAAAGTACTAAAAGAAGTGGATGTGTTGCTGATCAACGACAGTGAAGCAAGAGAACTGAGCGCCCAGTATTCCCTGGTAAAGGCAGCCCGCGAAATCATGAAGATGGGCCCTAAATACCTCGTAATTAAAAAAGGGGAGCATGGCGCCCTGCTTTTTTACGACGACCAGGTTTTTGTTGCACCCGCACTACCACTCGAAGACGTATTTGATCCAACCGGTGCCGGGGATACATTCGCCGGAGGATTCATCGGGCATATCGCTCACACCTGTGACATTTCTTTCGAGAATATGAAAACAGCGGTAATCGTTGGTTCTGCCATGGCTTCTTTCTGCGTGGAAAAATTTGGTAACACAAGGCTGAAAGAAATTTCAAGAGAAGACATCGACAACCGGATCCGCCAGTTTGTAAACCTGGTTAATTTTGATATCCAGCTCGTTTGATCATGCCACATCAGTAAATCAAATATTTTTACTGTTTATGAAAACCGATAAGCCAGTACAACGCCTCTTTTAATGATCTTACGTTTCCCTTCAAGATTAAAGATCTCTGTAACCAGGTAATATATGCCTGCTGGCAGATTACGTGTTTTTTCATCCAGTCCGTTCCATCGGAAAAATCCGTTTGTGCCGCAAAGATTATTGCGAACAAGGTATCGTACAGGCCTGCCCGCATGATCAAAGATGATTACAGAACAGGTATATCCAGGCGCAGGAAACTTGTATTGTATGGTGAGCTGATCGTCATGACCGTCCTGGTCGGGCGAAAATGTCAACGGGGTAATGTGAATTTCTCCTGCCACCGGATCCAATCTCCTGTACTGGGAATTTATATAACCAGGTGTGCCATAGCCGGCATCCGTTGCGGCAGAATGCCAGTTCGCGGGATCCATGGACGGTGCGGCAGGGTCAATTCTTTCCAGTGAAACGCCTTGCCTGTCAGACAACAAAGGGAAATGGTAATCATCAAGATACGAGAAAACATCAAGTTCATTCCCCTGGCTATCCATTAAGACAATGGTCCCCTGGTCATCGGGAAAGGAGGGCATACTTACGAGCGATACAATGTTTTCTTTGTTTTTTACAGTATACTCACGGGATACTATACCTGCATTTTCTGTCAGCACCAGGTAGTCGCCGGGAAACAGGAGAAAAGCTTTTTCACTGCATTTTTTTACAGACCCGGTGATACCATTTTGTTTATTACCCAGGTAAATATCCTGCAGGTCAAGTGTCATGGGTCCTCGATTGAAGAGTTCCATGTAATCAACGCCACCCGGCCGCGGATCAAAAAGAATTTCATTGATCCGCAACTGGCCTTCACGGGGAGGCTGTGGTATGCCGGTTTTAACTTCCTGGCGCAACCCGGTAATATTCCCGGCGCAATCCGTTGCCACTGTAACCTGCAACCGGTAAACCCTTGCTGGCAGCAGCGGACGGGCCAGGTGCAGGATCACTTCATTAAATGCAGGCGGTTTTACTGTAACAGATAAGGGCTTACCTATTCCCTCATCAATCTCATACCGTTCAGGTATAGCCGAAATTAGACTGTCAAGGCTTTCATTGAAAACAGCGGCAATGGTCAGGCTGTCGATGGCATAGGTGCGTATCAGCCCGGGCGATTCAGTATCCGGGTTGGAGGCCCGGATACTATTGGTCTGCCCGGGCGTTCCGCCAATGTTGGAAACGCTCGCCTGCCAGTTATCATCCTCCCTGCATGGCATCCGGTTGTCAATCATTTCCAGCGACCAGCCGCCTTCCTGTTTCAATACATTTTTGTACCAGGATGGCTTGTAGGAAACCGCATGGATGGTTTTGCCTTCCGGCGAAAGCAGTATGATCTGGTCGCCCGAATTATCCAGGGAAGGAAATGCGCTAACCCCGATTGTTGCCCCAAAGAGATCGAACAAAGCTGTAAAGGCTCGCGGGCAAACAATAACCAGGCTATCGGGTTGTAATAGGAAAGATTGGTTGATGATGGCAGTGCTGTTGCCATCTGTTACTTTCCATTTATCGAGATTAATACTTTGCCCGGAAACGTTGGTAAGTTCAAGATACTCGCTGTTTGGGAGCCCCACCGATGGCGTTGGGTCTGCAAAAATTTCTGTTATCACAACATCATAACGGTTTACTGTTTGAGCAAGCATCACTTTTGTGCAGAAGCAAATGAGGAATATGCATGTCTTTTTCATGCAGGCAATTTACCCGCAGGGGGAGGCCATAAAAAAGGCAAACTCAACATTTATTTGGCAGAAAAAACTTTCCCCTTTACTTTTGGTCACGAAATGCAAATGAGCAAAAAACATACAAAACAGATTAAAAAACATTCCCTGAAAGCGGAAGGTTAGGATATTTGTATGTTACCAAATATGTCAAAAGCCTTCCGGAAACGGGAGGCTTTTTTGTAAACCATTATTAATCATTAAAACTTCTTCTGGAAAGAAGATGAAAGGAGGACCAAATGAAAGTTGCTGTAGTTGGCGCCACCGGACTGGTGGGCACAAAAATGTTAGCTGTTCTGGCGGAAAGAAATTTCCCTGTTGATGAACTCATCCCTGTGGCATCAGAAAAGTCTGTTGGCAAGGAAGTGATCTATAAAGGGAAACCTTATAAAGTGGTAGGTGTATTGGATGCCATTGCTGCTAAACCTGATGTTGCCCTGTTTTCTGCCGGGGGAAGTACATCACTGGAACAGGCGCCTCTTTTTGCGGCTGCAGGTATAACTGTTATAGATAATTCTTCTGCATGGAGGATGGATCCTTCAAAGAAGCTGGTGGTGCCCGAGATCAATGCAGGTGAATTAACCCGTGAAGATAAAATCATTGCCAATCCCAACTGCTCCACGATTCAGATGGTTGTTGCATTGAACCCATTGCACAGGAAATATAAAATAAAAAGAATTGTTGTATCAACATATCAGAGTGTTACCGGCACCGGGAAAAAAGCAGTTGACCAGTTGATGGGCGAGCGCCGGAAAGCGGAAAACGGCAGTGCGGAAGAATATCCGATGGCATATAAATATCCGATTGACCTGAATGTGATCCCGCAGATCGATGTATTCCTGGAGAATGGTTATACCAAGGAGGAAATGAAGATGGTCAATGAAACCAAAAAGATCATGGGTGATGATTCCATACAGGTGACGGCTACTACAGTACGCATTCCCGTTATGGGGGGCCACAGTGAGAGCGTGAATGTTGAATTTGCCAACGATTTTGACCTTGCTGAAGTAAGAAGCCTGCTGAGTAGTGCGCCCGGGGTAGTGGTTGTGGATGATCCGGCAACACAGCAATACCCGATGCCCATGGATGCGCATGAGCGCGATGAGGTTTTTGTAGGCAGGTTGAGAAGGGATGAGACCCAGCCCAATACACTCAACATGTGGATCGTTTCGGATAACCTGCGCAAGGGTGCGGCTACCAATGCGGTTCAGATTGCTGAATATCTTGCGGCCAACGGTTTATTGTAGTTTAACCGCAAAGAAACAAGGAACTAATCAATCCTTAATAGCGCGATTAATAAATTCGATCAGTGGTTGCAATGCCTGCAGTGCGGCCACTGATTTTTTTATTATTTCCGGATCCGTTAATTCTTTATCTGCAATTGATTTCATGGCAGTAAAACTTTTCAGTTTCAGGAATTCTGCAGCTGGGTTATCCGCTTCGTATCCTTTGGGTACCCGTTGCAGTTTTGAATCATCTCCATGGTATATTTCTCCATAGGCTTTTTTAAAACCTGCAGAACCGGTGATTTTTTTAAACTCACTAAAGCAATAGTCGATCTCCTGCCTTACCTGCGCCAGTTCTTTGGGCATGGGCATCCAGAGGCCGCCGCCAACAAAGGAAGCACCGGGTTCCAGGTGAAAATAATATCCTGCAAGGTTGGATTTCTTCCCGCCCTTATTGATAAATGCGCCAAAATTGGTTTTGTAGGGGGATTTGTCTTTGGCAAAACGCACATCCCGGTTTATCCGGAACATACATTCTTTGGCCTTAATGCCACCAATGGTTTCATCCGATTTTGCCAGCTTATCGATCACCTGCTGGATAAATGTTTCATAGTCTTTTTTTGCGTTTTCATACAGGGGCCTGTTTACATCAAACCAGGGTTTGTTGTTATTCTTCTTCAGGTCTTTCAGGAATTTAATAGTAACAGGCTGGATCATATATGCAGTTTAAAAATGGTCATAAAAAAATCGCGCAAACTGACTGGCGTTTCTTCGCTTTGATCATGGGTCTGCGAATATAACAACCGGGCATTTTGCGCGATCGGAAATCGGGAGTTGCCGGGATTAAATCCTACCCCAGTTCTCGCCGCTTTTAATACGGTATAAGGTCATTTCACTAACGCCATACTTTTCGGCCAATTGCTTATAGGTAAGTTTGCGTTTTGGATCCTCGAGTAATTTTTTAATCGATTTAACCTGTGTGGCATTGAGTTTCAGGCCAACAGTGCGGGAAGCCTGAACAGCTTTGTAAGCAATTTTTGCAGGCGACTTCTGCTGATGTTTAGCCACTTCTTCCTGTGTGGCCCATTTAAGGTTCGATGCACGGTTATCCAGTTTATTGTGGTTTGTATGCACAACAAATTTATGTTTGGGTGAACCTTTTTTCTGGAAAAGTTTCGCCACTTCGCGATGTATATAAATGGTGCCTTTGCTGTTTGGCCTGTGGAGGTTCAGGCTGCGGTATCCTGTAGTCAGTGAACCATTGAGGAGTTTACCGTCTTCCAGAACGTCGTCAGTGTAACTGGCAACCCTGCCGTGGCTGGACACAGCATATTTTTTTCTTAGCTCTTTCCATCCCGGAAATTGCAAAGGTTTCCAGACTTCGCCGGCTATTTTTTTAATCATAAGACTGATTTTAGAATTCTAATTTACTAAATTAGGATTGCTTATATGAATATTTTTTCCTTAACAAAGATAAAACAAACATATGATGCAATGCGGATACTTTATTACTGTTCCCCATAACCGGTCATTTTGATAAATCCTTCTTCATCCACGATATGTATCTGCGGAATTTTTTTAGCTTTTTCCAGTTTAGAACCAGCATCTTCGCCTACCACCAGGTAGTTTAGTTTGCTGCTGACCCCGGAAAGTAATTTGCCGCCGTGTTTTTCCACGATTTCTTCCGCATCCGATCTTTTCATTTTCTGCAATGTGCCTGTAAAGAGGAAAGTCTTTCCGGAAAGGTTTCCGCCGGTGTTTCTTTCTTTGGTGCTTTTCAGTGTCAGGCCCAGTTTTTCCAGCTTTTTCAGCATTTGGATATTATCCTCGTTGTGAAAGAACTGATAAATACTATCAGCAACTTTCACGCCAACATCTTCTATTTGGAGCAGCTCTTCACGGGAATATCCGGCAAGGTCCATCAGGTGGCCTGTTTGCTGTGCCAGTGCTTTGGCGGTTGTTTCACCCACATATCGGATACCCAATGCAGTGATGAGCCTGTGCAATGGCTGTGATTTGGATTTTTCTATGGCTTCCTGCAGGTTAGTTACCGATTTTTCGCCCATCCCTTCCAGTTGGCGCATCTGGTCATAAGGCAAATCATAAATAGACGGAACATCGGTTATCCATCCCAGTTCAAAGAACTTCCTGATATTGGCTTCACCCAGCCCCCGGATATCCATGGCGTCCTTGCTGGTGAAGTGAATGATCCGCTCTACTACCTGTGCCTTGCAATTCATATTAGGGCAGCGCCAGACGGCTTCTTCTTCAGGCTTGTACAGAGCATCACCGCAAACAGGACAATGTGTAGGAAACCGGATCACTTTTTCATCTCCGTTTCTCAGGTCGGCCAGTGATTTTACAATGTACGGAATCACGTCTCCGGCCCTTTCAACAAGCACCTGGTCGCCCAGGCGGATATCTTTTTCCTTAATGAAATCTTCGTTATGCAGGGATATAGAGGAAACGGTAACACCGCCAATGGGCACAGGATCGATTTTGGCCACTGGCGTGATACTCCCGGTGCGCCCTACCTGAAATTCTACTTGCCGCAGGGTGCTGGTGCCCTGTCTTGCCTTGAATTTGAAGGCAATCGCCCAGCGAGGATGATGCGTTGTCATGCCCAGTTTATCCTGGAGTTTCAGGTCGTTCACTTTAATGACCATCCCGTCAATTTCATAGGGAAGGTCATCCCGTTCCTTTTCAAATTCGAGGCAATAGTCTATGACCGCCCGGATGCCTTTGAAAACTTTTTTCTCTTTTACCGGGCTTCGGAACCCCAGTTCCCAGAGCATATCCAATGAGCCGGAATGAGTGTGCATTTTGGCTGGAATTTGCTTTCCGGCTTGCGGCAGGGTATAGCTGATATGGTAAAGGAAGGCTTCCAGGTTTCTTTTGCTTACTTCCCGCGGGTCCTTAATGCGAAGCGTACCCGAAGCTGCATTTCTTGGATTGGCCAGTGGCGGGAGGTTTTGTTCGGCCAGCTGGTCATTATATTTTTTAAAGTTCTTTTTATTCATCAGCACTTCACCCCTGATCTCGATCTGTTGAATGCCCAGTGAAGAAAAATCGGCTGAGAGCGGAACGGACCTGATCTGTTTAAGGTTTGTGGTGATCTCTTCGCCGTCCACTCCGTCTCCGCGGGTTGCGCCCCGTGTGAACAGGTCGTTCTCATACACCAGGGAAATGCTGGCTCCGTCGAATTTGGGTTCCACACAATACTCCATTTCGGGTAGCCCTGAGAGTTCCCTTGCTTTTCGGTCCCAGTCGGTAAGGTCGTCTGCATTATAAGAGTTCTCCAGAGAGAGCATGGGAACCAGGTGCTGTACTGTTTTAAACGAGGTGGTCAGCGACGGGGCCACCCGCATTGTAGGTGAATCGGCTGTTGCCAGTTCAGGATGGGCCTCTTCGGTTTTTTCGAGGGCCTTATATAAATGATCATATTCTCCATCGGAGATCAAAGGATCATTCATAATATAATACCGGTATTCATGAAAACGCAGTACATCCCGGAGGTCCTCAAGGTGTTTTGCCAGGTAATCAGGATTGCTGATATGTTCATGCCAGTGTTTGGTCTTTTCCTGGAGTTTCCGTGTTTGTTCTGTTGAATACATGCTGGTCTTGATTGGGCATCAAATTTAAGTAAAGATTAGGCGGAGAATTGAACGTTAGTTTTTCTGATTTCAATAAAATACGTAATTTATACACAATAATTTTCTTGGGGAATTTGAATCTTTCCCTATCTTGAAATCTCTTAAGCCCCCAACTAAAACGATTTGCCAGCATGACACCCGTGCGTAAAAAACCAAATATCAATACCAGCCCGCTGGAACTCATACCTGATTTTCAGTTTGCAGTATCTGTTGACTGTGTCATTTTTGGATATGATGATAATTTATTGAAAGTATTGCTCATCAAAAGCGATCTGCCGGAATTCAAAGATAAGTGGTCGTTGCTGGGCGACCTTGTGCGGCCGGATGAGGACCTTGACGCGGCATCATATCGTGTCTTACGTGAGCGTACGGGTTTGGATGATGTTTTCCTGGAGCAGGTACACAGTTTTGGACAGGTAAACAGGCACCCGGCGGGCAGGGTGGTAACTACTGCATATTTTTCACTGATCAACGTAAAGGATCACCAGTTAAAACAACTGGATAACGAACTGCACTGGCACCCGGTAAATGATATTAAAACCATGGCCTTTGATCATAAGGCGATCCTGGATACCTGCCACTGTACATTGCAAAAAAAGATACAGGAAGAGCCAATTATTTTCAACCTGCTGGAGAAGAAATTTTCTTTGCGCGACCTGCAAAACTTATATGAGGCCATCCTGGGCGTGTCTCTTGACCGCCGCAATTTCCGCAAGAAATTATTCACTACGGACCTGCTTACCGACCTGGATGAAATGGAAACCGACGTACCTCACCGCCCGGGGAAACTATATACATTTAATCATGCCCGTTATGCAAAGATGAAGAAGAAGACTTTTGTGGGAATAGATTTTTGAAGTGCGAGGTACGAAGTGCGAGGTGCGAAGTGCGAGGTGCGAAGTGCGAGGTGCGAGGTGCGAGGTGCGAGGTGCGAGGTTCGAATTAACAGCCTTAAAGAAAAGGGAAGGATATTCAAAATAATTGCCAGCTAATTTGATTTTTTAATTATAACCCTTTTAAATATTTGATTTGCATTCACTTCGCACCTCCCACCTCGTACCTCGCACCTCGCACTTCGTACCTCCCCCTACAAAGAGCCCCTCTCTACAAGCCTCGCCGGCAAGATCTCTTCCTTTGGGGGAGCATCGTGCAGGAGAACCTGCAGCATACTGGCGAATGCCTTTTTGCCCAGTTCCCTGCCACTGGTTTCCACGTAGGTTATTTCCGGTGAAAAGAGAGAGGGGATAAAGCCATTACTGATGGCAATGATGCCAATTTCTGTTGGTATGGAAAGGTTTTGTTGCTGAATGGCTTTAAGTGAACCCGTAAGTATTTCATCGCTCATGCAAAATACCGTATCCGGGTGGTCATTTTTTTTCAGCTCAATAGCGGTTTTTTTTCTTGCCTCTTCGCTGTCATTTGCGTAAATCGTAATTAATTTGGTATGTGGAGCGGATTTTTTGAATTCATCTGAGAAGGAATCCAGCCTTTTTCGGGTGATCAAAAGGGTTGGGTTGCCAAAGACCGCCAGCACTTTTTTTGATTTTTTGCGGATGATGGCCTCTGCCGCCAGTGAGCCGGCCTGTTCATCGGCAACGCATACTTTCATAAATCCCGGATCATCTGGTACCTTATCAAAAAACACCAGGGGTATGCCCGATTCCTCGATTCGCCTGAATGCGGAAAGATCGCCGGAACCGCCAGACAGGGCCACCATTATCCCCGCCACCCTGTTAAGTTTACAGAGTTTCAGGTTGGCAGATTCGGTTTCGGGGTTATTGGCTGATTGCAGGATCAGGAGGGTATAGCCTTTAAGCCTGGCTTCTTCTTCAACGGCAGCTATAAATGAATGGTAAAAGAAGTTGGAGATCTCGGGTACAATGAGGCCAATCAGTTTACTGGCATTGGTACGCAGGTAGATGGCAAAGGCATTGGGTTCATAATCCATGATCTCTGCCAGTTCACGGACTTTTTTCTTGGTCTGCTCGGCGATATCCGGGTGATCCTTTAGAGCCCTTGACACGGTAGAAATGCTGATCTGGAGCAGATCTGATATATTTTTTAAGGTTGCTTTTGTCTTCATGGCGGGTTAAAGGTATAAAAGTTTTCCACAGAAAACATTTTCGCAAACCTTTGCGGAAAAAAGGTTCTTTGAATATTTTTCATTAAAATATAGATTCACCTTTGATTTTTAATAATCCTGACCCGGCTATTAAAATATTTTGGGGGAGATTGTCGTTTTCATGCAGCAAAATCCTGTGTCTCATTGTCCTGAGTGCTGGTTTAGGGTGCTAAAACTGATCCGGTAAATAGGTTCGATGTTAAGCCTGGAGTATTAAATATGGGTACTTCAGTCTTCCCCTAAATTAAATTTTTATCAATTTTTTGGTATATTATGTAAAATGTACATAATTTACGCCGACTTAAACTAAAAACCACTGTTTATGACCCCCAAACGCTTCATGCGGGCCTTACTGCTCCCTGTTGTTATGCTTTTCGCATTCCAGGTGACTTTTGCCCAGACCAAGACTGTTTCCGGAAAGGTGACAGACATCAGGGATGGTTCTCCGGTTGCAGGTGTCTCTGTTACAGCTAAAGGTACCACTGTAGGTACTTCAACTGGCGCAGACGGTTCTTTCAGCTTTTCTGTCCCCTCAGATGCTACAACGTTAGTATTTTCTTCAGTAGGTTTTGCTACCCGCGAATTGGCCATCAGCGACAATATGAGTGTTGCGCTGTCCGGTGCCGCAGGTTCTAACCTTAGTGAAGTGGTGGTTACCGGTTATGGTACTGCCCGCAAAAAAGACCTTACAGGTGCAGTTACCTCTGTAAAGGCTAAAGATTTTAACCAGGGTGTATTTGCTGCTCCTGATCAGTTGATCCAGGGTAAAGTAGCAGGTGTGCAGGTTACTAACGCCAGTGGTGCACCCGGTGGTGCTGCTACTATTCGTATCCGTGGTGTAGGTTCTATCCGTTCCGGTAACGCTCCGCTCGTTGTAGTGGATGGTGTGCCGCTCTCCGGTGGTACTGCTGCACCTGGTAACGGAACGCCATTAGGTGGAACACCTGGTGATAACCCGCTGAACTTTATCAACCCATCGGACATTGCTTCCATGGACGTTCTGAAAGATGCCTCTGCTACAGCTATCTTCGGTTCAAGGGGTGCTAACGGTGTAATTATGATTACTACCAAGAAAGGCCAGACAGGTGCCCCTAAAATTGAATTCAATACGGCTGTTGGTGCGAGCAACCTTTTAAAAAGGATTGACGTATTGGATGGCAACGAATACCGCGCTGCTTTGCAAAAATATAATTTAACAAGTGGAGATTTTGGTTCCAATGTGGACGCATTGGATGCTATTTTACGTACCGGGTTCCAGCAGAACTATAATATTGCTATTACCGGTGGTAATGAAAATGGAAGGTACCGCGTATCAGCCGGTTACCTCGACAACCAGGGTATTGTTAAAGAATCAGGATTCAAGAAATATTCTACGAGCCTGACCTCTTCATTTAAGTTCCTGGATAGCAAAAAGCTCGGTCTTGATTTCAACATCATTGCTGCTCATACACAAACCCAGATTGCTCCAATCTCCAACGATGCGGGCTTCCAGGGTAGTTTAATTGGTACGGCTTTACAGTGGAACCCAACACACCCTTTATACCTGCCTAATGATTCTATCTGGGTAAATAACCAGTTGGGTCAATCAACCATTAACCCAATGGCTTTGCTGGCTGCTCACGATGATGTGAACAACTTGAATACCATTCTTGCCAGCATTTCTCCCAGCTATAAGATCCTGAGTAACCTCGAATTCCGCATGCTGTATAGTATTAACTATGGCGCCGGTGAGAGAAGAAGTGAGATCAGGAACTGGCTGAACCTGCAAGGGAACAACGGTTTTGCCCAGATCATCAATAACAAATCAACTAACCAACAGCTAAATTATACCTTGACATATACACCAAAGCTCACCAAAGATCTGAGCCTGAATGCTGTTGTAGGTTATGAGTACCTGAAAAATGATAACAAAGGAAGTGGCATGGTGGGTAACCGCTTTATTGACTATCCGGGCCTGAAGTATACCAATTATATGGGTAACGTTCCGGCTGCTGACAGGTCAATCTATTCTTTTGCTCAACCTATTGCTGAACTGCAATCCTATTTTGCCAGGGCTACCTTTAACTGGGCTGACAGGGTACTCCTTACCGCTACTTTCAGGGCCGACGGCTCCAGTAAGTTTGGTGCTAACAATAAATATGGATACTTCCCTTCTATCGCTGCTGCCTGGAACATTACCAATGAAGATTTCATGGCCAGTGCAAACTTTATCAGCAACCTTAAACTCCGTGCAAGCTGGGGCCAGACCGGTAACCAGGAATTTCCTTCAGCAGCTTCCCTCCCTGTTGTAAGCATTGGAAATGGTGTTCTCCAGGAAAGGAGAAACTTCCCAAATGCTGATATCAAATGGGAAACTAATACAATGACCAATATAGGTATTGATTTCGGTTTCATGGATAACAGGCTTACTGGTACTGCAGACTGGTTCCAGCGTCAGACAACTGACCCTATCTTCCAGTTTGACGTAACTGCTCCAGGTCCTCGGACTGGTGGTCGTTATTGGTCTAACCTGCCGGCTACCATTGATAACAGTGGCTTCGAATTTGCCCTGAACTATGCAATCATTCGGAATGCAAACATGACCTGGAATATCGGTGGTAATATTGCCTTCCTGAAAAATGAACTACGTGATCTGAATGGTACGTATGAAACCGGTGCGCTTAGTGGCCAGGGTATCTCTGGTGCAACTTCTCAGCGTCTCGTGGCTGGACAACCTTTGAACGTATATTACCTGCGCAATTTCGAAGGTTTAGATAAAGCTACCGGACAGAGTATTTACACAGATGGTGGCAATACACTGTTTTATTCCGGAGATCCTAACCCTAAGCAGGTTTATGGTTTCACAACTGATTTCACCTGGAATAAATTATTTGCAGTCATAAATGCAAATGGTGCATCAGGCCACTTACTGTATAATAATACCTTAAACTCTGTTATCCCTATCGGTAACCTGGGTACAAGGAATATTGCCAGCAGCCTTCTCGGTGGTGACGTTCAGGAGAATACTTCAAACGCCATTGCTCCTTCAACCCGTTACCTGGAAAAAGGCGATTACTTTAAACTGGCCAATGCCACTATCGGGTACCGCCTGGGAGCGCTTGGTAAAACATTCAGCAATGTTACTGTTACTTTAACCGGACAGAACCTGTTTGTGATCACCAAGTTTTCCGGATTTGATCCTGAGGTTAACGTAGATAAAAGTGTAGACGGAATACCTTCATTTGGTATCGAATACATTCCTTATCCTTCTGCCCGGACCATTTTATTCGGACTTAATTTCTCTTTATAAAAATTGAATTAAACAATCAGGCTATCATTTGAGTTTATATAAAAAGCCATAATATGAAGTATACTAAATTTTTAACTCTCATTCTGCTGGCATCGCTCTTCAGCTTTTCCTGTACAAAGCTCGATGAAGAATTGCGTGACGCAGTAGATAATGAATCCTCTACGGTAACTGCTGAAGGCCTCCTTCAGGGTGCCTACGAGTCGTTCAATACGCCTTTACAGGATCAGTCCCGTATCTGGGCTGCATCAGAGCATACAACCGACGAAGCGCTCGGTCCCACAAGAGGACCAGACTGGGACGATAACGGCGTATGGCGCGTACTTCACGCTCATACCTGGAATGCAGACCATTCTTTCCTTCGTGACACTTACCGTGAATTGCTTGCTGTTCAGTTTGCCGCCTCAACAGTTTTAACAAAGAGTCCTACTCCAACTCAGGCTGCTGAAGCAAAATTCATCCGGGCATTGTCTACCTTCTATGTATTGGATGCATGGGACCAGGTTCCTTACAGGACTGACCTTGTAGACCTAACAAAACTCCCAGTTACACTGAAGGGAACTGTTGCTGCGGATACCATTATCCGTGAGTTAAACGAAGCACTGCCAGATCTGACAAATGGTACTCCAATCCGTGCCAACAAAGATGCAGCCAGGGCTTTGTTAATGAAAGTTTACCTGAACAGGGGTGTTTACGCTAACCGTGCTGCACCAACTTTTGCCGCAGCAGATATGGACCAGGTGATCGCTCTGGCCGACCAGATCATCAGCAATCCTAAGTATTCATTGAATGCTAATTTCTATACCAACTTTTCTGCTAACAATACTGCTGCTTCCAGGGAAATGATCTATGCCCTTGAAAATACAGTAGGTGTTCGCGGTGGTAACAACCGCTTCTTCTGGTTCTGTGGCCTCCACTACAACCAAAAGCCAAGTGGCTGGAACGGATTCTGTACACTGGCTGATTTCTACGATAAGTTTGAACCAGCTGATACTCGTCGTGGTGCTGCCTATCCTGGCGTAACAAATGTTACCGGCTTACGTGTTGGTTTCCTTGAAGGCCAACAATACGATCAGAATGGCACCGAACTGAACGATCGCAGAGGAAATAAACTTGCTTTCACCCGTAAAGTAGCTTTACAGGAAACTGGCAACGACCTCGAGATCACCGGTATCCGTGTAATCAAATACCCACCCGATTTCGCACAGGGTATTGACGGTAATGCTGAGAATGAACTCGTAATATTCCGTCTTGCTGATGTCATGCTAATGAAAGCCGAAGCATTACTGAGAAAAGGTAACGCTGCCGGTGCACTCACTATCATGAATGAACTTCGTGCTGTTCGTGGCGCAACTCCGCTGGCTTCTGCTACACTCACTAACCTGCTCGAAGAGCGTGGTCGTGAAATGTACTGGGAAGGCTGGAGAAGGAATGACATGATCCGTTTTGGTAAGTTCCTGGATCCATTGGTTGCTGCTCCTGGTACAACTTCAACACGCCCAACAAAATCTGGTGTTGAAAGGTTACTGTTCGCTATTCCAAATCAACAGCTCGCTGTTAATCCAAACCTGGAACAAAATCCCGGCTACAATTAACAGATAACGTTAACTTTATCTATACAAAAAGGTCATTATTTTAATGACCTTTTTGTTTTACATATGCGCATGAAAAATTCTGTTTACCTCCTGCTTTTTATGTCTTTCCTGGCTTCCTGCAAACAGGAACCCGATAAAACAGTTTTCACCAAAGTGGAGAACAGCGGGATATCGTTTTCCAATAACCTGCAGAACGGTCCCGACTTCAACATCTTCAGTTACCGTAACTTTTATAACGGAGCCGGTGTGGCCATTGGAGACATCAATAACGACGGACTGCCGGATGTTTTCATGACCGCAAACATGGGCCCTAATAAATTATTCCTGAATAAAGGCAACTTTCAGTTTGAAGATATTTCCGAAAAAGCAGGCTTTAAAGCAAAACAAAAATGGAGCACGGGTGTGGTCATGGCGGATATAAACGCTGATGGCCTGCTTGATATTTACGTGTGTAACGCCGGCTTTCAGAAAGGCGTTGGGCAGGAAAACGAACTCTGGATCAATAAAGGGAACCTGCAGTTTGAAGATAAAGCAGCTCCATTCGGGCTCAATGACCCGGGATTCACCACCCATGCCGCCTTTTTTGATTATGACCTTGATGGCGACCTCGATTGTTATTTACTCAATAACAGTTTCATTCCTGTAAATACCCTGAACTATTCCAACAAACGTGATCTCCGCGCCAAAGACTGGCCTGTGGCTGATTTCATCAAAGGCGGCGGCGACAGGCTGATGCGAAACGATAATGGCAGTTTCACTGATGTAAGTGAAGCCGCGAATATCTATGGCAGCCTGATCGGTTTTGGCCTGGGCGTTACCGTTGGGGATGTTAACGGTGACCAGTACCCGGATATATATGTATCCAATGATTTTTTCGAAAGGGACTATCTCTACATCAACCAGAAGAACGGCACTTTTAAAGATGAACTGGAAGGCCGTATTCAACACCTCAGTCATTCATCTATGGGTGCAGACCTGGCAGACATCAACAACGATGGACATCCGGATATTTTTGTAACAGAGATGCTGCCTGATGATGATTACCGACTGAAGACCACCACCACTTTCGAAAACTTCGATGTACAAAAATTTAAAGTGAACTCGGGCTTCTATTACCAGTTCATGCAGAATACGCTTCAGCTAAATAACGGAGAGGGAAAGTTCAGGGAAATCGGACACTATGCCGGCGTATCGGCTTCCGACTGGAGCTGGGGTGCACTGATGTTCGATGCAGACAATGACGGCCTGAACGATATCTATATCAGTAATGGTATCTACAATGATGTCACCGACCAGGATTTCATCGATTTTTTTGCAAATGATGTGATCCAGAAAATGGTGCTCACCGGCAAGAAAGAAGAAATTGAAGAGATCATCAAAAAAATGCCCTCGGTACCCCTTCAAAATAAAATGTACCGCAATAACGGCAAGCTCCAATTCACCGATATGGCCACCAACTGGGGACTGACGGATAAAACTTTTTCCAATGGCGCCGCTTACGGCGACCTCGACAATGACGGCGACCTTGACCTCATTGTAAACAACGTGAATCAGCCCGCTTTGATTTATAAGAATAACAGCCGCGAAATAAATAAGAACCATTTCCTGAAAGTGCAACTCACCGGGAAAGAAAACAATACCCGGGCCATTGGCAGCCTGGTAAAAGTATACAGCGACAGCCTGGTGCAAATGCGGGAACTCCTGCCCAGCAGGGGATTCCAGTCATCGGTGGATTATACCCTGCAATTCGGACTGGGTACAAAAAGCAAAGTTGATTCTGTGGTGGTCACCTGGCCAGACAGGACGATTACGCGCCTGATTTCTCCCGGCCTGGATACGATGATCCGAATTGCTCAACAGAATACATTGCCGCTGATTGAACAGGCTCCCGAATTTCAGCAGCTGCTGGTAAACACTACAAGTAATTTTGATAAGCATACGGAGGATGATTTTGTGGATTTTTATACCGAAAGGAATATCCCTCAGATGCTCTCCAAAGAAGGCCCTGCGGGCGCTGTTGCCGATGTGAATAAAGATGGACTTGACGATATCTATATTTCAGGTACACTTAAACAGGCAGGCCAGCTATACCTGCAGACAGCTAAAGGTTTTGTAAAGCATGACGGGTTTAAAGAGCCATTGCCTACTTTGGAAATTACAGCTGCCGTATTTTTTGATGCAGATGGAGACGGCGATGCAGACCTTTTCCTGGGTACCGGCGGCAATCACCAGCCATCAAATGGTGCACAGATGCAAAATCGGTTATACTTTAACGATGGTAAAGGCTACTTTACCCTGTCGAAGGATCCGTTGCCGAAAAATATGGGTAACACTTCCGTACTTCTCCCACAGGATATAGACGGCGATGGCGACCTGGACGTTTTTGCCGCATCCCGATCAATGCCTTCAAACTATGGTGTTACACCGAAGTCAGTTTTTTATATCAACAATGGCAAGGGCCTGTTTACGCTTTTACCGGAAGCGCAGGCCGGGCCCATAACAGAAGCGGGTATGATCACCGGAGCCGTTTGGGCGAATATGGATGCTGATGCACAAAAAGAACTGATCGTAGCCGGCGACTGGATGCCTCCGCGTGTATTTAAGTTTACGGGGAATAAGTTCACGGAAATAAAAACCGGATTATCGGCTATGCATGGATGGTGGCAAAGTGTTGCCGCTGCGGACCTTGACGGTGATGGAGATGAGGACCTTGTGTTGGGGAACCTCGGGGAAAACTTCTACCTCCGGCCCGATGATAAACAACCGGTGAAGTTGTGGATCAATGCGTACAGTAAAAGTATGTTACCCGAAAAAATTATCACCCGCACAATCAAGGGCAAAGATGTACCTGTGTTCCTGAAGCGTGACCTTACGGATCAGATCCCCACACTCAAGAAGCAGAACCTGCGTCATGGTGAGTATGCCAATAAATCCATTCAGGAACTTTTTGAGGAAACGCTTATCAAAACAAGCGTGGTGAAAGAAGTAAACTTTGCACGTTCCTGTATTGCGTGGAATGAAGGCGGCGGGAAATTCACTGTCAGTGATTTGCCTTACCCGGTGCAGTTGTCTTCCGTGAATGCCGTCCATGTAAGTGATGTCAATAAAGACGGCAAGCCGGATATTTTACTTGGGGGTAACCTGCTCGACTGGCTGCCACAGTTTTCGCGGGTGGATGCAAGCTTCGGACAGGTGTTGCTGAACAAAGGAAAGCGTGAATGGAATTGCCTGGCGCCAGCAGAAAGCGGTGTGTATATGACTGGTGCGGTAAAGCATATCATACCCATTATGGCGCAAGGCAATCAGCAGTATATCTTCCTGCGGAACAATGAGGTGCCGGTTTCATACAACTTAAAAAATCCGTGAGTTAGATAGTATCCTTGCGGCTTTCTTTTTCTTAGCGGTAAAGGGCTTTTTAAAACCTTTTACGTAATAAATAAACATTTGAGTAAGTATATATTACGATATCTTTTATTCCTTTTTATTGCTGCTTCTTTATTTTGTATATCATGTCAAAACAAAGAAGTAAAAAATATATTGTTTGATGTGATCCCCGCCACACAAACAGGCATTGATTTCAATAATAAACTCACCCCACTCCCCGAACTGAATATGCTGAAGTATATGTACTTCTACAACGGTGCCGGTGTAGGGGCGGGGGATTTTAATAACGATGGCCTGATAGATCTTTTCTTTGCCGGTAACCAGGTCCCGAATAAGCTTTACCTGAATACAGGCAACCTGGCATTTAAAGATGTAACCCAACAGTCAGGTATACCCGACGATAAGGGCTGGTCAACCGGCGTATCTGTAGTAGACATAAATAACGATGGCCTGCTGGATATCTATGTTTGTCGCGTAGGCAGTTATGAATCTTTGAAAGGCCACAACCTGCTGCTTGTATGCACCGGTATTGACAAAGACAGCATACCTGTATATGCGGAAAAATCAGCCGAGTACGGGCTTGATTTTTCCGGCTTCAGCACACAGGCTGCTTTCTTTGATTATGACCTGGACGGCGACCTGGATATGTACCTGCTGAACCATTCACTTAGGTACAACAGTACATTCAACGAGAGAAGTTATTACAGCAACAAGTATGATTCTCTTTCCGGTGACAGGATGTATCGTAACGATAAAGGAAAATATATTGATGTTACCCGTGATGCGGGCATTAATAGTTCTGTCATAGGTTATGGACTGGGCATATGTGTATCGGATATAAACCTGGATGGTTACCCGGATCTATATATCGCCAATGATTTTCACGAGAATGATTATCTCTATATCAATCAGCAGGACGGCAGTTTTAAAGATATATCACCGGAAAGCCTGATGCATACCAGCCAGTTTTCCATGGGTGTGGATGTGGCAGATATCAATAATGATGCGTTCCCGGAGATCATTACACTGGACATGCTTCCGGAAGATCCTTATATACTCAGGCGTTCACTTGGAGAGGATGAATACAACCTCTTTAAAATGAAAACCAGGTACGGCTATCAGCACCAATATACCCGAAACAACCTGCAGCTCAACCGCCGCAATGGCATGTTCAGTGAGATCGGATTGTATTCAGGCGTAGCCGCAACCGACTGGTCATGGTCGCCTTTATGGATGGATTTTGACAACGACGGGAAAAAGGATCTCTTTATCTCCAATGGGATTCCCAAGCGGCTCAATGATATTGATTATGTAAATTATATTTCCGGGGAAGCCATTCAATCCAGGATCCGCTCCAATAAAATGGGCAGTGATGACCTGGCCTTCATTGATAAATTTCCCCAGATCAAACTACGGAATATATTTTTTCATAATGCCGGCGAAACGCGTTTTGAAGATATAAAAGCAAGCATTGGAAATGACCGCGAAACCTATTCCAACGGTGCGGTCTATGCAGACCTGGACAATGACGGGGATCTGGATATTGTGGTGAATAATATTGATGACCAGGCAATGGTCTATCGCAATAATGCCAATAACAAAAACTATATCCGCCTCGACCTGAAAGGACCTGATGGAAACCTGCGGGCCGTGGGAGCAAGGGCCATTTTATACCGCGGGAATGACATACTGAGTTTTGAGAAATACCCGGTACGCGGCTTTCAGTCGTCCATGGAAATTCCATTGCTCATGGGCGTTGATTCACTACCAATGGATTCCATGATATTGATCTGGGCCGATAACCGGTATGAAAAAATAGACCTGAGACCCGGAACAAACCAATATACCGTAAACTACCGCCGGGGGTTACCCGCATTTGATTTCAACAGGTTGTACCCTCGTGAAATAAAGCCAGCTTTTGAAAATATCACTGTTTCCTCCGGGCTTGATTATATTCATACAGAAAATGATTTCGTGGAATTCAACCGTGAGCCGCTGATACCCTTCATGGTTTCTACGGAAGGACCTGCGCTGGCGGTAGGGGATATGAACAAAGACGGCAGGGAAGATATTTATTTTGGCGCTTCGAAGGGATTTAAAAGCGCTTTGTTTCTCCAGGGGGAAGACGGCAGGTTTGCCCGGTCGGAACAATCCGCGTTGGATGCAGACAGTGTCTACGAGGATGTGGATGCAACCTGGGCGGATGTTAACGGTGACGGATACCCGGATTTGCTGGTGGCTAGCGGCGGGAATGAGTATTACGGAAAAGACGAACACCTATTGCCAAGGCTCTATATCAACGAAGGGGGAAAGAGGCTGGTAAAAGCAAAAGCTTTCAGGGAGATAGATATAACCGCATCCTGTATCGTGGCGCAGGATTTTAATAAAGACGGCCATATCGATCTTTTTCTCGGCGGGCGGGCGGTACCTTTTGCTTACGGCACTGTTCCCCGGTCTTATATCCTCGTGAACGATGGTAAAGGAAATTTCAGCGATATGACCACTGCCATTGCGCCCGGATTGGCACAGGTGGGTATGGTGAAAGACGCTGAACTTTCAGATATTGATGGCGATAAGGATATGGACCTTGTGCTGGCATTAGAGTGGGGAGGTATTGTTGCCTACACAAACGAAAAAACAGGTTACGTTAAGAAAACACTTTCGGCAGCAAAAGGCTGGTGGAATTTTATCCGGGCCGTTGATATTGATAATGACGGGGACATGGATTTTATTGCCGGGAACCTCGGCGGGAACAGCCGGCTTAAAGCAACGCGCGAGGAGCCAGTCAGGCTATACCTGAATGACTTTGATGGCAATGGAACCCGCGACCAGGTATTGACCTATTACCTGGATGGGAAAGAAATTCCTTTTGCCAACAAGACCGAGCTGGAAAAGCAGATGCCCGCGCTGAAAAAGAAATTCCTTTATGCAGCCGACTTTGCCAAAGCAACTATGTCTGAAATATTTGAAAAAGATAAATTGAATACGGCCCAGGTATTAAGTGCCGATCAGTTTGCAAATGCGCTGCTCATTAATGACGGCAATGGGAAATTTACTTTACATGCTTTGCCCCCTGCAGCGCAGTACACGCCATACCGGGATGCAGCGATCATGGATTATAACAAGGACGGATTGAAAGACATTTTCATAGCCGGTAATTTTTACGGCAACAATATTCAGCTGGGCAGGAGTGATGCAGATTTTGGGACATTGCTTATAAACAAAGGGAAAGGATCAATGGAACCTACTCAGCTGCCCGGCCTCATCATTAAAGGAGAGGTACGTAAGATCAGTCCACTGGCAACCGGCGCCTATCCGGCCTGGGTGCTTGCCCGTAATAACGACAGCGCAATGATCATCAGTATACCGGGTAACAAACCCGAAGCTTCACCACCTGTGAATCGGTGAAACCATATCCGTCACTAAGATATTTATGAAAGGGAATGGCCATGCTCACCAGTTGATTATCGGTCCGGTAAGCTTCAATAGCTTCATTCACTTTTTTAATATTGTAATAAGGGCCTTCATAATCCACTGCCAGCAGGTATTTGCCATAAGGCATCATTTTAAAATTGACCGGATCGTCGTTTTTGGTTTTCAGTGACCGGTTGATGCTTATCCCGGCAAAGATCTTACGGATATTGTTTCCGTCATCTTCAAAATGAAAGATCCTTACTCCGGTATATACCACATCTCTTTTTTTGGCTTCGCTGATGAGAAAGTCATACAGGGACTTTGACTCTTCCGCAAATTTATTTGCATCAATCGTACGGGAAGCGAAAAGAAAAGTGGTATCCGTAACCGTTATGCGTTTGATATCATAGCCATATAATTCAACCGGATCCTCAAAGTATTTTTTAAGTTTATCAAGGCTTTGTTTTGCTTCTTTTTCCATTTCTGAACCGCCTTTCCAGCTGTTCCAGCGAGTGGTTGCATAAGCCATTTTAAAGATGGTGTTCCTGGGGCGGTCAACAGGTGGTTCTGCACTTACAACGAAGGGCATGTAAGAACTGCCTTTTTTCTTTATATATTTTACATCGATGGCTGATTGTTGGGTGATCTCTACTGTATCTGTACCGTAGATGACCGACCGGGGTGTAAATTGAAGTTCGCCCGGTTTGGCGGAAGAGAAGGGGATCATCCATTTGGCCACTTTTAGCGGATCGGCCAGGTGTTCAACTGCTTGGAGTGCCTGGTATCGTCCCTCCACGCCATATTTATTTATTTTGGGCTGTAAGGCAAAGAAAACGGCAATACCTGCTACGAGCAATATCAGGAAGGGTATCCAGGCTTTTCTGTTCATCATGATCATACGATCTGCAAATTAATTCGATTTTAGGGATCGGCAGAAAAAAACAACAGCGAACAGCTTCGCGTCCTTTGTTGCATTGCGGTTAAAATTGGTCTAAGACCTGTTTAATTACTGATTTTTGATGATCAATAAAAAAACTTGTCAAAATATTTATTGATTATCAATTAGTTACAAGGCTGCCTGTGAAAAAAGCCCCTGTTTTCTTGGGTTGTTTTAGGTAATCCACCTACCTTTGCGCTCCCAAAACAGTAAAACATGCTGGGGGTGCTACCGGGATGGCGGTGGTATTTTATAACAAAAGGACAGCAGTCCGGATAAATTTTGAGTATGAGTAAATTACATTTTACCACAAAGCATGCAAATGCAGCTTCCGTACAGCGTAAGTGGTACGTTGTTGACGGGACCAATCAAACTGTGGGACGTATCAGTAGCAAGATTGCCTCCGTTTTACGCGGCAAGAACAAAGCTTATTACACGCCCCATGTTGATTGCGGAGATTTTGTTATTGTTATCAATGCAGACAAGGTTAAGTTCACTGGTAATAAAATGGACGAGAAGGAATACCAGACTGTTTCAGGATATCCTGGTGGCCAGAAGATCGAGATCGCAAGGGATCTGATCAAGCGTCGTCCGGAAGTGATCATGGAGCGTGCCATTAAAGGTATGTTGCCTAAAAATCGCCTCGGTCGCCAGATGTACAAAAAGTTATTTGTGTATGCAGGTGCAGAGCATCCGCATGGCGCTCAACAACCAGTTGAATTTAAATTCTGATTCTAAAACGATTCCAAAAAATCAATAAATGGAAAAACAAAAAAACGCGGTTGGTCGCCGTAAAGAAGCCGTTACAAGGGTATTCCTGGGTAAAGGTGATGGCAAAATAACCGTGAACGACCTGGATTATAAAGCATATTTCCCACAGGTGTACCTGCAGAACCAGGTAGAACTTCCTTTGACAACCATTGACGGTGTTGGCAAATTTGATATTCAGATCAATGCAGCCGGTGGTGGTAAGAAAGGACAGGCAGAAGCAGCCAAGCTGGGTATCGCCCGTGTACTCATTACCGTGAATCCCGAGTGGAGGCCCGCACTGAAAGCTGCCGGTTTACTGCATCGCGATCCAAGGGGTGTGGAAAGGAAGAAATTTGGTAAGAAGAAAGCCCGTAGGAGCTACCAGTTCAGTAAACGTTAAGGGGTTCGTTTCAACCATGAATATTGTTACCGGTTTATGCAGTACAATGCCAGGGCGAAAAACAAACATCCTTTACAGGAATCACAGATTGTATTCATTAATCAAATTTTTATACAAACTATACAATGGAAAATAACACTTCATTACAACAGCAGTTATTGGAAGCGGGTGTACATTTTGGCCACCTGCGTAAGAAGTGGAATCCGAAAATGCTGCCTTATATCTATGCCGAGAAGAAAGGCATCCATATCATTGATCTGAATAAAACCGTAGAGTGCCTGCAGGATACTGCTTCCGCACTGAAGAGCATTGCCAAGAGCGGTAAAAAGATCATGTTCGTGGGTACCAAGAAGCAGGCGAAGGAAATAGTAACCGAGTGCGCACAGCGGATCAACATGCCTTATGTAACTGAGCGTTGGCTGGGTGGTATGCTTACCAACTTCAACACCGTTCGCAAGAGTGTGAAGAAGATGCAGAGCATCGAAAAAATGCTTACAGACGGAAGCTTTGATAATATCACCAAGAAAGAGCGCCTGCAACTGGCCCGTGATAAAGACAAAATGGAAAAAGTATTAGGTGGTATCGCCCAATTGGGTCGTGTGCCTGCTGCTTTGTTCATCATCGATATCGGCCATGAGCATATTGCCCTGGCAGAAGCCAAGCGTTTGGGCATTGCCACTTTTGGAATGGTTGATACCAACTGCGATCCTAATAAAGTTGACTTCCCTGTTCCTGCCAATGATGATGCTACCAAATCAATTGCCATCATTGCCAATTACATCACTGCAGCGATTGCAGAAGGATTGGCTGAAAGGCAGGCTGAGAAAACAGACGAGTCTGAAGATGTAGAGGACAGCGGCGAAAGGTCTCCTAAGTTTGCAGTGGAAGATGATGAAGATAAGAGTGGTGCCCGCAGGGGTAAGCCCCAGCCTAAGCGCCGCGTTGCCGGCCCGGGTGGTGGCGGACGCAGGCCAGCACAAAAGAAATAACGGTATCTGCCGGTAAATCTGAAAGGATGAATCCGGGATACGGTTTTGAGTAAACAGAAATACTAACGATAAAAATAGTGTCTTTCAGGTACGTATACCTGTAAAGACCGGAGTTAACAATGTCTACTGTAACAATTACAGCTGCCGATATTAACAAACTGCGCCAGATGACCGGCGCCGGAATGATGGATTGCCGCAAAGCATTGACCGAAAACAATGGCGATATCGAAGCAGCTATCGACTGGCTGAGAAAGAAAGGCCAGAAAGTTGCCGCTCTCCGTGGCGACCGTGATGCAAGGGAAGGTGTTGTGCTGGCTAAAACCACTGCCGATAACAAAACCGGTATCGCACTTTGTGTAAGCTGTGAAACTGATTTTGTGAGCAAGAATGCCGAATTCGTAGCCTTCGCTCAAAGCATCATGGATGCTGCGATCAATGCCAATGTAAAATCTGCCGACGAACTCAACCAGGTAGAAATAGGCGGTGCCAAAATCTCTGATATGGTGAATGATAAACTCGCCAGCATCGGTGAAAAAATAGGCATCTCTAAATTTGAAAGGATCGACGCTGACTTCGTTTCTTCTTATATCCACGGTGCAAACCGCATGGGTGTACTTGTAGGTCTTAATAAGGCAGCTGCTGAAGCTGGCAAAGATGTGGCCATGCAAATCGCGGCTATGAACCCGGTAGCGGTTGACCAGGCATCTGTACCTGCAGAAACGATCGAACGTGAAAAAGCAATCGTTACAGACCTGATCAAGAATGATCCCAAGATGGCCGGTAAGCCTGAAGAAATGATCAACAAGATCGCTGAAGGCAAGCTGAATTCATTCTTTAAGGAAAGCACACTGCTTGCGCAGGCTTTTGTAAAAGACGGCGGCACTACCGTTGGCGATTACCTGAAATCTGTTGATCCTTCATTGAAAGTGACCGGATTTAAACGTATCGCATTAGGATAATTACATATCATTTGATATAATTTAAATCCCCGGGCCATTAACTCCGGGGATTTTTCTTTGCGTCATGGCTACTTTGCGGTTAGTGTTTTCTTATGCGAACCATCTTCGTATATTTGTGGCATGCAGCCAGTATACAAACGAATCCTCCTCAAATTATCCGGTGAGTCTTTAATGGGTGAAAACAGTTTCGGTCTGGATCCTTCAGTGATCAGCCGCTACGCCCAGGAAATCAAAACCATTGTTGACATGGGCGTGGAAGTAGCCGTGGTCATTGGTGGCGGGAATATTTACCGGGGTATGAATGAGTCGGAAACCGGTATTGAACGTGCGCATGGTGATTATATGGGCATGCTGGCAACGGTTATCAACGGTATGGCCATGCAGGCGATGCTGGAGAAACTGAATGTATTTACCAGGCTGCAAAGTGCCATTAAAATGGAACAGGTTGCAGAGCCGTATATCCGCAGAAGGGCCATAAGGCACCTTGAAAAGGGCCGTGTAGTGATTTTTGGCGCCGGTACCGGAAACCCTTATTTCACTACAGACACAGCCGGTTCTCTACGCGCTGTTGAAATCAATGCCGATGTTATCCTCAAGGGAACCCGTGTTAATGGCATTTACACGGCAGACCCGGAAAAAGACCCCACTGCAACCAAGTTTGATACCATCAGCTATAAAGAATGCATGGACAGAAACCTGAAGGTCATGGACATGACGGCTTTCACGTTGTGCATGGAAAACAGTATTCCAATCATCGTTTTCGATATGAATGAAAAGGGTAACCTCACACGTGTTGTAATGGGTGAGAAAGTTGGGACCCTGGTCAAATAAAAACTCATCAATTCCTTTTCGTCGATTGCCGCTTCCTTTCGGCACCCGGTGAAGTATAAAATATATGTTATGTCCATTGCTGCCATCCGCAGAGATTACATGAAAGAATCGCTTTCCGAAAACCAGGTGGAGCCGGATCCGTTTCGCCAGTTTGACCGCTGGTGGGAAGAAGCAATGAAAGCCGAGATCGACGAAGTAAACGCCATGACCCTTTCTACGGTTTCAAACGATGGCAAACCCTCCGCAAGGATAGTTTTGCTGAAAGGATATGATGATTACGGGTTTGTTTTTTTCACCAATTATGAGAGCCGGAAAGGGTTGGAACTTTTAAAGAATCCAAAAGCCAGCCTGCTTTTTTTCTGGAAAGAACTGGAGCGGCAGGTAAGGATCGAAGGAAGTTGCGAAAAGGTAAGCGAGGCAGAAAGTGATGCCTATTTTTATTCAAGGCCCGAAAGCAGCAGGATTGGCGCCTGGGCATCGCCACAAAGCCAGGTAATAGGATCAAGGGATGTGCTCGATGCGAATTTATCTGAGCTTGAAAAAAGGTTCCGGGATACGCCAGTTACGCGTCCACCGCATTGGGGGGGCTACAGGGTAAAGCCTGAACTGATGGAATTCTGGCAGGGCAGACCAAGCCGCCTGCACGACCGTATACTTTATACACAGGAGAATTCCGGGGAATGGAAGATCGAACGGCTGGCGCCGTAGGAAATTAGAAAATCGATATTAGATATTTGTTATTGGATATAAGATATTGAGCCGGGGAGCGGTGAATCACCCGGTTGGCAACTTAGCAGTTGGTGTTGCTTAGTGCCTAAGGATCAGTCAAATATCTCGGATCAAAGTTCCCTTTCAGAAAAAATAAAAATGAGCCATCAGAAAATGGCTCACCCTATTAAAAGCGTTAATTACTTTTCGGCTTTCTTTGCTGCTGCCTTTTTTGCACCTGTTCTTTCGGCAGCTGCTGGCCTGGCGAGCCTTGATTTACCAAATGATCCTTTGAAGATTTTTCCTTTTTTGGTTTTTTTATCACCTCTTCCCATAAAATTTGTTTTAAATATCCTGTAAAAATAAAAAAAGCAAACCACATAACGTGATTTGCTTTTTTATGCATTGGGTTGCGATTATAATTTGGAAGTCAGTTCCTTTCCGGCTTTAAAACGGGCAACCTTTTTAGCTTTAATTTTGATCACTTCGCCTGTCTGCGGGTTGCGGCCATTGCGGGCAGCTCTCTTAGAAACAGAGAAAGTGCCAAAACCAACCAATGTAACTTTACCGTTTCCTTTCAGTGTTTTTGTAACAGCACCGATAAAAGAATCCAGGGCCGCATTGGCTTGTGTCTTAGAGATATCAGCATCTTCAGAGATCTTGGCAATTAATTCAGCTTTGTTCATAATGGAGTTTTTAAAGAATTTTTTAACGCAGACAAATTTATATGCTTTTTCATTCTCACAAAATATTTTTTTAGCACACTCATATCGCAGTAATGCAGTGCGGGCGGGCATTTCAAGCCATATTGCCCTTTATCATAAATGTTAATATTTTGATGTGAATTACTGAAACCCTTATCTGTATTGAGTTTCAGGGCTTATCGGCTGTACGCTTTACCAGACGCGGCTTTTAGCGGGATATTAATATTTTCTGATACAAAAAATGATCGGGAATTTTATTTTCCACAATCAGTTGATAACTTCCATCAGCGTGCGGAAAGAGACTATCTGATCCCCCCAGTGCTCAATGGCTTTTTGGCGAAGATCCGGGGCAAAATGTTTAATGTATTCTGCATACTGTTCCCAGCTGTTACAAAAATATTGCACGGCATAAGTGGTACCTTCTGAATCATCAGTTTCCAGTAATCTTACCATCCGGTGATGAGTAAACATACCTGTAGCCAATATTTTCGGAATATGTTCTTCCTTCATCCATTGCAGCCAGGCTTCATTAATGCCATGGCTGACTTTGGTGGTTACATTATATATCAACATAGGAAATAAATTTACTTCCTGCAAAATAACTAAGATAACATAGAGTAAGGGCAAAAGAATTTAAAGTCTGACGCGTTATGCTATTAAGATAGCGATTGAAGATCCCTAAATATTAGCGAAAAGATCCTTCACCCTGTACTTTTAATGGGAAATATAGCATCCGGTAGCCCGGGTTCAGGATGACAAATCAAAAGAATGACCAATAGTTGCTATTCCGAATGAATAATTCCCCTTGTCATCCTGAACCCGGTTTGGGGTATGCTCTTTTATATCCAGGAAAACAGGGTGAAGGATCTTATTCTTGGCCTTATTGAATAAGTTTTATAAAAATCTTTAATAGCACGACACGTTAATGTCTAATCATTAATTTTAGGATATGAGGATCATTAGTTACAATGTAAACGGCATCAGGGCAGCCATGAACAAAGGGTTGATCGACTGGTTGAAAACAAACCCGGCAGATGTCATTTGCATTCAGGAAACAAAAGCAGAGAAAGATAATGTCAACCATAAACTCTTTACGGAACTTGGCTACCACGATTATTGGTTCAGTGCCCGCAAAAAAGGATACAGCGGCGTGGCAGTGTTCACCAAAATAAAACCTGATAATGTTATCTATGGAAACGGCCACGGTCCGAGTGATGAAGAGGGAAGGGTTATCCAGCTTGACTTTGGTGATATACGACTGATCAATGCCTACTTCCCGTCCGGCACCTCCGGTGATGAGCGGCAGGATTTTAAATACCAATGGCTTGATGAGATCATGGCATACCTGGAGACAGTAAAAAAAACACACCCTAAACTTATCCTTTGCGGCGATTATAATATCGCACATAAGGAAATTGACATTCATGATCCGAAGGGGAATAAAAAATCTTCGGGTTTCTTACCGGAAGAGCGTTCCTGGATGGATAGGTTTTACGAAACGGGCTGGGTGGATACGTTGCGTGTGTTTGATGAATCGCCGGGTTTGTACAGCTGGTGGAGCCAGCGCTTTCCAACTGTACGGTTACAGAATAAAGGCTGGCGCATTGATTATATTAATGTCACGGAACCATTGAGAAAATATCTAAAGGCCGCATCGATTTTTCCGGATGTGAAACACAGTGATCATTGCCCGGTGTTTTTGGAGTTGGATGTTTAATGCTTTAGGAAATAAGGAATAAGAAATAAGGAATAAGGAAGTAAAAGTCAAAATACATTTACCGCAAAGAAAAGAGGACGCAGAGATTCGCAGAGTAGTTGCTATGCTGGGCACCCCTCTCTGGAAGAGAGGGGCTGGGGGTGAGTTGGAAATACACTTACTCCATCGAAGGCCTCAACCATCTTGCCATTTCATCGCGCGAAACTTTTTTTCGATCCGTGTAATCTTCAAACTGGTCGCGTTCAATTTTGCCAACGCCAAAATATTTTGCATCGGGATTTGCAAAATACCATCCGCACACTGATGAAGCAGGATACATGGCGAGAGATTCTGTTAACGTAATACCGGTTTGATTAGTGGCATCGAGCATATGGAAAAGCTTATATTTTTCCGTATGATCTGGGCAGGCCGGATAGCCCGGAGCCGGACGGATGCCCTGGTAGGTTTCTTTGATCAGATCAGTATTGCTCAATTGTTCATCTGCAGCATAGCCCCAGTATTCTTTTCGTACATGCAGGTGAAGCCATTCTGCAAAAGCTTCCGCCAGCCTGTCTGCAAGTGCCTGCAACATGATCTTATTATAATCGTCATGCTGTTCTTCAAATGCTTTTATATGCGGCTCTATGCCTGCGATGGTCACTGCAAAGGCGCCAATATAATCCTGCTTTGCTGCTTCCGCCGGTGCAATGAAATCGGCAAGGGAAAGATTAGGCTGGCCTGGGGCTTTCTTTACCTGCTGTCTTAAGAACTCCAGGTGTATCACCTCATCCGGTCCTTCCTGTTCCATCAAAACAGATACGGTATCTTTTCCATTACTGTTTGCAGGCCAGAAGCCAATAACGCCATTAGCCTTCAGCCAGTTCTCTTTGATTATTTTATCGAGCAATGCTTTAGCGTCGTTGTATAGTTTAGTGGCTTCTTTACCTATGACCGCATCCTGGAGGATATCAGGGAACCTGCCACCCATTTCCCAGGCAATGAAGAATGGCCCCCAGTCTATGAAATCTGCAATTTCGGCCAGGCTGAAACCGGGGAAAGTTTTTGTACCGGTGAAGCCTGGTCTTACGGGTTGATAGTTTTGCCAGTCGGAACCCGATTTATTCTCCAGTGCTGCCGCATACCTTAGATATTCCTTGCTTGTTTTGCGCGCTTCAAAATCGCTGCGCAGTTGCGCGTATTCTGTGCTGATATTTTCCAGGAAAGCCGGTTTCTGTTCCGCACTCAACAGGCTACCGGCAACGGTCACACTACGTGATGCATCCAGCACATGCACCACACCATGGTCATATTGCTGTGCTATCTTTACGGCAGTATGCATCCGGGATGTGGTGGCGCCGCCAATGATCAGCGGCTGCGTCATCCCCCTTCTTTTCATTTCATGTGCCACATGCACCATTTCATCCAGTGAAGGCGTAATGAGCCCGCTCAGCCCGATGATGTCCACATCTCTCTTTTTAGCTTCCTCCAGGATCTTATCGGCAGGCACCATCACACCAAGGTCGATGATCTCATAACCATTGCAGCCGAGTACCACACCCACAATGTTTTTCCCGATATCATGTACATCTCCTTTTACAGTGGCCAGCAATATTTTTCCGGCAGAGGATGCCTGTGCTTTTTCCAATTCGATATATGGGGTTAGCACGGCTACGCTTTTTTTCATCACCCGGGCGCTCTTCACTACCTGCGGCAGGAACATTTTTCCACTGCCAAACAAGTCGCCAACCACATTCATGCCGGCCATCAAAGGGCCTTCGATCACTTCCAGCGGACGCGGGTATTTCTGTCGGGCTTCTTCTGTATCGGCATCGATATATTCTGTAATGCCATTGATCAGCGCGTGTTTTAATCTTTCTTCCACCGGGGCATTGCGCCAGGTTTCATCCCTTTCCTGCACCTTGCCCTTGGCTTTGACTTTTTCTGCAAAAGTGATGAGCTTCTCAGTTGCCTCATTATTATCATTGTTCCGGTTAAGGATCACATCTTCGCAGTAACCGCGCAATTCCGGTTCTATTTCGTCGTAGATCACCAACTGACCGGCATTTACAATGCCCATATCCATTCCGGCCCTGATGGCGTGATAGAGAAAAACTGCATGCATGGCTTCGCGTACATGTTCGTTGCCGCGAAAAGAGAAAGACAGGTTGCTCACGCCACCACTGATCTTTACCAGCGGGTATTTCTTTTTTACGGAACGGGTAGCCTCAATGAACTCAACGGCATAATTATTATGCTCTTCCAGCCCGGTTGCTACGGCAAATATGTTGAGGTCAAAAATGATATCATACGGCGGGAAGCCTGCTTTTTCTGTGAGTATCTTATATGCCCTGTCGCAGATGCGTATCCTTCTTTCGAGGTTGTCTGCCTGGCCCTGTTCATCAAACGCCATCACAACAACAGCGGCACCATAGCTCCTGCAGATGATTGCCTGCTGTATGAATTTTTCTTCGCCCTCTTTCAGTGAGATGGAGTTGACTATACATTTCCCCTGCACACACTTCAGGCCCGCTTCAATGATCGAAAATTTTGACGAGTCGATCATAATGGGGATGCGCGCAATGTCCGGTTCGCTTTGCAACTGGTTAAGGAAAGTCACCATCGCCAGTTCTCCGTCGAGCAGGGCATCGTCCATATTTACATCGAGTACCTGCGCGCCGCTTTCCACCTGCTGCCGGGCCACGGAAAGCGCTTCTTCGTACTGTCCGTCGCGAATGAGGCGGGCGAATTTCTTCGAGCCCGTTACATTGGTCCTTTCACCTACGTTAACGAAATTCGTTTCCGGACGGATAACGAGTGGCTCAAGGCCGGCGAGACGGAGATATGGTTTGATATGTAAAGGTTCAGACATATTAATGTATTAAAAAAAGGGATAAAGTAGATAATAGGATAAAGGGATAAAAAGGTAATAAGATAAATGGATAAAGAGATAATTAGATAAAGGGATAAAAAGGGAAAGAGATAAAAAGTTAGGGGGATAAAAAGTTAATGAGATAAAGTGATAAAAAGAGAAAGTGATAATATTAAAGTAATTTAATATCATGTTTACGTTTAAAATTTTTCTATTATTTTATTACCTCTATCTCTCAATATCTTTTTTCCCTTTTTATCCCTTTATCTAATTATCTTATTATCTATTTTCAATCATCCTGTTATTTCTACTGATGTTTCTAAAATTGGCAAGGGCCTGGGTTTTAATTTCCTGACATGATCTGCAATATGACGGATATGGTCAGGCGTAGTTCCGCAGCAACCGCCAACGATATTTACAAATCCTTCCTTTGCCCAGTCTTCAAGATGATGTGCCGTTTGATCGGGTGTTTCATCATATTCTCCCATAGTATTAGGCAGACCGGCATTTGGATAGGCTGAAGTGAAACAGGCCGCTATTTGCGACAGTTCCTCAATATGCGCACGCATCTGTTCAGCCCCCAACGCGCAATTCAGGCCGATGCTAAGCGGATTAGCGTGCAGGACGGATGTATAAAAAGCTTCCAGTGTTTGTCCGCTCAGGGTCCTGCCGGAAGCATCCGTAATGGTACCACTGATCATCAGTGGCAGTTCGGTTTTGCCGGTGTCGCGGAAATATTTCTTGATGGCATAGATAGCTGCTTTGGCATTGAGCGTATCAAAAATGGTTTCGATAAGCAACAGGTCTGCGCCGCCGTCAACAAGCCCTTTTACCTGTTCGTAGTAAGCATTGGCCACTTCATCAAAACTAACCGACCGGTAGCCCGGATTATTTACATCGGGAGAGAGGGAGAGCGTTTTATTCATGGGGCCAATGGCACCTGCAATGAAGGGTCCCACCAGGCCGGCTCTCTCAGGATGTTTCTGCAGGAAAGTTTGCACAGCTTCCTTTGCACACTTTACTGCCGCTATATTAAGTTCATAAGCGATCTCACTCATGTTATAATCTGCCAGTGAAATGGCCTGTGCATTGAAGGTATTTGTTTCTATGATGTCTGCTCCTGCTTCCAGGTATTCCAGGTGAATGGCTTTGATAATCTCCGGCCTGGTGATGGAGAGCAGGTCGTTATTGCCTTTAAGGTCTGATGGATAATCTGCAAATCTTGTACCCCGGTAATCTTCTTCTGAAAGTTTATACCGTTGTATCATGGTACCCATGGCACCGTCGATGATGAGTATCCTTTCTTTCAATGCATCCTGAATGGTCTTCATGATTTTCCTTCTTTACTTAAATGCTGATGATGAACCAGGTGGGAGAAGGAGGGGAATTTATAAACGATCGGGGAATGTGAACCACGGGATCACATATGCTGGTCGTTTATTAGTTCTGTTGATCCTTCTGAAACCGGGACCGGCAGGCCGAACAATAAACAAATCCGCCTGTCGTATGTGGCGCAAAATTAAAGCCTGTTGTCGGCACTGCAAAATTTTGATTCACCGCTAAGGGGCTAAAAAAGAAGGGGCGCAGGTTCATTATAAGACTTGGAAAAAGATAACAGGTTGGAAGGGATTAGTGTTGGACGGGGATAACTGGACAAAAGCCCACAGAGGGCCGCAGAGAAATTATTGAGGACCGCAGAGCCGTGTATTTCTCTGCGGCCCTCTGTTTTTGCTCTGGGGCTCTCTGTGGCCTTGAATTTTAATTTACTTCTTAGTTTATCCAGGGTTTATTTTTTGAGTGGACAGTTTAGCCCCAAAGTGTAAAAAACTTATAACTTGATAAAGTGCAACTCATCATCCTGCGCTGGATTGTCGTCTTTTAATTTTATGAAAGAGGCGGTTTTTTCTATTTTAAGCCAGTCGTCATTGATTTCATTCAGCACAGGATCCGCACCAAAATCAATAATAAACTTAGTGGATGTTTCGCTCCAGGTACCGTTGACAATGGCAGCACCTTTAGTGGCCTTCAGCACTCCACCCGACTGAAAATCAAACGTGTAGCCGGTATAATCAGCGGTTTCATTTTTTTCATCCCAGTAATAGTGGATACGCCATTGACCGGATGGAGGTGTTGTATTTGATGGATCTGCAATCGAATCGTCTTTGCTGCAGGAACTGAATCCAATCACAATTAAAATGGCAGCCACCAGGGGTATTATTTTTTTCATATAGATATGTTTTAGAGCATAAAGTTGACCTATTGTTCCCGGTACAGAAAGGCTTGTATGCTGAACAGGGATAAAACATGGTTGAACAGGAATAACCGCAATGAAACTAAGAAGGCAAAGGAACGCCAGTGCATTATTTGGTCACGTATTTATCAACCGGCAACCTGTTTTGCAGGCTTCTGGCGAGGGTCATTTCATCGGCATATTCCAGTTCACCCCCAAAAGCGATACCTCGGGCGATGGTAGTAACCTTTAATGGATGGGAGCTGATTTTTTTCTGGATATAATAGATGGTGGTGTCGCCTTGAATGGTGGGACTTAAAGCGAATATGAGTTCTTCCGTTTGTTCATCCCGGATACGCCTGACCAGTTGTTCGATATTTAACTGGTCGGGGCCGATGCCATCCAGCGGGGATATGATCCCGCCGAGGACATGATAGCTGCCATTGTACTGCTGCGTGCTTTCTATGGCAATCACATCACGTATGGTCTCCACCACACAGATCATTCCTTTTTTGCGCATCGGGTTGCTGCAGATGGAACATATATCATTATCAGATATATTGAAGCATTTGGTGCAGAACCTGATCTCTGTTCTCACCCGGTCTATGATCTCGCTGAAGGCGCTCACTTCTGCAGGATCCTGTTTAAGTAAATGGAGGACCAGCCTCAGGGCTGTTTTCTTTCCGATGCCCGGCAGGCGGCTGAATGCGTTAACGGCAGATTCCAATAATTGAGACGAAAATTGCATCCTGCAAAGATAAGCATTGGGGCCACTTTATATGCTTCGTAATCTGGCTGTTAATTCCCAAAATCCAGCAGGTTGATCTCTAATTCATTATCCCAATTTGGCCTGATGGTGAGTTTTTGTTTTCGGGAGATGACCTTTTCGGGTTGTAGTTTTTTCCAGTAATCTCCCGTGTCCCATTTCCCATTTTGGTTCCTATCGAAGAGGACGCGTATCTCAAATTCGCCCGGACGGAAAAGCCTGTATTTATATCTTGTTAATAACAGCGGTTGGGTGAGTTCAACCTTTTCATCCCGGTAAACGAGGAGAATGGGATGCAGGCTGGTATCTAAGTTGCTGAGTTTAAGATCAAGGCTGCCATAGTCTGATTCTTTTTTTGCCTGGAAAGAAAGAGTGTCTGTGCGAGACTTGTAATTTCCAACTGTGTCTTTGGCAAAATCTTTTTGTATGATCAGGGCATACTTGCTGTTTTCGGTCCAGGTATGCGTTAGCGTGAGTTTTTTCCGGGTACTGTCGGGCTGAATGGAATAATCAGGTATTCTTTTAAAGGATTCATCTGTAAAGATCAGTTTTGAGGTATCGTAGCTGGCAAGTTTATTTTCAAAACTCAACACCAGGTCCCCCAGGATATCCTGCCTGCCGCCATCGAGGTTTGTTGCAATACGCAGGCGCTTATCATCTTTATTTTTTGCCGGTGTCTCGCCGGGGCCACCCGAAGGAGGGGGTATTTTTTTAATTTCAGGAGCTTCGGTAAATGCAAAAAGTAAAATCGGTTCCGGTTGATCTACAGTTACCGGTTGATCCAGGAACCCGATGGCTTCATTTTCCTGATCGAATTTTTTTCCGCCGTCAGCATCTTTCAAGGCAAAAATGCGGTACTGTCCCGGGGCCAGGTAGCGGAAAGTAAAGTCCCCGTCCCTGTTGAGCCTCGCTGCATAGCGCGGTTTTTCTTTTGCCACGGCAGAGTCGTCTGTACTTCTGTGCAGCACAACGATCAGCGTACTGTCTGCTTTGCCATTTTCTGCCATTAGTACCCGCCCTGTTAATACACCGCTGTCTATTTTTGGCCCGGTGGAAAAAACATACCTGTAATCGCGGAGTACATTGCTTTCGTTGATATCCCTGATGGATTCACCAAAGTCAATGCTGTATGTGGTATTGGGTTCGAGGGTATCCTTCAGTTTTATGGTCACTACTTTTAGTTTGCCTTCAACCTGGGGGTTAACACTAGGTAAGGGCGAATACGTGATTGATTCAAATGGCCTGTCGAGTTCAATGTATTCGTTGAACTGGATGGTTATTTTATTGCCTTTGAAGTTGGTGGAAGAATCTGCAGGTTCTGAAGCTACGATCAAGGGTGGAA
>JBGSHT010000029.1:0-31683 GCA_041752135.1 Chitinophagaceae bacterium | reverse complement strand
CAAATCAAAACGGAGAAATTATGGAAGAATTATTACCGAAAACCAACTACGTTTGTAAACCCAGAACAGGACATTGTAACACCTGTAAACCTATTGCAGGATTTAACTATTAATCTGTAAACTTATTTTAGGACGAGTCATAAAGTACAAGGCCTCCGAGGTTCACCCCCTCCAAAGAGGGGGATAAAACAGCCTTTCCCTGCAATGATTTTTTTGATACAAGTGTTCCTTGAATTTTTATAAGAAGGTTATGGAGAAGTATTATCCCCCGCTGGAGGGGGTGAATTTCGAACTTAATCATACTTAGGTTTTGGGGGGAGGATTATTTGTCTCTTTAACTCCCGCACGTACGGGATAATTGTTTTTGTTACTTCTTTGCATAAAAATCAACAAAGTAATATAGCCTTTCAATAAAGCTTTGCGTTCTAAATACTTAATCCTATAAAATTATTCTTCTTTCCCGGCACCCAGCCATTGTTTGAAGGCGGCGGATCTTTCCACGCTTACGATGGTTTCGTGCGGGCAGGGCGGGTTGAGTTTGATATTTACCCTGGCTTTGGAGTAGGCTCTCATTTCGACAATGGCGTGAATATTAATGATAAATTGCCTGTTTATCCTGAAAAAATGTTCAGGATCCAGGAGGTTTTCCAACTGGTCCAGGTTGAAATCCACAGGATATTTCCTGTTATCATTCGTACAAAGGAAATTTATTTTATTCTCCGTATAAAAATAGGCCACCTCATCTATGGAAACAGATTTGATATGTTCACCAAATCTGATGGCGAACCTTTTTTTGTAGGTTTTAACCGCGTTATCCAGCGTTTGCAGCTTTTCCATTAAATCAGGAGCCAGTTGCAGGCTTTTTTTAAACTGGATCATTTTGTCGTAAGCTTGTTGCAAGCCTTCTTTATTGACCGGCTTGAGCAGATAATCGATACTGTTGACTTTAAATGCCTCAATAGCATACTGATCAAATGCGGTAATAAAAATAATAGGGGTGTTGATTCTTACCTCCTTGAATATATCAAAACTATTGCCGTCAGCCAGTTGAATATCCATGAAGATTAGCTCAGGCATTATGTTCGATCGGAACCATCGGATGGCAGATTCCACACTGGAAATACAATCCAGCACTTCGGCCCCTGGAATAACTTCCAGGATGAGTTTTTTCAATCTTTTTTGTGCCGGTTCTTCATCTTCTACGATCAGGATGCGCATGATGTTTATTTTTTTATCAATGGTAAACGAACGGAAAAAATTTGTTCATTCTCTTCAATAATAACTGGCTTTTCTGAAAACAACGCATAGCGGTGCATGATATTTTTTAATCCCATTCCTTCTCCTGTTTCACGCTTCCTTTTGTGATGAATTGAATTGTTTATGATTAAAAAATCTCCTTCTTTTATAATGTGCAGGTTTAGCGGAGTATTGGCAGAAACAGTATTGTGCTTGATGGCATTCTCTGCCAGCAACTGCAGGGTCAATGGTGGCATCAGGTAATGATGTAAATCCTGATCCGGAACAGAGAAAGTATAATTCAGCCCCGGGCCAAACCTTTGTTGCTGCAGGTAAATATAAGTTTGAAGCAATTTCGCTTCTTCTGATAATGTTATCAGGTCTGTTTCCCGATAGGTGAGCATATTGCGATAAAATGCAGAAAGCTGTTCGGTATATTCAAGTGCTTTTTCAGGGTTTTCTTCAATGACACCCATCAGGGTATTAAAACTGTTAAACAGAAAATGTGGATTGACTTGCGCACGCAGGGTTTGCAGTTCTGCATTGATCTTATCCTGCTTTAGACTGTTTAATTTTTCCAGATGTTTAAATCTTTGTTTCATGGCCCAGTATAATATCAATACTGCAGATGCAGAAGCAAAAATGATAAACCACCATGTTTTCCAAAAAGGCGGATTGATGATAAACTGAATAGTTGTTTCCGGTGATTGCTCAAATCTTCCATCCGATGAGGATCGTACATGAAAACGATATCTGCCCGGCGCAAGCCTGGGGAAATTCACCTGTCGGTCGCTACTGCTGATCCAGTCTTTATGATAACCATCCAGTTTGTATTGAAACTGAACATTGTCCGGATCCGAAAAATGTAAGCCATCAAATAAAACAGTGATATTATTATCCGTGTAAGGTAATTCAAGGTTAGTCATTGAATCGGCCATGTTCCCAAAAACCAAAACCCCGGAAATGATCGTTTTGGGTTCCCATTGTTTTTGACCTGTACCTGGCAGTACATTAATGAAACCGCTGTCTGTTCCTATCCAAATGATACCTGACTGATCCTTACCAATGACATTCAGGTTAACCTGTTCCTGGACGATCCCGTTGTTTTTTCCAAAATGAAGGGCTTTTCCCGTTTTCAATTGCAGTATATCAATGCCTTTTTTATGCATGAGCACCATCTCACCATGATCGCCAGCCATTATAGAACTTACCGATCCGCCCTGTGCGTTAGGCAATGTATAAAAACCGGTAAAGGCCTTTCCGTCAAATTTTACAATGCCGGCATCCATTGTATTTAACCACAATATGCCCTCTTTATCTTCAGTTATGCCATAGATCACATCGCTTTTAAGGCCGTTCTTATCTTTGTAACTGGTAATTTTTTCTCCTTCTTTACACGCAACGCCTGCACCGTCAGTTGCAAACCAAACCCTGTTCCGATGGTCTATGAATACCTGGTAAACATAATCACTCCCAATGCCTGATTGTTTATTGTAATTGGTAAAACTAAGTACATCATTTATCTTATCCAGGCTTTTCAGATGATAATTCGAAAGTCCGTTAAGACCTGATATCCATACTTCATTTTCCCTTCCGGTAATTGAAAGGATATGTCCATTTTCCAATACAGGGTTGTCTTTCAAAAGGTGCCATTCATTTTTTACAGGATCTAATCTGATAATACCGGCCCCGATGGTTCCTATCCATACCATTCCGTATATATCCTGGTAAAGGGCGGTGATATCCTGCAGGGAAACTCCCGGGAATGAATAGCTGCTTTTAATTTTCCAGGCATTGCCGGTAAATTGCAGCAGTTGCAATGTTTTACCCTGTGCAATCCATATAGATTGATTGGATGTTGTATATAATGCATGTATTGACTTCAGAGGTGTTTTTCCCGCATTCTGCAGAAAGCGAAGCTGCATCACAGAACTACGTATTATCTTTCCGGGCTGACTGAACCATAATTGACCTTCATCATCACTAACCAATGCTGTAATTTTTGAAAAAGCCGGCAGAATACTGGTTTGGTAATGCAATGTATCCTTTTCGAGGGATATCATAATGATTCCTGAATCTTCCGTTGCAACCCATAATTCTTTATTCAGGTAAAGGATATCATTGACAGCACCGAAACGCCAGGGCGGTATCACATATCTGTCAATGATCTTCTTTTGCCGGGCATCATATAAACAAATGCCTTTGTCTTCCATTCCAATCCAGAATGTACCTTTTTGACCTGCGGGATATATTGCCCGGACAATATTATCAGGCAGTCCATTACGCGATGAGAAAGGAATGACTTTTTTATGCTCTCCGTTATGACTGAGCAGTGACAGTCCCCTGTCTGTACCGGCCAGGACAGTACCAGGTTCATCTAATGTCAATGAATAAACATAATTATCCGTTAGACCATCATCTGTATCAATGTTGTAAAGTCTTTTGTTATGAATATAATAGACTCCCTCCTCTGCAGTTGAAAACCAAAGTTGATTCCCGGAGTCAAATAAGATATCGGTTATTGCTTTAACGGGTAATCCTTCTTCTGGCTTAAAGGGAATCACCTTCCCTTTTTCCAGGTACCCAATAAAACCATTACTACAGCCAAACCAAAGCTTATGTTTCTTATCCTCCTGAATCGCAGTGATGGTTAAACTATCTTTTAAACTGTCTGGCAGTTGGTTTAGGAATTGTTTTCCATTATACTTATACAGACCACCTTTTGACCCAATCCAAAGGTATCCCTGGTGGTCGTTAAAAAGTGTATGGACTGGCATCGACTCCTCATTTTCATCTATCTGCAGACTGCTGAAAAAAGCTGATTGTGCATAACTGCCAAATGGGATCAGCAAAAGGTAAAACAGAATATGACGAAATATTTTTATCAGCACTAGTGTATCTTTATTTCATTGATTCCAGGTCGGCCTGGATTTCCACTTTAATTTCTGAGGAAAGTTTTTCAGAAACAATCCTGGGGATTTTGATGTTATGTTCAGTTAGCAGTACGGTAAAATTTGTATTCAATTTTATCCTTCCCTGTTTAACCGTGACAGTACTGCGAATGATCCTTTCCTGTGCTACACCATGTATGATCAGCATACCTTTTGCCCTGATAATATAGGTGCCGTCTTTTGTCAGATCATCATCTTCAATGATTTTGCCCTTGAAGCTGGCATCCGGGTATACGCCAGACTCCACATAGTTTTCGTTAAAGTGTTCCTGTTGAAGCGGACTGTTAAAACCACGGAAACTATTCATGGCAACCTTGAATGCAAAATTCTTTTTTTCTATATCTACCAGCCCTTTGAGCTGGTCTGAAGATGCTTTGATCAGTTCTAACTCAGCACTTGAATGAAACAGGATGGTCCCGTTTTTGACTTCATATACAGGGCCTGCCGCATTTGGTGCGGAAAAGCCATAGAGGAAGATCATCAAAAAAAGAAATATGCGCATGGGTTAATACTGGCCGACAATTTAACTAAAATTCAGTAAGCATGCTAAAGCAATGGCGGCATTTCTGGCCGCCATTGCACGGAATTGGTTTGTTCTGTTAAATAAGTTTGGCTATTGGTTATTATTGATATCAGTAAAACTGGTGAATGAAACAGCCACATTAAAGCAAATAATGCTGAATGGGTATTTAAAGTATCTGAATAAGCATAACCGCTAAGTGAGGAAGAGCGCATAGAATTATTTCTTCACTTCTTCTTTCTTAACCAGGAGCGCCTGCAAAAGGTCGAGTTTGGCAATATACAGGCTGCGTCCGTGAGTTCCCAGAACGATCTCATTTTCCCTTTCCTGAATGGCAATATCATGCACCGGAATTGACCTGGGCAAGCCTTTTATAAAAGGCATGAATGTACGTCCGCCATCTATGCTGGCTAATGCGCCACCATCTGTGCCAATATAAATGATGCTGTCTGATTTTGGATCTTCCCGGATCACATTCACCGGATCAGCAGGTAGGTCCGTGCCAAGCCTGGTCCAGCTTTGGCCAAAGTCATCACTGCGGTAAACATGGGCGGTGAAATGGTCGTTTCGGAACCCGTTGAGGGTTACATATACCCGGCCACGCTTGTGTTGCGATGCCAGTACCCGGCTAACATACAGCCCCTGCGGCCAAACTGAATTTCCTTTTTTGTCGGGCACACCAAGTTTTGTCCAGTTGATGCCCCCGTCTTTTGTCAGGTATACGTTACCGTCATCACTGCCGGTATAGATCAAGCCAAAACTCAGGGGAGATTCGCTGATGGTGGTGAGTGTTGCAAACGGAACGTCACCTGGCTTTTTCCCATAGGTGAGGTCGCCGCTGATGGCTTCAAACTTTTCCCCTTTATTCATGCTCCTGTGCAGTTGCTGCGTACCGAGGTACATGATGTCCTGGTTGTGTTTAGACAAAAGTATCGGGGTCTGCCAGTTAAATCGTAGTTTCTGGTCATCCAGTGTTGGTGGTGCCGGACGGATAAACTTTGTTTCGGTCCTTTGTTTTGTTGTTCTGAAGTAGGCACCGAATTGTGATCCGCTGTAGATGGTGTTGTTATCCCTTGTATCAACCTGTACCTGCATACCATCGCCGCCATTGAGCCTTTTAAATGCATACTGTCCGCTTTCGGTCCAGTTGATACTTTCCCTGTTGGTGGAGGGCCCGTACCAGGACCCGTTATCCTGCAATCCGCCATATACATTGTAGGGTTTATCGTTATCGGTGGTAATGGCATAGAATTGACCAACAGCCGGACTGTTGGCTTTGAACCAGTTTTTACCGTTATCGTATGTAATGTTACAGCCTCCGTCGTTACCGGCAATCATGTGCCCGTCTTTTACAGGGTTGATCCACAATGCATGCCAGTCTGCATGTGTATTGCCTTTGTCCATGGTGGAAAATGTTTTTCCCCCGTCGGTTGAAAGTTCTGCGCTGATCCCCAGGATCACTACTTTATTTTCATTTGTTGCGGATGCAAATATTTTACCGAAGTAATAACCGAAAGTATTGTAGAGTGTCAGTGATTTTTCGTTGGTCTTTTTCCAGGTAATACCGTCATCATCACTGCGATAAACTTCTGCACCATGTATCTGGTTGGCTGCCGGACCTGCGCCTTCTTCATACAGGAACCGATACAATGCTGTGGGCTGAACTTCATCTTTCTGTACCTTTTCTTTTAATGTTTTTGCAGTGTACAGTGTTTGCAGTCCGTTGCTGCGCAGGAATCGGTCGAGTTGTATGTCGTTAAGCGTGGCAAATTCTTCTTTTGTGATCGATTTAAAATCATTGAGTGCCAGCCGGCTGGTGTCTCTTCTGGCTGTATCCGGTTTGAGTGTATAATTGTCCACGATCGCATAAACCACATTGGTTTTTGCTGCAGTAACGGCAATGCCTATGCGCCCAATACCGTTGCCTTGCGGGAAGCCTGAACCTGCTTTGGTCAGTAGTGTCCAGCTTTCTCCCCCATTTGTACTTTTATAAATTCCTGAAGTTGGACCTCCTTCTTCAAAATTCCAGCCACTGCGCATACGGTGCCAGGCAGCAGCATATAGAATCTCCGGGTTTGCAGGGTGCATCTCCATTTCAACGGCCCCTGTATTATCATCAATAAACAAAGTTTGCTTCCATGTTTTGCCGCCATCAGAGGTTTTATAAACCCCGCGATTTTTATTGGCTGAATATAAAGGGCCCAGCACAGCCACCCATGCTTTCTGCGGATCTGCAGGGTGGAGCTGTATTTTCCCGATATGATGCGATTCCGGTAATCCAAGGTAGTTCCAGTTTTTACCATTGTCGGAACTCTTATAAACGCCAATACCGGCGTATGAAGACCTGCTGCTGTTCACTTCACCGGTACCGATCCATATTTCACGGGTTTTCCAGTTGACGGCTATATCGCCTATGCCGATCACTACTTCACTGTCGAAAATGGGCACAAAACTCTGACCGTTATTGGTGGTGTGCCAGAGTCCGCCAGTGGCATAGGCTACATAAAATTCTGATGGATCAGCGGGGTTCACTTCCAGGTCGTCAACGCGTCCGCTCATTATGGTGGGTCCAATATTGCGGAAGGATACATCTTTTAACAAAGATTTTTCTTCCATGGCCATTCTTTGCGAAAGGCTGTTCCATCTTTCATTTGCGGGCGTTGGTTTTACCTGTGCCTTCAAAGGCTGCAGTGCAAATACCAAAAACAGCGCCGGGAGAAAGCTTCTTACATACCTTATGCAGGAGAATAGCGTTAAATTTACAGTCATAATGGGCAGGGTTTTTGAATATACCATTCCTGCAAATTAGTGCTTAACCACCAAAAACGGAGATCATGAAAAACAGTTTTTTACTCCTACTCTTTATCCTGTCCGGAAACCTGCTCCGGGCCCAGTTGTGGGAAAGCTACCAGTTATCCGTTAACGGAGATACGATCAATTGTCTTGATAATAAAAAGCTGAAGCAGGGGAAATGGATCATACGTATCGAAGAACTTCGTGGCGAACCCGGGTATGAGGAAGAAGGTGTTTTTGAAGATGACAAAAAAGTGGGACCCTGGCGGAGGTACAATCTGCAGGGAGATATTTTAGCCATTGAGAATTATAAATGGGGGAACCGCGATGGCAAGCAGCAATATTTTACCATGCTGGGTGATTTGTTGCGGGAAGAAAGCTGGAAGGCAGTAAATCCGGAGAATCCATACGATACAATTGATGTGCCTGATCTGAATAATCCAATGATTATGACCAGTAAAGTGATAAAGCATGAAGCTGCGGAAGTCAAAAACGGCAACTGGAAATTTTATGATCCTGTCAGCGGAGCAATCATTAAAACTGAATTTTGGGTTTATGGACAGAAAGATAAACCCCTGGGATCCGGTTCGGCTTCAACGCAGCCGGTAAGCGGAGATCCGTCAAAATCAACGCCAAAGCCAAAAGCAGTGGAGGATTGGGAGAAGAAGAATGCCGGAAAGAAAAAGGTAACGGTAAGGGATGGGCGAACGGGAGGAGGGTGAGTTGGGAGTCTTGAGTCTTGAGTCGAGAGTCGAGAGTCATGAGTCGGGGGAATTTACAATGATGGTTACTGAAAATGGAAAGGAGTAATCTGAGGGTGTCAGTGAGTTATTATTTTGAGGCAGGGGCAAAAAAAAGTTACCCTTTTGAGGTAACTGAATATTATCTGTTGCGTTATGTGTTAACGGTAACCGATCATGCCCTGGGTAGTCTTGCAGCCGCTTTTAGATGACGCTTTAGATGCAGTACATGAAGTCATTACAAAAGCTGTGGTAACAATGAGTACGAGGATTAATGCTAAACGTTTCATTTGTGTGGTATTTAAAGTTAAAAAAGGCACATTGAACGGTGTAGGTAAAACCGTTTATCGGCCTGTTCAAAGGATGGGACCACTTAGCATTAAATAGGTATCGGAAAAATGTGTGAGAGCGAGATCAAAATAACAAATTACCTTTCAGATATGCAAGCTTTCCGCACAAAAACTTTGTAAATCTTTGCTAAAATCATTATATCCTGCTAAAAAACAATTGTTTAGGTCATTTTATTCTTTCAATTTGTGGAATACCGGTGTGAAAGTATCCTGTATTTAACCGGGTAAGTTGAGCAGAAAAGACGATGTTTGTACACTTACTTTATTTATTTTCTCCCAATGAACCTGCAGTTAAAACGGCCTTTGGCATTTCTTGATCTCGAAACAACCGGAATCAATCTCTCTCAGGACAGGATTGTAGAACTGGCTATTGTGAAAATAATGCCGGATGGATCCCAGGTACGCAAAAGGCGCCTGATCAACCCGCAGATGAAAATACCAGCCGTAGTATCGGCCATTCACGGAATCACAGATGAAATGGTGAAAGACGCACCGGTTTTTAAGGATATTGCCAATGAGACCAAGCAATTCCTGGAAAACTGCGATTTTGCCGGGTATAATTCCAATCGTTTTGACTGGCCTTTATTGATGGAAGAGTTTTTGCGTTCCGGGATGGAATTTGATATTGCCGACCGCAAAATGCTGGATGTTCAAAAGATATTTCATTTACTTGAACCCCGTACATTGTCCGCTGCCTATAAATTTTATTGTAACCAGACCCTCGAGGATGCCCATAGTGCCGAAGCCGACGCGGTTGCCACCTGGGAGGTGTTTGAAGCTCAGCTTGAAAAGTATAAGCAACTGGGCAATACGGTTGAATCGGTCATCCAGTTCCTGGGAGACGATCAACTTGTTGATTTTGCCCGAAGGTTTGTGATGGAAAAAGGCGTCGAAGTATTTAACTTCGGAAAACATAAGGGCAGACCTGTTGCCGACGTACTCAAAGCAGAACCTCAATACTATGATTGGATGATGAAAGGGGATTTCCCCATGCATACCAAGCAGAAATTGTCTGAAATATTCAACCGTACCCTGTTAAAGAAAGCCTAACCCTGTAATAACCTCCCTGATCCGACGCACCAAACCATTGAGATAGCGTAATTTTGTTTTTAAGATCATAAAACTCAAGCCATTGGAAAAGTTGGTTGTTATTCCAACGTATAACGAAAAAGAAAATATATCTGCCATCACGGAGGTTGTATTCAATTTAAATCAGGGTTATCATATCCTGGTAGTGGACGATAGTTCACCTGATGGTACGGGTGATATTGTCAGGTCTCTCCAGCTGCAATATCCGGGTCAGTTATTCCTGGCAGAACGTAAAGGGAAACTGGGACTGGGTACAGCCTATATTCATGGTTTTAAATGGGCGCTTGCTCATGGATACAGCTATATATTTGAAATGGATGCCGATTTTTCCCATAATCCGAAAGACCTGGAAAGATTATATGCTGCCTGTAAATGGGACGGAGCCGATGTGGCCGTGGGATCAAGGTATGTGAAAGGCGGTGAAGTGGATAACTGGCCATGGGACAGGAATATGCTGTCAAAAGGCGGCGCTTTTTATACCCGCCTGATCACCTGGATGCCCGTGAAAGATCCTACTGCCGGTTTCATGTGTTACAAGAACGAAGTTCTCTCCACTATCAACCTTGACGAAGTTACTTTTGTCGGTTACGCGTTTCAGATAGAAATGAAATTCGCAGCCTGGAAACTGGGTTTCCGGATAAAGGAAGTGCCCATCGTTTTTACAGACCGCAAATTCGGCGCTTCCAAAATGAATAAGGGTATTGTAAAAGAAGGGATACTTGGTGTGCTCTCCATCCAATGGCAGAGCATGTTTAAAAATTACCGTCACCGTGTTACAAACCGGTTTGCCGGCATGACAGCTGTATTGCCGGAACACGCTGCCAACGGATAATATCTTTTCGTTTACAACATTCAAAAGTCTGTCTGTCCTTCCGTTATATTCCACTAAGTTTGTCGCGGTATTAAACTGCTTATGAAGAAAGCATTTCTGCAATTACATGCAGCAATTTTCCTGGCGGGTTTCACCGGCATATTGGGCAGGCTCATCACATTGAATGAAGGGCTGCTTGTCTGGTACCGTATGTTATTCAGCACCCTTGGCCTGCTGATGCTTATGGCATTTTCAGGAGGTATTGCCAGGCCGGGAAAAGGCAGGTGGTTGCCGCTCATCGGGGTAGGTGCTGTTGTTGCACTTCATTGGGTATTCTTTTATGGAAGTATTAAATATGCCAATGTCTCCATTGCATTGGTATGTTTTTCAGCAGTTGGATTTTTCACAGCTTTACTGGACCCTTTAATGTCGGGTCGTAGAATTAATGGCTTTGAAGTGGCTCTGGGGTTATTGGTGATGCTGGGCATTTACCTGATTTTCCATTTCGACAAACAATACCAGGCAGGTATCATACTTGGCGTATTCTCTTCCCTGCTCGCGGCATTGTTTACGATCCTTAATAAAAAACTGCTGTTGCAGCATGGAACCAACACTGTCACTTTGTATGAGATGGGCGGCGGATGGCTGGCGCTGACTTTATTACTGCCCTTCTATGTTTACAGGTTTCCGGCAGATCACTATATTCCCACACTCACCGATTTTTTCTGGTTACTTTTTCTAAGTCTTTTATGCACCGTATTGGCTTTCAGGCTTTCGCTGGATGCCCTAAAGAAAATATCACCTTTTACGGTCAACCTCAGTTATAATCTTGAACCTGTTTATGGTATCATACTTGCTTTTGTGGTTTACCAGGAGAATAAATACCTGGGAAAAGGTTTTTATATTGGATTCGGTATAATTTTACTGACGGTGCTTTTGCAGAGTTGGCGGGTGTGGTTGCTTCACCGAAAGGCAACCAAATAAATTTTCAAACAAGAACATTAAAATATCTTACGTGCTGTCCTATTCAATAATCAAATTAAAATATGTTCCCATGGTAATGTTCTGGCTTATCAAGCCAGAAACTTTATTATCCAGACCGGGAGTATTTACTTCAAGTATGGATACGAAGAATATATAGATTTGGATATTTAATTGAAAGTGCGAATTGAATGAAATACAAAATACTAGGCCACAGAGAACCACGGAGTCAACGGAGAGCCACAGAGAAATACTGTATCTACTCTGTGGCCCTTCATTTTTTTCTCTGAGGCTCTCTGCGGGCTAAAAATATTATTAGCCGGGGCGGCCATGATGTTATTCCTTAAAGCTTTGATCTGATTTAGAATAAAATTTAATATCACAAGACGTTAAAATATTTTATGTATGAGGATTGTACTTTTTATTTTTTTTAGCCTTTCAGTAACATTATTATTGGCCCAGAAGAAACCGCTTGATCATTCTGTGTATGACGGCTGGCAAAGCATCGGTGAAAGAAAACTCAGTAACGATGGGAAATGGGTGGCGTATATTGTTGATGTACAGGAAGGTGATGGAGAGCTTGTTGTTCAGGCAACTGATAATTCATTTAAAAGGGTATATCCCCGCGGTTATAATATTACCATCAGCAACGACAGCAGGTTTGCGATCTTTCGCATCAAACCACATTATGCAGATACAAGGCAGGCCCGCATCAAAAAGAAAAAGCCTGAAGATATGCCCAAAGACTCATTGGCCATAGTAATGCTGGGAACGGATTCTGTTTATAAGACGGCCAGGGTCAAGTCTTACAAAGTGCCTGAAAAAGGCGACAGCTGGGTTGCGTACCACCTCGAAAAACCAATTGTGGATACGTCTAAAAAATTTGATAAGATGGATTCCATTATGAAGCAGATGGATACTTCAAGGAAAAGTATTCCGCCTGCCATGGAAGAACCGCCCGTCAAAAAGAAAAAAAAGAAAAGGTCTGATACAAATGAGGAAGACGAATCATCAATAAATGATGTATCTGATGCTGAGGGTGATGATCCGGCAACGGGTTCTGCAGCTGAGGGAACTGAATTGGTTCTCAGGAACCTGGTATCAGGCGAGCAGAAATCAATGCCTTTTGTAAGTGAATACATCTGGAGTAAAAAAGGCAATATTCTGTTAGTGGAAGGAACGGCCAGTAAGGCAGATAAGAAAAGCCGTAATACGGTCTATGTCTGGCGGACCATCGAGAACCAGGCAGATACGATCAGCAGGGGCGGCAATGATTTCCGCAATTACGAAATAGATGAAAACGGATATCAGGTTGCTTTTGTCGCGGAACGCGACAGCTCTGCCAAAGCCTTACAGAAGTTTTATAAATTATGGCATTGGCAGAATGGTAAAGACAGTGCAGTGATGATCGTTGATAAGAATAGTGTGGGTATGCCACTGAGCTGGACCGTGAGTGAAAACGAAACGCCGTCCTTCAGTAAAAATGGCAAAAGATTATTTTTTGGCACGGCGCCGGTTAAGCCGGCAAAAGATACCACCCTTGTGGAAATAGACCTGGTGAAGGTTGATGTTTGGCATTATAATGACGATTACCTGCAGCCGCAACAGCTTCGGAACCTTGACAGGGAGCTTAAGCGCAGTTATCTTGCAGTATTTCATACCGATTTAAAAAAGATGGTACAACTTGCGGATCGTCAATTGCCCCAGGTACTGATATCGGATGAAGGGAATGGCGATCAGTTTGCAGGCATAACCGATATGGGTAAGCGCGTACAGGCTCAATGGGAAGGCCGGACACTAAAAGATATTTATGCCGTAAGTGTTTCAGATGGTTCCCGGAAGCTTGTAAAGAAAGACCTAAATGGTAACGCACAGGTATCGCCAAAGGGGAAATACATTTTCTGGTACGATGAAACTGCAAAGCATTATTTCTCCTGGGCAAATGGAAAAACACAGAATATTTCAGGAAAAGTTAAGACCCGCTTATATGACGAGCGGTTTGACATGCCGGATGACCCTAATCCGTATGGCATTGTACGCTGGACAGAGAATGATGAATCCCTGCTGGTTTATGATCGGTATGATATCTGGCAACTGGATCCGGGTTGTTGCAAAGAGCCTGTCAATCTCACTGCCGGCGAGGGGCGAAAAACTAAAACAGTTTATCGGTATCAGTCAACCGATCCTGAGGAGCGTTTTCTGAAACCCGGGCAGGATATGCTTTTACGGACCTTCAGGGAATCTGATAAAAAGGCGGGCATATCAAAGTATACATTGGGGGTTGCAGGCGCCCCAAAACAAATGCAATCGGGAAATTACAGTATCGGAAATGTGATCAGGGCAAGAGATGCTAACGTTATCATATACACGAAAGAATCTTTCACCCGTTCGCCGAACATGCATGTATTCAATGATAACAGGGATGAGTTGCAGTTGAGCCGGATCAACCCCCAGCAGGATCAATATATCTGGTGTACTGCCGAGTTATTCAAATGGAAGGCGTATGATGGCAAAGACGCAACAGGTATTTTATACAAGCCTGAGAATTTTGATCCCAAAAGAAAGTATCCGCTCATCGTTTATTTTTATGAACGTTTGTCAGATGGACTCTATACTTATTTACCCCCGGCCCCAACGCCAAGCAGGTTGAATATACCTTTCTTTGTGAGCCGGGGCTACCTGGTACTTGCGCCGGATATCATCTACACAAAGGGATATCCCGGTAAAGCTGGATTCGATTATGTGGTCAGTGGTGCAAGGGCCGTTGCCAAAAAAGGCTGGGCCGACAGTACGCGAATGGGCATCCAGGGCCAGAGCTGGGGTGGTTACCAGGCTGCGCACATCATCACACGAACAAAGCTCTTTAAGGCAGCCTGGGCCGGTGCCCCGGTGGTGAATATGACCAGTGCTTACGGTGGTATCCGGTGGGAGAGCGGCCTCAACAGACAGTTTCAGTATGAACATTCACAGAGCCGGATCGGTGCTTCTCTTTGGGAAAAACGCAATCTCTATATTGAGAACTCACCCCTGTTTCATTTACAGGGCGTAACAACACCACTGGTGATCATGGCAAATGATGCGGATGGTGCTGTACCCTGGTACCAGGGTATTGAAATATTTACCGCCATGCGCCGGCTTCAGAAAAAAGTATGGATGCTGAATTATAACGGCGAAGCACATAACCTGGTGGAAAGAAGGAACCGGAAAGATATCCAGATCAGGGAACAACAGTTTTTTGACTGGCTCCTGAAAGGAGAGAAGCCGCCAAGATGGATCACGGATGGCGTGCCTGCGGTTGATAAGGGGAAGGACTGGGGACTGGATTAGAAAGTGGGAAATCGAAAATCGAAAGTGGAAAGTAAATTTTGTTCCTTTGCGCCTTAGCGGTTAAATATTATGCTGCTTTCTGAGAGATATATTTAACCAGGCAGCGCTTGGCAATGGGTAATAAGGTTTCTTCCAGCGGTACAGAAATATCCGTTTCAATACCGTAAACAGCAGGGTTGGGCAGGTCAGTCTTATGACGGATCAGCTCAGCCTTTATATTTTCGTAGGTATTTACAAAATTACGTGCCCAGTTATTGACATATGTGGTTTTAATGCTCCGGTACCGCTCGTCGTGTTTTTCGAAAATGCTTAACCGGTATTGAAAAACTTTGGTATCTGCTGCTTTACCATCTGCAAGGAAGAAATATCCTTCATTGTTCTCCAGCGGTATAAGTCCTACGGGGAATATAGTAAGTTTCTCTTCCACGAATTCATAGATCTCTGTTCCATCCTGTATGGCAATACCCATTTTTTCCATAGCATAATGCATGATCTCTTCCAGTTCCTTCATTATCTCATCATCATCAATCATCTGCTGGTAAAGCGCTTCCAGCTTATGTATATCAACCTGAGTGAATTTCTTGGGAAACTGTTGCTGGAGAAATTGCTTATTATGACGGAATGCCCGCAGGTTATTAAAATGGAAGATCAGGTCGGCAAGTTGCGGGTAGAGTTTGGTTTGATCAAAATGCTGGTGAATCTCCTGCAGGTAAGCCAGCAGGGTATATTTTTTCAATTCAAAATCGATGTAGCCTTCAGCAAACCATGTTTGGGATAAAGTCTTCATACGCGGTATGTATTGAACCTTAATTTACGAAATTTCATAATCATAACGCAAAACGCCGGGAACTATTATGGTTCCCGGCGGGGTTTGCTTGTATAAGGTTTTGTTATTTACTGAACTCAATAATATGCATCGACATATATTCACTCCTCTCCGGCAATATATTCTTAATGAATAACCTCGCTTTCTTACCCAGTTTCAGGCAGGTATTTTTGTTGGCAATATCTTCAGGGGTATTCATTGGCTGTAATGATGGATACCACAGGAAGAAACCGGGCCGGTCAAATAATAGTTTTGGTTTTGTCCATTCCTGTGAATTGAGCGCGGTACCAAGGTCCTTATTTTTATTGAATGAAATGTGTACACTGCTTCCTGCCCAGGAAGGGCCGGTTACTTTGCCCATCAGCATTACCCAGCAGTCAAGGTAAGTGTTCCAGCTTACTGATGGCCCCCAATGAAATCCGCCTGTTGGTGAGGAAGCTGCTCCGCCGCCTTCTGATAGTGGTATCTGGAGTGATGTGATGGGTGATCCAATGCCATTATAGGCAACGGTGAAATCTTTTCCATCCCAGCGTTTAGCTTTCCCCTGGGGATTATCCAGGTCGGCAAGCGCAATGCGTGCAACACTTATACACTGTCCTTTATATTCAGTTACAGGATCCCAGGTGGCTGAATCATATACTCCCGGATACCCGTACTCGCCATAGAACAAATACAAATAATCACCACTGGCAACAGCAGATGGATCACCTACACCACCTGGGAAAGTATTGGACGTGTTATGGGGCTTCAAAATCATGCGGGGTTGCAGGTCTTCCAGGAACAAGCCCTTGTCTTCCCAACTATGGCCGCCATTGACAGATTTCATGATCCCGATCCTGCAAACTGCTGCCGGTGAAGTTGGGCCTTGCAGGCCTTGTGGCCAGTTTTTGTCAATATAACCCTGGCCTGTTACGCTGTCATAAGGAAGTGTTGAAGGATAATTCTCGTTATGATAAACGGCGTATAAGGTTTTGCCTGATGGGTCCCCGGGGTATTGATATACAGTTTCAAACCATACTGCCCCATGCAAGCCGGGTGTGCCCGGTTTTGCATTTTTTGGCATTACCGGTTTTTTAAATTCTTCAAATTTGGTGAGAAACGCTTCGTCCGCATGTTTTCCATCTGCAAACTTCAGGTTTTCATCATATCCCCATAAAGGGTCCTCACCATACTTGCCGGGGAAGATGCGGAAAGTATCGCCGATCCAGGCTTCCGCCATATTGCAATCTACAAACGACTTAAAATAAAATGTGTCTGATGGTGTTAACGTAAACTTCGGATCAAATACCGTTTCCGTTTTTTTCTTTTCATCTTCAGGTAAAAGGCAACTTTGAAAAATGCTGATCACTAATAGTAAAGACGTAAGGATATACTTCATAGTATAGTATTAATGAATACTAATATACTTAATTTCCTTTGCCTTTCTTTGTTGCCTTATAAACTTTGCGGTTGAATTTTATGGTTTCTGGTCACCATCATCATGATACAATTTAGCAACCAGCAGCCCAATATTTTTATGTGGCGGAATATAGTCTACAAAATATGCATAGGCTTTTTTGTCTTTCACCAGTTGTTTATCCAGGGTATCCCAGAGTTCCTGCCACCTGATGTCTTTTTCTTCCAGTAAATTTTTATTGATCAGTGTCAGTAAGGGTTCGTTTACTGTTTTGGAACCCACCTGTTTTGTGGAAATGACCTGGGCATCTTTGCTTTTCATTTGTACGTCAAAGATCTCAGAATATCCGCCACAGGAACCCAGTACTGCGAGTTTGATATCAGGGGTTACATGTGTAAGGCTATTGGACAAATGGTAGCTGTGGCCCCGGTGAATGATGATATGCGGATTGATATTCTTTCCAGCCAGGTATTGTTTAAGAGTGTCCTGTGCAGCCCTGTCGAGGTCTTCCAGGTATTCAAGCGGAAGGTTGGCGTATACACTTACCGGGAATTGTTTTTTGGAATGGAAAGCAACCCAATGATCTGTCTTTTCCATACTCCAGGTATTTCCGTCTTTGAAATTGGTGAGGAAACTCTGGTAAGATGCCTTGCCGTCATCATCGCCATAAAAATAAACCTGTTGAGTGATCCTGCCGGCAGAATCCCTGAGCGATTGGTGGCTGAGAACCAGGTACTCCGCTAATTTTCCATGGATGATTTCCCCATTATTTTCGTTTTCAATTTTAACTGCTGAATATATTTCCAGTAACAGGCGATATAATTTCTGTCCGTAGAAATTAGATTGATTTTTACATCGTTCCAGGTTTTCTGCAAGTTGTAATTCCATAAATGCCGACAACTCTTTTTCTTTTATCAGGCTGGGAAACGTTTCGGCAACCGTCATGGCTTCCTGTAAACCCTGGTCTGTATTGTCTTCCAGGCCATAAACAAGTCTTGTCATGATGGCCGTCATGGTGTCTTTAGGCATGTTAGACAGGAAGTCGTTAAGTGTATTGTACCTGCCGGCCAGTCTGATGAAATTGCGGTATCCGGCGTAATTGGCCAGTCTTAATAACGAATCATAATTTCCTTTTTTGAACATTCCTGTCAACCGCTTATAGGTATACAGATAACTGCTGGTATAGAAATTGTCTTCACCATAAATAATGATCGCATAAAGATCAATCGGCCTCAGCTGGTTTAATTCCCCAAAGCGCACTTTTTCATTTGGCTCCTCGTGGCGGGTATTCATTATATTAACAAAAAATTTAACGGCATATTCTTTTGCGAAGGATCTCAGCGGAACAATATAAAGTGGATTCTGGCCACTGGCTTGTTCGTTAAGTGTTTTTAATCCTTCATCGATCACTTTTTGAAAATACTTTGTTGGTTTTGCCCTGAGCATATTAAGTGTGTCATAACTCAGTTTTCCATTCATAATGGGGACAGCAAAAGGAAGGTAGTTATTGACGCGGGGTTCTGATGACATCTTCACCAGGGTTTGTACAAGAGGGTTCTGATTAGCCTTTATTTTTTGGACCAGATCCTGGTTGCCGGAGGTTTTTACGAATTTTACCATTGAAGCAGGACTCCTGTTTGCCCAAATAAAAATCAGTGAATCTGTGAAATGATAATCTTTATTCGCTGTTAACCAGCCGGGAATCCTGTCGGGATTATACCTGGCCGTCTTAAGTATAGTCATATCCCTGAGGCGGGGGCCTTCCGGGAATTCTTTAAAAGCTGTTGCAATTACTTTGCTCTTCTTTGGGCCAAGAGTATTCATATAAGCATCATAAGGTTGGTGATGCCTTATTTCGTCCCAGATCAGTAGATACTTGCTGATCAGGTCACGTATCTGGTACACTTCAAATGAATTGCTGACGATCTCATATTGAAATGCATCCATAAAGGCAGCATGGCCATTCAGTGCCAGCAACTTTTCCTGCCCATTTGTGCTGGATTCATTTTGTAAAACCGTCTGGATGCTGTCTGTTTCTACGGTTATAAATCTTACCAGGATAATCTTCACTCCTTCATCCATTTGCTTAGGCGTAATGTTGGCCGCAAATCTTTTTTGAATATTATCAATGCGAATATTTGCCTGTGATATCTGTTCGTTTATGTCTTGTGACATGGATACAAAACCAGAAAAGACAAAGCAGAAAACCAATAACATTTTATTTATAGAGCTCCAATAAGTCATATGTATAGTTTGTGACTTGTAATGTACATTATTCGCCATTATTAAACTAAAATCAGGATTAACTTAACGCGGGCCGATGAGGTCCCATAAATTACCGTAAAGATCGGCAAATACGGCAACTTTTCCGTAAGGTTCCACAGACGGTTCACGGACAATTTTTACCTTATGATCTATAAGGTTTTGAAAGTCCCTGTCAAAATCATCCGTATGTAAAAACAGGAAAACCCTTCCGCCCGTCTGGTTTCCAACCCTGGTCATCTGCTCTTCATTGGCTACTTTTGCCAATAAAAGCTTTGCACCGGATGAGCCGGGTGGTGCAACCAATACCCATCTTTTTGTTGGACTTAAAGGGGTATCTTCAATGAGTTGAAAATGCAGCTTTTTACAGTAAAAAGCTATGGCTTCGTCATAATCTTTTACTACCAGCGCAATTTGAGATAATGCCTGTTTCATTTCTTGGCTTCTTCGTGGTTAATGTATTTATCTCGCATCAATAATTCCCCCAAAGAAAATGGCATTGATCAACAACCGGTTGGTACCAAACCAGAAGGCCCTGAAATTTGGATTCTCTGTCATCGAAATAATCCTTCCCCGGCCTAAAGCATCAACATTTACCGAAGCGGCCAACGGCGCCAGTTTTTCAAATCGCCTGTGCAGGTAACCGCTTTGCAGTGGTTTTTCCGTAAGCTGAACGGGACTATTGTATGGCGAATTGTTGCGGTCCATGAAAAGGGTATTACTCTTGAAAACACTGATCATCTGTTGATTATATCCAAATGTCAGGGGATGTGTCAGTTCCAGCCTGGCTTCAAATATACTTCCCGGCATGTCCAATGCGCGTCGGTCATCATTGCGTAACTCATAAGGCTTTGTAATGGTGCTGTCAGCCTGGTAGCCGTCTTTTTTAAACAGCACTTTAGTGAATCCGTTATTAGCCAGGTATTGTACGGCATCTTCAATGGCGATCAGCGTTCCGCCGGCAGTGACCCAATCGCGGAGTTTATCCTGCCCGGCTTTTGTAAGGGTCTGGTAAGATCCGCTTGACATGATGATGACGGTATATTTACCGGGTTCTATGCGGTTGAATTGTTCCACTTCCACAAGGCTTGCAGGAATCTTATACCGCTGGTCCATAAGGTGCCAGATCTCACCTACATCTGTAGGCGAAGTTCCCGTGCCGGCAAATACCATCACAGATGGCTTGCGGACCGGCGCCAGGCTGCTGCTGCCAAGGTCAATACCTCCTGCAGATAAACCACTCTGCACAGGATGAATACGTGCAGCGCTGCCTTCCAGGGCCCATTGAAGTATGGTATAAATTTCGTCTGGTGTTTTTGACTGGTTCTGAACGGGGATCATGATATCGCCATACCCGAATTTCTGAATCGATTGACCTGTGTTGCTTTCAAATTTTGTAGTGGCCACTTTTGTCAATAAGCCTTTCGACTGGATCTTATGCAAAACGGCAGGCGCCATATAATCACTCCAGTCTAACACATACGCGTAGTTGCTTTTTGCAAACGGGTACACTTTGCTGCTGACTGTGGTGATTTTTTCTCCTGTCTGAGCCGTGTTCCATGTATTTAGCTCCGCATAAGGTATACCCATGGCCAGCGGAATCGTCCAGGCGGAAATATCATAGAATAATGAATCATCAAACCTGGTATTTTTTTCAAAGATGGATTTGATGAGTTTGAATTGTGTTTGCGCAGCAGGTACCACGTAAGCTTCACCCGGATTGAATGTTTTTCCGCCTGCATTGATTGCAGACTTCGCGGGGTATACTTCAATCTGGTGGCGCAGCAACATATTCAGCAGGAAAGCATTTTTTGTTTCATCCAGCGGGTCTCCAAAAACATAAGCCTTAACGGGGAAAGCGGCTGCTTCTTTTTTGGCATTCAGGTAGAAATCACGCTGATAATCTAACAGTGATCTCCGCATTTGCCGGCCTGCTTCCATGGTGGACAGCATGGTGGTGAACTGGTTGCGTATGGTAAATGGGAATGTGAGCAGCCCATTAACGCTTTCCTGTACATGGCCACGGGAACTAGCCTGTTCAAAGAGGATCCCTATGCCTCCATTGATATCAGGATAAGTGGATCCTTTGCCGTAATAAAAATCATCATAACCTTCTTTAGTATAATACAATGATCCGATCCTATCAAGATAACGGGCATGGTAAGTGGCAATTTCTCCGGTGAGTTCCTGGTTCCTTTTGGGTGTGTTGCTGTTTACGCGAGATGGTACGCCGGGTTGAAAAAAGAAACTTGCATTGGTACCCATTTCGTGGTGATCGGTGAGGATGTTCGGTTTCCACTGATGAAACACCACCAGCCTGTTACGGCTCTCATTATGTTGTGCCGGCAGCCAGTCGCGGTTTAAGTCAAACCAGTAATGGTTGAACCTTCCACCGGGCCAAACTTCGTTAAATTCCCTTGCGTTGGGATCACTTACCAGCGTATTGCTTTTATGGCTGTTTGCCCAGGTGGAGAAACGCTGAAGTCCGTCCGGGTTAAAGGATGGATCAAGTAAAATGACCACATTGTCGAGCAGGCTGTCGATGGCTTTACCTTGTGCCGCTGCGAGATAATAGGCAGCAAGTAAAGATGCATTAGCACCGCTGGGTTCATTGCCATGAATGCTGCAGCCCATCCATATCACTGATGGCATATTGGTCGTGTTCAAAGATCCCGACTGATCAGGATTACTGAGTTTTACATGTTCCTGCCTGATCTGTTCCAGCCGGCCATGGTTGGCTGGAGATGTGATGGTAAGTACGAGTTGTGTGCGGCCTTCATAAGTGGTACCCGTTTCCGTTAGGGTGATCCGGTCGGAGGCCTGGTCTATGGCACGCATGTAATTGACGAGTTTGTCGTGGGTGACATGCCATTCGCCTACATGGTGGCCGATGATCTTTTCCGGTGTCGGAATGGAAGGATTGTATTGGACATCCTGTGGAAGGTAATAGGATAATTCCTGGGCATATAATGAGTTGAGACAACTGAGGAGTAAAAAAGTAAATATGCGCATAATGAAAATTTTTAATCTGATCGCAGAGAAATAAGAAAAAGAGTTACGCAGAGAATGATTTTATTAAATAATATTCTCTGCGTAACTCATTAACTTATTTTCTCTGCGTTGAAAGTAATTAGAAACTCCTGTTCACATCAAAGTTCTCCAGCTCTTTCACAACCGCTGTAACAAATGTTGCGCCGAGCGAACCATCGATGATGCGATGATCATAACTCATAGACACATACATCATGTGGCGGATGGCAATGCTGTCGCCCTGTTCTGTTTCAATTACAACAGGCCTTTTTTTGATGGCACCTGTAGCGAGTATCGCTACCTGTGGCTGATTGATGATTGGTGTGCCCATGAGGCTGCCAAATGTACCCACGTTGGTGAATGTAAAAGTGCCGCCCTGGGTATCGTCCGGCCTGAGTTTATTATTGCGGGCGCTATTGGCCATATTATTGACCTGTTTGGTAAGCCCCACGAGGTTTAGCTGGTCTGCGCCTTTGATGATGGGAACGATCAGGTTCCCGGAGGGCAGGGCGGTGGCCATACCGATATTGATATCTTTTTTAATGATGATCTTGTCGCCGTCAATACTTGAGTTAAGCATCGGGTATTTCTTAAGGCACCTAACAATGGCCTCAATAAAAAGCGGCGTAAAGGTTATTTTATCTCCTTCCCTTTTTTCAAACTCTTTCTTGATCTTTTCCCGCCACAGAACCATATTGGTCACATCGGCTTCTGAGAAACTGGTTACGTGTGCGCTGGTTGCCTTGCTCTTCACCATATGATCTGCGATCAGCCTGCGCATGCGGTCCATTTCAACGATCTCCACATTGCCGGAATAAGTAACCGGTGATCTGGTTTCCTGGGGGGTGATAACAGCCGGTTCTGCAGATGGTGGAGTTGTGGCCTGGCTTGAGGGAATGACCATGGGTTGAGGTGTTTCCCTGGCGGCAACTGTTGGTTGTTCAATTGCTGCCGATGGTGCTTCCGTTCTTACTTTCCTGTCTCCGGCAACGTATTCAAGTATATCTTTCTTTGTAACCCTGCCTTCATTACCGGTACCGGGAATTTTCTCGAGTTCGGTCATCGAAATCCCTTCGCTGGCGGCAATATTGAGTACAAGTGGTGAGTAAAACCTTGCGCCGCTTGTTTTAGCAACGGTATGTGCAGGGCCCGGTTGATAAGGAATATCCCTGGGATCGGGTAAGGGAACTGATTCAGTATTGCCTGCAGGCGGCTGGATTACAGCTGCCGGTGGCGTGACTGCGGCTTCCTGTCCGGTGCGTATGCGGGCTATGACAGCACCTACTGGTACCACATCATTTTCATTAAAAAGGGCCTCTTCCAGGACGCCCTCGGCAGTTGAGGGAACTTCGCTGTCCACTTTATCCGTGGCAATGTCCATGAGGGTCTCATCCTGTTTTACAAAATCACCCGGCTTCTTATGCCAGCGGAGAATGGTAGCTTCCATGATACTTTCTCCCATCTTGGGCATCACCAGATCAACTAGGGCCATATGACTGATTTAATTTGTAGTAAAATAATGGCGTCATGGATATTGGATAATGCCTTATATGCAATCGCGCTCAAAGGTAAAAGATTTCCGCTGAATGCCCCTAAACGGGTCTTAACTTAGTCCAGGATGAATTTCCGGAGTGAATTTAACCCGTAAGTGGCTGTCAATTCAATGTTTCGGAGCCTGTCGAACCGGAACTGGTATGGATGTGCCTCAGATTCGGTTTTAGATGCCAGTCCCACCCAAACCGTACCGGTTGGTTTTTCAGGGGTGCCGCCATCCGGCCCCATAATACCGGAAGTGGCAATGGCAAAATCGCTATTACTTTGACGAAGAATTCCTTCTGCCATTTCGAGTACCGTTTCACGGGATACTGCACCATATTTCTCCAGTGTTTCACTGCGGACACCGGTCAGTTTTTCCTTCAGGTCGTTTGAATAGGTTACCACACCTCCCTGGTAAAATTTACTGCTCCCCGGCATGGCCGTAATGAGTTGGGCGATATAGCCACCTGTGCAGCTTTCCGCAGTGGACAAGGTCTGTTGCCTTTTTACCAGGATATCTGCCACCACCTGTTGTATCGATTTATCTTCATCAACAACCATCACATCGGCAACCTGTTGTTTGAGCATATCGAATTCAGCTTCCATTTCTGCTACCATCTTTGGTGTATTGCCCCGGGTGCTTAGCCGGAGTTTGACCATGCCGTAATTAGGCAGGTAGGCGAGGCTGATATTGTCTGGCAGCATGGATTCAAATTCCTTGATCCTTTCGGCCAGGAAGGATTCCCCGATACCAGCTGTTACAAGTGTTCTGTGCACGATCGGGGGAAGTTTCAGTAGTTCCTGTAAGGAGGGGATTACGCTGTTGATCATCATGCCTTTCATTTCATGCGGTACACCGGGCATGCTTACAAATATTTTCCCGTTCTTTTCAAACCACATCCCCGGGGCGGTACCTCTTTTATTTTGAATGACCGTACAAACATCCGGTACCTCAGCCTGTTTAAGGTTTCTTTCCAGCAGGGGCTTTTTCAGATAATTTTCAAAAATGTGTTTGACATTGGCCAATGCATCATGGTCAACCACCAGTTTACCGCCAAAATACTGGCAAAGCAAAGGCTTGGTGATATCATCTGCTGTTGGCCCCAGCCCCCCGGTGATCAGGATGATATCTGATAATTTGCTTTCTTCTTCAAGGGATTGCCATATATCCTTCCATACATCGCCAATGGCAATGCGCCGATGCACCCACACACCGATCTTATTTAGTTCCTGCGCCATCCATGCACTATTGGTATCAATGGTCTGCCCGATCAAAAGTTCATTCCCAATGGTGATGATGGTCGCATCTGATTTTGTGATAGACATCTTAAGGCTATTTAGGGAATGATTATTTTAGTGCAATCTACGAAGCATATGTGAAAATACCGTTGGCTAATTTTTGGAATGTTAACAATTAACACATTACAGGCCCAGGAACCGCTGCCGGCACTGAAAAAAGCTTTTGCAAAACTGGAGGCAGACAGCCAGATGCAGTATGGACTGGCCGCATTACACGTGGTGGACCGGGCTACAGGCAAAGTTGTTTTTTCACAGAACGCCAGCATCGGGCTTGCCCCGGCCAGCAGCCAGAAAGTGATCACGGCGGCGGCAGCATTTGATTTGCTGGGTGCTGATTTCCGGTATGCCACTAATTTCGGCTATACGGGACCGGTATTATCCGGAGACCTCCAGGGGAAGTTTATTGCAGAGGGCAGTGGCGATCCTACGCTCGGAAGTGAACGTTTCCGGTTTACCCGACCGGAGGCCATCGCCGCTGCGTTGAAAAAAGCCTTAAAGGATATACAGGTACAACAGGTAACTGGTAATGTAGCGGGGGTAGCGCCTGGATATGAAAGTACAGCCATACCCAATGGTTGGATTTGGGAGGATATAGGCAACTATTATGGCGCGGGTCATTCCGGTTTGAACTGGCATGAGAACCAGTACGACCTGTGGCTAAAGCCGGGTAAAAAAAACGGAGACCCGGTATCAGTTTTGCGGACAGTTCCTGCATTGAACGGCCAGGTTTTCGAAAATGAACTTACCAGTGGCAAACCGGGCAGCGGTGATAATGCATTCATTTATTTCAAACCGGGTAAAACCGCATTAAGTGTTCGGGGCACTGTACCCTGCTGTACAGACATTTTTCGGATATCCGGTGCCGTTACAGATCCCGGTGAATTTGCATTACAGCAGTTAAAAAGGCTGATTGGCATAAAGGGAAGCCTGGAAAAGATCACTCCTGCTGCAATGACGGACAACCCGGGGTATAAGAAAATATACACCCATTATTCTCCCCGGCTTGACAGCATTATATATTGGTTCCTGCAAAAAAGCGTGAACCTCTATGGGGAAGCACTGGTACATACGGTTGCACAAAAAAAAGCGGGTAAGGCCAATTACGATTCAGGCATCAGTATTATACAGGATTTCTGGGCTTCAAAAGGGATCGATAAGAAAGCCTTGAATATCAGGGATGGGAGCGGACTGTCACCCCAAAACCGGGTAACGGCAAAAGCCCTGGTGGATGTAATGATGTATGCGAGAGACAGGCCATGGTATCCTGCTTTTTATGAGGCACTGCCGGTGTATAATGGCATTAAGATGAAAAGCGGCACTATTGGCGGAGCGAAAACCTACACAGGATATATTAAGAGCAAATCAGGAAAAGAATATGTCTTTGCGATCATGGTGAATAATTTCTCAGGCTCATCATCGATGATCAATAAGAAACTTTTTGAGGTTTTGGATACGCTGAAATAACGTAACCGCAACGGCGCTAAGATCACAAAGAAAATATCTTATCCATTAATTTCCATTTTTCGCCGGGTGATGCATTGGGCAATGCCTGCTGGTATGTCCACATGAGTGTTTCCCATTTCTGCACGGTTGGATTATTTTGATCAGCCCGGCCTTTGGATTCGAAAGAAAAATCATCGGTTGTCTCCATGATCATGAACATGCGGTTGCCTGTCCGGTATATTTCCATGTGCAGTATTCCACTGCCGGTTATATTTTGAAGGATTTCCGGCCAAACGGCACGATGATAATCTTCATATTCCGCGATCAGTTGCGGATCATCTTTCAGGTCGAGTGCAAGGCAGTATCTTTTCATGAAACAGATTTTACCTGGTATCCCTTCAGTCCGAAAAACACTACGATCACAAAACAAAACATCGGGATGATATAAGAAAAGGATGTACTGTAGTGATCTGCTACCCAGCCCATGATATAGGGCATTACAGCGCCGCCAACGATCGACATGATGATGAAGGATGATCCGCGTTTTGTTTCAGCACCGAGATTTTTTACCCCCAACGCAAAAATGGTTGGGAACATGATTGATTCAAAAAAGAAAATACCCATCAGCGCGTATATCGGCAGCATCCCATCGAACCAAACTGCTACGGCGCAGAGTATGATATTGATAACTGCGTATAGTGCGAGTAGTTTATGGGGGGCAATGATTTTCATGATGGCTGTTCCGGCAAAACGCCCGATGGTAAACAACAACAGGCTTGCTGACAAATAATAGGATGCCTGTTCGTTGGTGATGCCCACATTTTTTTCCGTACAATAATTTATGAAGAGCGCTGCAATGCCTACCTGTGCCGCAACGTAAAAAAACTGGGTAGCAACGGCCCATGTGAAATGCGACTGGCTGAATAATTTTTGTTGTACTGAGGGGCTGGTCTCCGATACCAGGCTTTCTTCTTTGATCTCAGGCATTGGGGTACGGAAGAAGATCCAGCATACAATTAATACAATGGCTGCAATCGCAATATAAACCAGCTTCACTGAATCAAGATTGCCATCTGCCCCGGCTGTTTGTTCTTTGCCAAAAAATAACATCCCGCCAATAATGGGCCCGATAAAAGAACCCACTCCATTAAAACTTTGGGAGAGGTTAAGCCTGAACTCAGATGTTTCTGGTTTGCCCAAAACAGTGATATACGGGTTAGCTGCAGTTTCCAGGAAAGTAAGGCCGCTTGCCAGAATGAATAAAGACAAAAGGAAAAAAGGGAAACTGGCCAAGGATGCTGAAGGATAAAATAATAAGGCCCCAATGGCATATAGCAACAGCCCGGCGATGATCCCTTTTTTGTACCCTGCTTTGTTCATGAATATGCCGGCCGGTAATGCCACCAGGAAATACGCACCAAAGTAAGCAGCCTGCAACAGGGTTGATCGTTGCCTGGTAATATTAAGTGTCTCCTGGAAATGCTTATTCAGCACATCAAGAAGTCCATAGGCCAGTCCCCACAGGAAAAATAAACTGGTGACCAGTATTAACGGTAAGGTATAGTTGCCTTCCAACCCTTTGCGTCCTTCGTTGCTTTGCGGTATTTGCATTTTTTTCGTTTATCCTCCCCCAGGAGTCCTATAATAGAATGTTTCTTTTATTTCGCCACCTCCAGGAGGGGGATATAACAGCCCCTTGCGATTAATGTATTTTGTCTTTTATTTTCCACTTTCGATTTTCCACTTTCGATTTCTATATCGCCCGGTCCAAATGTACATACCCGCCATCCACATGAATCAATTGCCCGGTTGTATGGCTTGATCTTTCTGATAACAGGAATATAACCATACTGGCAATTTCTTCGGCAGTGGTCATCCTGTTTCCTAACGGGATCCGGTCTGTAATTTTCTTCAGTGTTTCTTCCGGGTTGGCAACTGTTTTGATCCATTTTTCATAGAGTGGTGTAAAGCACTCGGCCACAATAACCGCATTGACACGTATCCCATATTTAAGCAATTCCACTGCCCATTCACGAGTTAGTGCATTGCGGCCACCATTAGCCGCTGCATATGCGGATGTGCCACCCTGGCCGGTTTCCCCGGTCTTTGAACCAATGTTTACAATCGAGCCTCTACTTTTTATCAAAGCCGGCAGGGCATGGTGGGCCACCAGGTAATAATGTATAAGGTTCTTATGCATTGATTCCATAAAAGCTGCATAACTGCCGTTTTCAAGGTTCACGCCATCATTAACTCCGGCGTTATTTACCAGTCCGTCAATGCGGCCAAATTTTTTCAGTACTTCCTCAACTGCCCGGGAGCACTCATCAGGTGAACTTAATTCTGCTGTCACCTGGAATCCGGCAGGTGCTATTTCTGTAAGGGTTTTTATATTGTCATCTACATTGCGCCCGATGATAACGGGGATGGCGCCTTCGGCTGCAAGGGCTTTAACAATGCCTTCGCCAATGCCTTTGGCACCGCCTGTTACAATGATTACTTTATCCTTTAATTGAAGGTCCATTTATATCAGTTGATAAAAATTTGCTGCATTGCTTCCCCATATGTTTTCACGGTCATCCGGATCTACCTGTTCCAGAAAGCGGGTAAGTATACCCGAAATTTCTCCATACATGCCGGCTACCAGGCAAACTGGCCAGTCTGACCCAAAGCATAAGCGTTCAACCCCAAAATATTCACCGGCGATTTCAAGATAAGGAGAAAGATCTTCATAGCGCCATTTTTTCCAATCTGCTTCCGTGGCAAGCCCGCTGAGTTTGCAGAAAGTACGTGGGTGCTGAGCCATGATGCGGATATTTTCCTTCCATTTTTTTATCTCACCGGCTTTGATGGCTGGTTTTCCTAAGTGATCGAGTATAAATGCCTGGTCAGGGAATTTTTCCATGAACTGTATGGCTGCGGGTAATTGATCATGATAGACCAGCAGGTCGTATGTAAACTGGTGCCTGGTCAGGCTGCGCATGCCTTGTTGAAAAGCTTTGTTTTTGAAATAGTAATCATCAGGCCTTCCCTGGATGATGGAGCGAAACCCTTTTAGTTTTGGAAATTTTTTCCAATCATGCAGTTGCAGATCAACTAACTCATTTTTCAGGTCCACCCAGCCTACGACTCCTTTGATAAATTCATTTTCCGCTGCCAGTTCAAGCAGGAAAAGGGTTTCGGTTTCCGATTCATCCGCCTGCACTGCGATGGTTCCTTCGATGTTAGCTTTTGATATTTCAACCTGCAGGTCGTTGGGTAAAAAATCGCGCCTGATTATTTCCATATCATCATTGATCCAGGAATCTCTTACCGGATCAAATTTCCAGAAATGCTGATGTGAATCTATGCGCAAAAGTGAAATGGTTTAATGATAAGCAATGGCAATTTGTTCCTGTTCCCCAAGTCCTTCAATGCCCAGTCTGATCACATCGCCAGGTGCAATGTACCTGGGTGGTTTTTGCCCCAGGCCAACGCCCTGCGGGGTTCCTGTTGAGATCAGGTCGCCAGGCAGCAGGGTCATGAACCGGGAAATATAACTTACCACAAAGGGGACGTTAAAAATAAAATCAGCCGTGGATGAGTCCTGCATTTTCTGTCCATTCACGGTCAGCCATAAACGAAGTTTATTCGGATCGGGTACTTCATCGGCAGTAACCAGCCATGGTCCTAATGGAGCAAAACTGTCACAACTCTTTCCCTTTACCCACTGACCGCTCCTTTCCAGTTGATAAGCCCTTTCACTGTAGTCATTGTGTACACAGTATCCGGCTACATGGTCCATCGCTTTTTCAAGTGGTACATAAGATGCTTTTTGCCCTATGACCACCGCCAGTTCCACTTCCCAGTCGGTTTTCTCAGAACCTTTAGGTATGATCAGCGGATCATAAGGCCCGCAAATGGCCGTGGTGCTTTTGAAGAACAATACCGGTTCCTTGGGGGCATCCATGCCGCTTTCCGCGGCGTGTTGTGCGTAGTTCAGGCCCACGCAAACAATTTTTGAGGGCCGGGCGATACAAGGCCCTAATCGACTGCCGGCAGGAACAACATGGCATTTGTCTGCATGTAGTTCCAGCCAGTCTTTTAATCCATGCAGGTTCTTATCGGCAAAAAAATCCTCATTATAGTCCATTCCGAATGAAGAGATGTCAATTTGCCTTCCATCGGGTAATTGCACTCCGGTTTTTTCTGATCCTGGTGAGCCGTATCTGAATAGTTTCACTTTTTTGCTCTAATATAAATACAATAAGCACAAAGGAACAAAGCATGCAAAGATTTTTTACCGGCAGTTTCAAATTCATAACGTATTTTACGACTCATTAAACTAACGTCATGAAACAATTGATTCTACCGTCTTTTTTATTGATATCATTACTTTCATCTGCCCAGACTGACCCTATGCGGACTGCAGTGGCAGCACAGGCAACTAAAGTTGAACCCAAGGTTATTGCCTGGCGCAGGGATTTTCATGAACATCCAGAACTTGGCAACCGTGAAACCAGAACGGCCGGAATCATCGCCAAACATTTGCAGGATCTGGGCATGGAAGTAAAAACAGGTGTTGGAGTTACCGGAGTGGTCGGTATTTTGAAAGGAGGAAAACCCGGCCCTGTGGTTGCACTGCGGGCTGATATGGATGGATTACCTGTAACGGAGCGGGTTCCTGTACCATTTGCGTCCAAAGTAAAAGCACAGTATAATGGCCAGGAAGTTGGTGTCATGCATGCCTGTGGTCATGATACCCATGTGGCCATTCTAATGGGTGTGGCCGAAGTATTGACTTCCATGAAAAAAGATATCAAGGGAACCGTAAAATTTATTTTCCAGCCGGCTGAAGAAGGTGCGCCAAAGGGTGAAGAAGGTGGCGCTGAATTGATGGTAAAGCAAGGTGTGCTCGAAAATCCCAAAGTGGATGTGATCTTTGGCCTGCACATAAATTCCCAAACGGAAGTTGGTAAAATCACTTATCGGCCGGGTGGCATTTTGGCTGCAGTGAATGATATGCGTATTGTAATCAAAGGACGCCAGGCACATGGTGCATCGCCCTGGTCTTCTGTTGACCCGGTTGTGGTTTCTGCCCAGATTATTAACAG
>JBGSHT010000028.1:0-5376 GCA_041752135.1 Chitinophagaceae bacterium | reverse complement strand
TTGGTTGCGGTGTTCATCGCCTGTCTTGGACTATTTGGACTGGCCGCATTCTCTGCACAACAACGCATTAAAGAAATTGGCATACGAAAAGTGTTAGGTGCAAGTGTAACAGACATCACCGGTTTATTATCAAGGGATTTCCTGGTACTGGTGGTTGTTGCAATCGTTATTGCGTCACCTCTTGCCTGGTGGGGCATGCAAAAATGGTTGCAGGATTTTGCTTATAGAACCAATATCGACTGGTGGGTATTTGCTGTTGCAGGATTTGCTGCAATTCTGATTGCATTGTTTACAGTAGGTACCCAGGCAGTTAGAGCTGCCATTTCAAATCCTGTTAAAAGCTTAAGAACAGAGTAGTATGATAAATGGGTGAGGATATTATTCAGCTTGTAACAAATCAGGATGACCCGTCCAATTGCTGTTTTTAACGTTTGAATTTAAATTTTTTTAAACGTCTGGTTATGAATAAACATGATATCAAAAGTGGCTGGAGGAACTTCTGGAAAACAAAAACTTTTTCTTTTATCAATATCACAGGCTTATCCCTGGGTATTGCTGCATTTTTGCTTATCATCGCCTACCTGAGGTTTGAATATAGTTTTGATGAGTTTCATGAAAAAAAGGAAAGGATTTTTCGCGTACCCATGCAGGTTTCTGAAATAGGCGAAAAAGCGCAGACTTTTGCATTCACTTTTCCGGCAGTGGGCCCTGCTCTGCTGAAAGATTACCCGGAAATCGAGAATATGGCGCGATTCCGGCGTCAGGGTGGTATTATTCGCCGGGGGGAAAATATCGTACTTGAATCAGGCCCAATTTTCTATGTCGATAAAAGTATTTTTTCTATTTTTTCCTTCCCCTTCACACAAGGCAATTCTTCATCTGTTTTTTCGGAATTGAACGAAGTGGTGCTTACGGAAACCGCTGCCCGAAAATATTTTGGTACTGAAAACCCTATGCAAAAAACCATCCGGTATGGAAACGAGGATTATGTGGTAACCGGTATCCTGAAAGATCTTCCTGCAAATTCCCATCTTAAATTTACAGTACTTTTCAATTATGAAAAATACATCCAGCTTGCTAAAGCAAACGGCGGAGATGCTGAAAACAGCTGGGGATGGTCGGATTTTTATACCTATATATTATTAAAACCCGGAACTGACGTAAAAGCTTTGGAAAAAAAATTACCTGCTTTCGCCGAGAAATATATGGGCAGTGAAATGAAGGAAAAAGGCTTTAAAGCACAATTTGACCTGCAGCCTGTCAGCGACATACATCTGAAATCCAACTACGATTATGAACTGGACGGTAACGGAAACCTGGGTTACCTCACCTACCTTGGTATTGCTGCATTTATTATTATTTTCATTGCCTGGATCAATTATATTAATCTCTCCACGGCAAAGGCCATCGACCGTTCGCACGAAGTAGGTATCAGAAAAGCCATTGGTGCCACAAGATTTCAGCTTATTAAACAATTCATGACGGAATCAACTCTTGTAAACCTCTTTTCCATTTTATTTGGGCTCAGCATATATTTTATGGCCCTGCCATATTTTGCAAACCTTCTGGAAAAAAATGTACAGGACCTTCAAAAGACCAACGGTTATTTCTGGTTACTTACAGGTGGTTTTTTTGCATTCGGGACCATCATCGCAGGGCTATACCCTTCCATTGTATTATCGGCATTTCGGCCTATGTCAGCTTTAAAAAGCAGCAGTGGAAATATCGTTACAGGAGGAAATACAGTTTTAAGAAAATCCCTTGTAATCATACAGTTTACTGCAGCTATAATACTCATCACTGGTGCCATTGGATTTCATCGCCAGATCCGGTTTATGTCTTCAAGGGACCTTGGTATAGAAGTTGACCAGATACTATTATTGTTTCAGAATGCAGATCAGGATAGTTCCAAGCTGTCATCCATAACAGCTTTTACGGATGCCTTAAAAAAAATGCCGGCTATTTCCAATGTAACAAGTTCCACATCTGCCCCAGGTCAGGAAGTTGGCGGATCCAGCAGCTTTACCATTGGACAGTCAAAATCAGAAAAAAGGTGCCGGGTATTTGGCATTGATAATGCTTTTATACCCAGTTACAGGTTACAATTGGTTGCGGGAAGAAATTTCACCACTGATTCAGCTCTTTCTCCGCGATCGGCCGAAGTGAATGTCATCCTCAATGAAACAGCCGTAAAAGTTTTTGGCATAAACAATCCTGCAGAAATGATTGGCAAAGATCTATATTCAGGCGGGCCTATTAAATTGAATGTTATTGGTGTGATAAAAGATTATCACCAGGAATCTCTCAGGAACAGTTTTGATCCTATCGTTTTTTATCCGGAACAGGAATATAACCGGAATATATTTTCTTTAAAATTAAACTCAACAAATTATGACCAGATTCTTACTGATGTAAAAGAAGCCTGGGTCAGCAGGTTTCCGGAAAGTCCTTTCACCTATTCTTTCCTGGATGAAAGATTTAATGCTCAGTATAAAAATGATCGTTTATTCAGTACGGTTTTGTGGTGGTTTACCGCCCTGGCAATAGTGATAGCAGGCCTGGGCCTGTTTGGCCTCTCACTTTATACCATTGCTAAAAGAAAAAAGGAAATCAGCATCCGGAAAGTTTTGGGCGCCAGTATGCTGCAAATATTCATGCTCACCTCTCTTGATTACATTAAACTGATTTTCATAGCGGGTGGAATTGCCATTCCTATTGCATTTATTTTACTGAACAAATGGCTGGATCAATATGCTTTTCAGATACCCATTACCGTATGGCTTTTTATGATCCCCCTTTCCCTGATACTGATAATTGCATTGATCACGATTGCTTTTCAATCCATAAAGGCGGCGATTCAAAACCCGGTAATAAATTTGAGATCAGAATAGTTTAAGCACAAAGGAATAAAAAACGCAAAGAAAATGTAAAATCTAATGATGCTGAATTACTTTAAAATCGCTTTCAGAAGTTTAAGGAGAAACAAAGGGTTCTCTGCTATTAATATGCTGGGTCTGTCAATAGGTCTTGCCACCTGCATGGTGATCATGGTTTTCATATTTCACGAACTGAGTTTTGATCGGTATAATACAAAAGCAGACCAAATAGTCCGAGTGGTTTTTATAGGTGCCGTGCAGGGTGAAAAAATGATAGAGCCCCATGTGATGCCTCCCGTTGCTCAAACCCTGAAAGCTGATTTTCCCGAAGTAGAAGAGGCAACAAGACTGCGCAATGCAGGTTCACCCCTGGTGAGCTATGGAGGAAAGACATTTCGGGAAGATGGATTCGCGTATGTTGATTCCAACTTCTTTGATGTATTTACCCTGCCTGTAATTTCCGGAAATCCTAAAAAGGCACTTGCTTTACCACAATCAGTAGTCATAACAAAAGAAACCGCTAAAAAATACTTTGGCAATGAGGATCCACTGGGTAAAATTATTGAAATAAAAAGCTGGAACAAATCATTTACAGTTACCGGCATCATTGAAGAAGTTCCGCAAGCCTCACATTTTCATTTTTCTTTTTTTGCTTCCATGACAGGACTTGAAGAAGCGAAGCAAAACTCCTGGATGAGCTCAGAATTTTTTACTTACCTGGTATTGCCCGAAGGATACAACCATAAGAAACTCGAAGCCAAAATGCCGGGTGTTATTGACAAATACCTCGGGCCGCAGATGCAGGAAGGGATGGGTATGACCCTGCAGGAATTCAGGGCTAAAGGAAACGACCTGGGCCTCTACCTGCAACGTTTAACCGATATTCACCTCTACTCAGACTTAGCCGGCGACCTCTCCCCCGGTGGCGATATCCGGTATGTATACATTTTTGGCGCCATCGCATTGTTCATGCTCCTGATTGCCTGTATCAACTTTATGAACCTGTCAACAGCAGGTGCATCAAGGCGGGCAAAAGAAGTTGGCATCAGGAAAGTAATTGGTTCAGGCAAAAAACAACTGATCTGGCAATTCCTGGCAGAGTCTGTTGTGCTTAGTTTTTTCTCCCTGATCATTGCCATTGTACTTGTGCAGCTTTTTTTTCCGGTGTTCAATCAACTTGCCGGAAAAAATCTTGGGCTGTCTGTCTTTAAAAACCCGGTCTTAATTGCAGGTTTATTTTTTCTTGTTTTGATTACCGGATTATCAGCAGGAAGTTATCCGGCCTTTTTCCTGTCATCATTCAAACCGGTAGCCGTCCTGAAAGGAAAATTCACGGCAGGTAAAAACGCCTTTTTGCTCAGGAGCGGTCTTGTAGTGTTCCAGTTTTTTATATCGATCGTGCTTATCATCAGCACTACGGTTGTACACAAACAACTCAATTATATACAGGATAAAAAATTAGGGTATGATAAGGAACAAGTACTTGTTATTCCTGATACCTGGATGCTGGGTGAAAAAGAAAATCTTTTCCGGCAGCAAATTCTGGCAGACAGCCGCGTGGTCAATGCCAGTATTTCGGGCTATGTGCCTGCGGGCCCTGGCAATAATAATAATTTTTTCCTGTATGATACAGATATAGCCTCACAGGTAAAAACCTTACGCTACCAGGTAGACCCGCAATATATACCCACATTGGGGATCGAAATATCTGCCGGACGTAATTTCAATCCATCCATGCCAACAGACAGCAACGCGATCATTGTTAATGAAGCGACTGTAAATGCATTTGGCTGGAAACAAGATGCCATTGGAAAAACGCTAAAAACAAATTTAAACAATGGCCAACAGTTAACTTACCAGGTTATTGGCGTTGTTAAAGATTTTCATTTTAAATCATTGCACGAGAAAATCTCTCCGCTGGTTATCACCATGGGTGAAAACTCCGGAAATATTATCGCTAAAATCAAAACAACCGAGATCCCCGGACTACTCACACAAATAAAAAACAAATGGGCAGCTTTTGGACCGGAAGCACCCTTCAGCTATTCATTCCTTAATGAGAGGTTTCGGAAAACCTATGAAGTAGAACAGAACACCGGTAAACTGCTGGGCATTTTCGCCGGCCTCACCATTTTTGTTGCCTGCATGGGCCTCTTCGGTCTCGCTATGTTCACGGCTCAACAACGCACTAAAGAGATTGGTATCCGAAAAGTATTAGGTGCATCCGTTTCAAATATTGTTACGTTGCTTTCTAAAGATTTTATCAAACTGGTGATGATAGCTTTTATCATTGCTGCCCCCATCGCATGGTATCTGATGAACAAATGGCTTCAGGATTTTGCTTACCGGACAGACATCGGCGCCTGGGTTTTTGCTGCCGCAGCAGGCCTTTCCATATTGATTGCTTTTTTTACCATCAGCATACAATCGATTCAATCGGCTTTGGCGAATCCTGTGAAAAGTTTGAGAACGGAGTAAAGGAAGTGCGAGGTGCGAGGTG
>JBGSHT010000027.1:0-46039 GCA_041752135.1 Chitinophagaceae bacterium | reverse complement strand
GAGGCTGACAAACACCAGGTAGATAAAGCCGTAAGGGCAAATATCCTGCACGGTGTTCATTTCATAAAAAATTCAGAACCCATATTAAAGCCTTTAATTGATCAGAAAAAAGTTACGGTAATAGGCGCTTACTATGACCTGGATAAAGGTGAAGTGGTGATAATGGATAAATAAATAATTTCAATCTTAGTGGACATTGTTGCTTTTCGGTAAATCAAAAATTATACTCCCAGATACAATCCTGGTATCGAAATAATTGATTGGTCATAATAATGCGTTCACATTTAAAAAATTCATAAACCATATTTGCCTGGTTCAGGATATTATACCAGATCGTAAGAGGATTTTATATTTAACTTAACTTGATACCTTTCAATCCTAATACTAAAATTGTATTTTAGGAAATCAAACCAACAACCGTGACCAACACCTATTCGGCATTTTTAAAACTACTGCTGTTCTTCGCTTTTCATTTATTATTCATTCCGATCATACACGCGCAACAAAAGATTATTAAAAATTACAGTGCGGGCCTCCGGATTTTTGAATATAATATGATTGGCAATAATCCAACAACTTTAGCACCGCAATTAAAGGATCCTGTATCATACCTGTACACGCTGAACAACTTTTCCTATAATAGTTTGCATGGCAATCCTGCCATTGCTTATATGAAAAACTTTTACCTTAATCTTGAAATTAGGGGCCGTGATTCTGCATCCAGATTCTGGAAGAATCATTCGATTCAGACGGGAATTGTATTTACAAATAAACTTTCAAGAAATGCGGGTGCAATTGAAGATATACAATGGGATTTCATTCCCGATACTATAAAAAGGACCAGGGGTTATTCTTATATCGAACAAATTCAGTTCTTAGGTGCCAATACAGGAATTAACAGGCGATTTAAAGTTGCCAAAAATATTCAACTCCTTGCCGGACTTCAGGTACAAGGTAGTTTTGCCATTATTCATACCTATAAACAGCAAATGGACAGCAGTGCATTTAAACTAGGAGCAGGGTGGATTTACCAAAAATCCACCTCATTGCCCGATTTGGCAGGGAAACGATATTTTCAGTGGCAGGCTTATATACCAATTGGTATGGAAGTAAATGTTTACAAACAAGTGTTTTTTATTAGACTGGAAGCTATGATTGGACTGATTGGGAGTTCTACCCGTGAAAATACAATATCAAATAAAGAAGCACATGGGGTAGGAATCTGGCTGGTCTATCAGCCTGTCAGAAAATAGAATATAACAGATACCCTGGCTATAAATACTTTCAAAGCTTCATAAATCCGATTGTTTTTGTCTTTCCCTTCCTTATTCCTTATTTCTTATTCCTTGTTCCTTATTCTTTATTCTTTATTCTTTTAAGCCCATTTAAAAATCATACTCTCTCCTGTGCATATTCCATCGAATGCCCAAGGAGCCTATAAAATTCAAAGGCACATTATTTGTCTGCCGCAGGTAAATATTGGTTTCAATGAAAAAGTTTTCTTTCCACTCATATGCCACCCAAAGGTTTGCATTCACCCACTGTGTTTCCACGGCAGAACCAAACCTGATATCCCTGTCCTGTGCACGGGTATCGTTATCAAGGAAAATATTATTGCCAAAATTCAAACCGGCAGTATCTGACCCGCCCCACCAGCCAGACAACCTGCCCTGCAGGTACCATTTAGGTGCCGGCTGATAACGGGCAATACCAACCACTTCCCGGATATTTGACATAAGCGGATGCGCCAACGGCTGGTTATAATGGGTATAGTTTGCAACGGTATCAAAATGCGAATAAGTGAACGGACGAACCAGGTTTGTTTCCAGCTGCAGGTCAAGATTTTTCACACCAAACGCATCTATATATTTTGCACCCAGCTGCAATGCCCATTTATTAGCCCACCAGCCATCACGTTTTTTCAACTCAGACAGCTTAAACTCATCAAAGAGCAATTGTCCGTAAACCTGGAAACGACGGGCGATATTGGCCTTGAAATCAAGTCCCACAAATGCGTTATCCGCACTGCCATTCTGTTGCTCTGCCGGACGCAGAAACATAACAGGATTCAGGTAAGAAAATTCAAACTGGTTGAGCCGGCCGAAAACCACTCCTTCAAATAAACCCAGTGTAAGCCATTTGGGTGCGTTGAAACTGATGTGATGGATGGCCATATACTTTTTAGGAAACAATGTATCTGTACTTCCGCGCTTAAACTGAGACGTTAGTTCAACGGTTTTGCTCACATAGTTCAAACGCCACACACGCAGGTTCAGGTTGAGAAAAAGATAGTTATTGGGAAATTCACTCAGGAAAAGGCTTCTGTAACCGTTGCCTATAAACTGTTTATCATAACCAAATTGTATGTCGAGATACTTTGCCGCATTGACCGTGAAGCTTCCCCTGGCATCAAAATAATCAACCCCGGTAGTTTTAAATGTTTTAAAGAACCCGTTTCCGGGAACAGCACGATACTGCGTGATACGGTCCTGTACAAATACTGGCGCCCTTTCCTGGTTATCGGTCAGATAGGTTTGAAAACCGATGCGCTTTGCGATAAGGCCCCGGGCCACAATTCCCCGGGTATTCAGAAAGAGCATTTCATCGCTTTCATTATCCGCCATGGCCTGAAGCTGCAATACGGGATTGACGGAAAGAAAGAAATCAGGGTTATCAACTTCAATAAAATTGGCGGGCGTTTTATAAAAAGTGTTCCAAAGCGCCTTCTTACTCACCAGCGCTGATTTATCGCCACTCACAAACTCCAGGTTATTCATTTTGGAACGTTCGATATTGTATTTATCAACCCGGCTGAGCTTAAGAGGTTCGGCATCCTGTTCCAGCCGTTCAATAGCACCTATCCACCATTTCCGGTTAAACGGTTTGATGAAAGAAAAATTAAGCACCGTATCTTTCTGGGCTTTTATTTCCAGCCTTTCCAGCAGTATATTTTCCTTGGATCCCTGCTGGAAATAAGTCGACTGGGCTATTCCCGCATAAGGAATAATAAAAAACAGTAATCTTAGAGTGGTTTTAATAAATTGCATGCAGCTTTGTGGCTTTAAATATTCAATCAAGTTATGCAAAAGTACCTTTTAAAAAATATACGGATCGTCAATGAGGGACAGATTTCAACAGGTGACGTTCTACTAAGCAATGGACGGATTGAGAAAATAGCTGCACAACTGGGTAATATCCCCGGTGCGCAGGAAATAAACGGTGAAAACAAATACCTATTGCCCGGAGTAATTGACGACCAGGTGCATTTCCGGGAACCCGGACTTACGCACAAAGGATCAATCTATACCGAAGCCCGTGCAGCTGTTGCCGGTGGTATTACAGCCTTCATGGAAATGCCCAATACCCAGCCGCCTGCACTCACTCAGGCCCTGCTGGAAGAAAAATATGCCATTGCAGCCAATGTATCCCTTGCCAATTACTCCTTTTTCATGGGTACATCCAACGACAATATGGAAGAGGCGCTTAAAACAAATGATAAGAAAAATGATATATGCGGTATTAAGATCTTCATGGGTTCATCCACAGGAAATATGTTGGTTGATAATCATCTTTCCCTGGATCGCCTGTTCCGCGAAAGTGAAGTATTGATCGCCACCCATTGTGAAGTGGAAAAAATGATCCGCGACAATTATAACAGGATCAAACAAGAGAAAGAGATACTGGAGCCTTCCGACCATCCCATCATACGGGATGATGAAGCCTGTTTTGAATCTTCCCTGACGGCGATACAGTTTGCCAAAAAATACGACAGCCGCCTGCATATCCTGCACATCAGTACAGCCCGTGAATTGCAGCTCTTTTCAAATATGCTGCCACTGGAGAAAAAAAGGATCACCGCTGAAGTTTGTGTACATCACTTACATTTTACAGCTGACGATTACCCTCGCCTTGGTTACCAGATCAAATGTAACCCTGCCATCAAAGCAAAGGAAAACAAAGATGCGCTTTGGAAGGCCCTGCTTGACAACAGGCTTGATGTAATTGCCACCGACCATGCGCCGCATACCTGGGAAGAAAAAACCGGCCCCTATGAAAAGGCACACGCGGGATTGCCGCTTGTGCAGCACAGCCTGCCTTTAATGCTGCATTATTACAAACAGGGAAAGATCAACCTCGAAAAGATCGTGGAAAAAATGAGCCATGCTGTGGCAACCTGCTTCCAGATCAAAGACAGGGGTTATATCCGGGAAGGTTATTATGCCGACCTGGTGATTGTTGATATGGATAAGGCCAACACCGTAAGCAAGGAAAACATTTTGTATAAATGCGGATGGAGCCCTTTTGAAGGGTTTGTAATGCCGGCTTCCGTTACACACACTTTTGTAAATGGCCACCTGGTTTATGATAATGGTAAATTTGACGAGTCAGTGAAAGGGATGCGAATGCAATTCGCCAGGTAAATCATCATTATTTAAAGTGCAGGGCAAACATGCAGATAGATATCACCTCTTACAATGATCTCTCCATCTTCCATACCGAAGAAGAATTTTCTGTTTTTCATAAACTCAATTTTACCCGTACAGCAGCCGGAAAGGAATGGCTGGTGCGGTATTTCCGTGAACCTTTTGACCAACTGGACCAGATACATGCCACACAGCAAATCCTGAAAGTGGTTCTCCGTAAAGTATCAGAATGGCCCGAAGCCATCACTAATGGCACATTGCTGGTAATGGAAAAATTCCTGGATTATAATCTTGATCCACTTCCGGAAACTGCAGATAATATGAACAGCTATCTGTACAGGTTGCTGCATTCACCGGATTTCTCACTGGCTCGTTACTCCCTCACTCATTTACATGATTTTGTCCATGGCTTTCAGAAACTGGTTGTAATTCTGGATGAACCCGATGCGCCTGCCCGGTTGCAAACATTGCTGTCGCAGGCCCGCGTGCTCTTGCAGCATCAGCAACTGGAAGACCTGGCAAAGAGGCCCCTGAAGAAACCTTTTACCGTTCGTGAAACAGTTTACTTTGGCCGGTTCTTTCACGATAAATTCCGTAACAGTGCCTTACAATTGATACAGATCTACAGCCAGCTGGATGCCTGGTATTCCATGGCCATGGCAATTCACACATACGATCTTCATTTCCCCGAAATGGTTGAAGAACCGGATCCATTTATTGAAGCAAAAGGATTGTATCATATACTGCTGGCGAACCCTGTGTCCTACGACCTGGAAATGAGCCCTCGAACGAATTTCATTTTTCTCACCGGTGCTAATATGGCAGGTAAAAGTACATTCATCAAATCTGTGGGGCTTTCAGTTTTTCTTGCTCATATGGGCATGGGCGTACCGGCGGCTTCCATGAAACTCACCCTTTTCGATGGCATACTCAGCAATATCAATGTGGTGGATAATATCGTAAAAGGGGAAAGTTATTTTTACAACGAAGTACAACGCATAAAGAATACTGTACAAAAAATAAATGATAACCGTCGCTGGCTTGTCCTGATCGATGAAATCTTTAAAGGTACCAATATACAGGACGCCATGAAATGCTCCACAACGGTCATCAAGGGATTGATCAAAATCAACCGGGCACTTTTTATCCTCTCCACGCACTTATACGAGATCGGCGAAGAACTTAAGTCTTATCCCAATATCTGCTTCAAATATTTTGAGACGCATATTACTGATGAACAACTTGAATTCAGCTATCAATTAAAAGACGGAATCAGCAATGACCGGTTAGGGTATTTGATTTTGAAAAGAGAGAAAGTAGTTGAATTGCTGGAAAATCTTTAGATGTAAAGAGAATTTGAAAGTAAAGTGTGAAAGGATCATATAATTGCAGTTTTCCCCCAGTCGGAATGATATAGGACTTTCCCGTAAGTGAACACTTACTGTATCAAAAACGTACATTTTTAATTTCCCATAGGTTCACAACTTATTGCATTTCAGTTTAATAAGCAGATGGCACATTTCTTGGCGGTTTTTTGGCAGGTTGTTCTAACCAATCCAATACTGTTCCATTATGATAAATAATTATTTCAAAACTGCCTGGCAAAATTTACGCAGCAATAAATCCTACGTAGCAATTAATACTATCGGCTTGGCAGTAGGAATCGCATCCTGCCTGCTTGTTTTCCTATTAATCCAATATGAAACAAGCTTTGATAATTTTCATAAAAACAAAGAACGGATTTACAGGGTGGCGGCTGCAATAAAAACCAGGGATGGAATGAATTATTCGAAAGGCAGTGCCTTTCCGGTAGCGGAAGGCTTGCGAACAGACTATCCTCAACTTGAACATGTTGCCCGTATTTATGGACGGGAAAATCAGCAGATATCACTAATAAATGATAAAGCTAATGAAGCACAAACTAAATTTAAAGAAAATGTATTTTTTGCTGAGCCTGAATTTTTCGACATATTCAATTTCCCCTTCCTTGCCGGCGATTCAAAAACTGCTTTAACAGAAATAAATACTGCAGTAATCACACAGGAGACAGCAGATAAATATTTTGGAGATTGGCAAACAGCCTTAGGTAAATTAATAAAGTATAATAATGACAAAGTTTGCAAGATAACAGGTATCCTGAAAAATATTCCTGCTAATACCGACTTTCCCCTCCAGGTTGTGCTATCTTTTAAAACTTCCGCAGGGGAGGATATTTCACAGAATTGGTCAGCCGAGGATGGTTCTTTAAATACTTTCGTAGTACTCCCAAAAAATATGTCGTCACGGCAATTCGAAAACAATCTTAAAACATTTGTTAAAAAGCACACTCCGGCCGAATTTGCGAACCATGGGTATATTCTACAGCCTTTAAGTAATATACACTACCAGAGCGAGTTTGGCACTTACAGCGGAAGGACATTTAGCAAAGCATTGATCACAGCTATAAGTTTAATTGGCTTTTTCCTTTTAATTATTGCCTGCATAAACTTCATAAATCTTGCGACTGCACAGGCAGTTAACCGGTCGAAAGAAGTAGGCATCAGAAAGGTTTTAGGCAGCAGTAAAAAGCAATTGATTATACAATTTCTAAGTGAAACTTTTCTCATTACGTTAGCCTCAGTTGTATTAGCAATATTGATTGCATTCATCGCTTTGCCCTTGCTCAGCAATCTATTTCAGATTTCCCTGGATATACAATTAAGCTTTCCCTTGATTGCATTTTTATCAGTCATAATTATTATTGTTACCTTTTTATCCGGTTTCTATCCCGCAATTATTTTATCAGGATTTAATCCCATAAAAGTCCTGAAAAGTAAATTTACCAGCAACACTGCGGGTGGACTTTCTATGAGAAGAGTGTTGGTTGTTTTCCAATTTACAGTTGCACAGGCTTTGATCATAGGAACCATTATTGTTGTGAGACAAATGGATTTATTTCAAAATACATCTATGGGTTTTGATAAAGATGCCATCGTTATGGTGCAAATCCCGAACGACAGTGACCGTATTTTTAAATCGGACGCTTTAAAAACTCAATTGCTGCAACTTGCCGGTATAAAAAATGTGAGTATCAGCAGTTTTAGCCCGATGGATCAAGCTTCCTGGGACGGTGATTTTACATTTGAAAACGCTGTAAAATCATCAGATTTCAACCCCGACTTTAAATGGGCAGATGCCGATTACTTTAAAACGTATAATATTCAGTTCATTGCGGGCAGGCCTTATTACCCGGCAGACAGCATAAACGGATTTGTGGTAAATGAAATGATGGCGAAGAAATTAGGCTTTAAAAATCCAGAAGATATCTTAGGTAAAAGTTTACATATTTTCGACGGAAGCATTGTTGCACCTGTTGTTGGGGTTGTAAAAAATTTTAATGGCAGCTCTCTGAAAGAGGAAATGAAGCCGATAGTGCTTGGTTCATGGAAAATGGTATACCGGGTAATCAACATTAAAATACAACCTCAACATGCGAAGCAAACTTTGGCCGTCATAGAAAAGCTTTGGAATAATACTTATCCTGATTTTGTTTATGAATACCAGTTTCTCGATGACAAAATCGCCAGCTTTTACAAGCGGGAAATTCAGCTCTCAAAATTGTATAAAATATTCGCCGCCATTGCCATATTTATTTCCTGTCTTGGCTTGTATGGCTTTGTTTCATTCATGGCAGTGCAGCGTACCAAAGAAGTGGGTATCAGAAAAGTATTAGGCGCTTCAGTAGTCAGTATCCTTTACTTAATCTCAAAAGAATTTACAGTGCTTATTGGCATTGCATTTTTAATCGCAACTCCATTATCCTATTTTTTTATGCATCGATGGTTGCAAAATTATGCCTACAGAATAGACATGGGCGTTGGAATATTTTTAATAACCATACTTATTTCTGTAGTAATAGCGTGGCTTACTGTTGGCTATCGGGCAATAAAAGCAGCGGTTGCAAACCCGGTGAAAAGTTTGAGAACGGAATGATATCTTTTCCTTAATATGAATCAATTGAAAATTAAATAACTCATCATCATTTTACTTTATTATTTAACTGATCAAAATAAGTCCATTTCAATTCATCTGCTATTATTTTCCTGATTACAGTTACTGTATTCATTTTCGATTTTCCACTTTCGATTTTCGATTTTCTCATCCTCCCCAGCTTTCCCTGTCAAGGCTCCTGTATTGTATGGCTTCGGCTATATGTTCCGGTAAGATAGGCTCCGATCCTTCAAGGTCGGCGATTGTCCGGGAAACCCGCAGTATACGGTCATATGCCCGGGCTGAAAGATTGAGCTTATCCATGGCGATCTTCAACAACCGCCGGCAGACAGGATCCAGGATGCAAATTTCCTTTAGTGATTTATTGCTCATTTGTGCATTGGCATAAACACCCTGATCCTTTTCAAACCTTATGGCCTGAACCTCCCGGGCCTGGATCACCCTTTTACGTATCGTTTCTGAATCCTCGCCAGGCCGCACCTGTGAAAGTTCTGCAAAGGCTACCGGTGTTACTTCCACATGCAGGTCGATACGGTCCAGCAAAGGCCCTGATACTTTATTCAGGTATTTTTGAACGGCGCCTGGCGGGCAGGTGCATTCTTTATCCGGATGATTATAGTACCCGCAGGGACACGGGTTCATGGAAGCCACCAGCATGAAGGAAGCCGGAAAGTCAACGGCGATGCGTGCACGACTAATAGTTACTTTTCTTTCTTCCATGGGTTGGCGCATTACCTCCAGCACGGTTCTTTTAAACTCAGGAAGTTCATCCAAAAACAGCACGCCATTATGAGAAAGTGAAATCTCACCGGGTTGTGGTGTTCCGCCGCCGCCAACAAGCGCTACATCACTGATTGTATGATGAGGTGAACGGAAAGGCCTGCGTGAAACCAGTGAGGAGTGTTCCGGCAGCTTACCTGCAACACTGTGTATCTTGGTTGTCTCCAGTGCTTCCTGCATGGTAAGTGGTGGGAGAATCGTTGGAAGTCGTTTTGCCAGCATGGTTTTGCCGGCACCAGGCGGGCCAATGAGGATCACATTATGCCCGCCTGCCGCTGCAATTTCGAGGGCACGCTTGATATTTTCCTGTCCTTTTACTTCTGCGAAATCAGTATCAAAATGGTATTGCGCAGCTAAAAATTCCTCCCTGACATTTACAGTTATGGGTTGCAGTGATTTCTCTCCGCCTTCAAAAAATTCTATGACATCTTTTATGTGACTTACCCCGTATACAGTGAGATTATTTACCATGCCTGCCTCGCGGGCATTGGACAATGGAACTATAAGTCCTTTGAACCTGTCCTTGCGCGCCTGGATCGCAATGGGCAGGGCCCCTTTGATGGGCCGGACTTCGCCTTCCAGGCTAAGTTCGCCCATCAAAAGATAATCCTGCAGTTTTTCCCAGCACTGCATTTGTTCAGAAGCTCCCAACACCCCCATCGCAATCGGCAAATCAAATGCCGTTCCACTCTTCTTTACATCTGCAGGTGCCAGGTTCACCACGATCTTTGTCCGTGGCATTTCATAGTGATTGGATTTGATCGCACTTTCCACCCGGTGCATACTTTCCTTTACCGCACTGTCCGGTAACCCTACGATGAAATATTCCTTGCCCTGAGCATTCCAGTTTACTTCAACCGTAATGGTCATCGCTTCCACTCCATACACCGTACTGCCGAATGTTTTTACGAACATGCCGTAAAAGTACATTGCCGGAAAAGCGATTCAATGTGTAAAACAACAGAAAAGGAAGAGAAAAATACAGGAGTCAGTAGCCAGTCGCCAGTCTGCAGTCTACAGTCAACAGCCAAATACAGCAGTCAGTAGTCAATTACAACATCCGAAAGCATTATCAAAAAAATTAATAAAAAAATGTAGCTGATTTTATTAAGATAATGAATGTTGGATTATGTATTGGCTGTTTTGCCGACTGTCGATTGCCGACTGGCGACTTGAGATTAACCTATCTATTTACAAAAGTACTTAAACAACGTGCGGCCGCTTGGAAGAGGGGAGCCGCCTGCACTTTCACCTTCTGCATACCATTCCAACAGGTAACCATCGGAAGAAAATACATATTTACTGAAGTTTGATACCAAAGTTTCATCAATGTTACCGCTGTCGTCATATGTAACAACGGTTATTTTTTTTACCAGGTTCCTTGATTTTTTACCGAGGTCAAGTGCCATGATATACGGATAGGTTTCAAATCCGTCGGGCAGGATATGAATGAAGTTTTTAGCAGTTGCATTGGCATCATATTCCAATGTGGCGGTTAGTACTTTTTGAGTAAGACCCGGAACGGCAAATGAACCATCAATATATACCAGGTTGCCGGCAGTCCAGGTATATGTAAAACGAATAAATGGAATATTTAAAGGAATAGGTACTGCTGTAGAGAAAATCTCTTTACTTACCAGGTAACCGTTTGCATCATAATTGTACCTGTATGTGAAGGTATCCACAGTAGCACCCAGGTTGAAAACAGATTTGAGTTCTTTCACCCGTTTATTAGCATCCACAAGGTAATAATCCGTAGGGCTTACCCTGATCGTATCACCGCTATATTGAAGTGTCGACTCAAATTCAACAGTTCCGGCTATGCTGTCAAATGCTTCTACCCTTTCTGCCACACCGGAATTATTGAAACCTGTATAAAATGAAAAAAGACCCTGACCGGTAAGCGAGTCTACTGATAAAACCTGGTTGACCGTGCAATTATTTCCCAGGGGTGGCAGGCCCGGATTTATAGTACCGCCATCCTCAAAACTTTTTTCTTTCTCACAGGAAAGCAGGAATAGAAATACCACACCGTATAACCAACTCTTTTTCATAATTACTTTAATTGGGACTGGAAAATTTTCAGGATATCTGCACTTCGTCGTTAACTGTTGTGCTGGTTTCAACCGTGGGATGAAACCCCTCTTCCGAAGCTTTAAAAAACTTTTGCTGGAAGATCAGAATGGTTATGACGCCAAAAGAAATGGAAGCATCTGCTATATTGAAAACCGGCCTGAAGAATTCAAAAGATTCACCGCCCCAAACCGGAAACCAACCGGGGAATTTGGCATCTGTAATGATCGGGAAATAAAGCATATCAACCACTTTGCCATGCAGGAAACCTGCGTAACCGCCGGTGAAGCCTTGCTGGTTCACCGACCGGGCAATATTTTGCACATAGGGATCACTGTTCTCAAACAGGAGACCATAAAATAAACTGTCTATCAGGTTACCAATGGCACCTGCATAAATCAACGTGGCGCAAATGATAAAGCCAATATGATATTTTTTCCTGATGATATATGCCAGGTAGAAGGTTCCGAATATAACGGCGAGTAAGCGAAAAAGTGTGAGGGCCATCTTTCCCCATTCGCCACCCAGTTTCCAGCCATAGGCCATCCCTTCGTTTTCAATGAAATGCATCCGGAACCAGGAAATGCCTGAAATCACTTCATGCTCCTGACCCAGGTAATAATTTGTTTTGATGTATATCTTCAGCGCCTGGTCGGCCAGCAGGATCAAAAACGTCAACAGGAAGACATGCTTTAATTTCACCGGTTCTTGTTTAAACAGCAAATATAGGGAGAAAGCGAAAGTTTACCCATTTAGAACAGCTAAAACCCCGCCAATATTCAATTCTGTTCCATATTCGGAACATCTGTATTCTTTTAACTGATACGGCTTCACTCCTCAAAATATACTCTTTGTACCCGTTGAGAGATTCCCGTTAATATCTCATAGGGTATTGTTCCGGCCCAGGCAGCGAGCTGTGTAACCGGTAATTCTTTGCCAAAAACCACAACATTCTCCCCTTCCCTGATCTCCGGGTGCCCGGTTATATCGATCATGGTCATATCCATGCATACACTGCCGATAACAGGAAAGAGCTTTCCTTGTATCCAAACCTTGCCCGCGCCATTACCCAGGCTTCGGGGGTAACCATCAGCATAGCCAATCCTGATCGTAGCAATAATGGAATCCCGAAGCAATTTCCCTTTTCGGTTATACCCAACAGTCTGGCCGGCAGCAACCTGTCGTACCTGGGCTACCGTTGTTCGCAAACAGGAAACCTCTTTCAGCATGGCAGCTGACGAAAATGCCGGATCAATTCCATACAGGCCAATGCCTAATCGAACCATATCAAGTTGCAATTGCGGGTGCCTTAGTATTGCAGCCGTATTGGCAAGGTGCCGCACAAATCCATACCCCAGCATTTCCTGTAACCGCATACATGCATCCAGAAATAAAGCAGCCTGCTCCCGGGTAAAATCATCTTCCGCCGGGTCTTCACTTGCCACCAGGTGGCTGAAGACGGTCTGTACACGGAATGACCTCGACTGAACCAGGAACCTGCCGAGGGACTCGGTCTCTTCCGGCGCAAAGCCCAGCCGGTGCATGCCCGTATCAAACTTTATGTGTACAGGATAGTCTGTGATCCCTTCCGATTGCAGATACATATCAAAAGAGCGGGCTATTTCAAAGGAAAACAATTCAGGCTGAAGATCGTAGTTTGTAAGCGCAGGAAAACTGCGCTCTTCCGCATTCATAACCATAATGGGCAACCGAATCCCGGCTTTGCGTAATTCAACGCCCTCATCCGTATAAGCTACAGCAAGGTAATCTACCTGGTGAAACTGAAGCAGGTTAGCTATCTCAAAGGTTCCGGCTCCGTATGAAAACGCTTTGACCATGGCCATCAGCCGGGTCTGTGGCGACAAAACGCTTTGATATTGCTTAAGGTTATGGGTAACCGCACTGAGATTGATCTCGAGTACCGTCTGGTGTATTTTTTGTTCCAGCAAATAGGCGATGCGTTCAAATTCAAAAGCCCGTGCACCTTTGATAAGTATCGTTTCGTCCCGGAACATAGACGGATGAAATTGCTCCAGGAAAACATCCGTGGCCGGATAAAAAGCTGACTCCGAAACCGCATTTTCAAAGAGATGTGCATGCTTTAAGATTGCCGTACCAATACCAATGAACCTGTGTACTTTTTGCTGCATTAATAATTGGGCGATATCGCTGTATAAAGCGGTATCGGACCTGCCGCTCTGTAAAATATCAGATAAGATAAGGGTGTGTTTCGGATGCTGGTGCTGTTGCGCCAGGAAATTCAAAGCCAGTTGAAGCGAGCTCCAGTCTGCGTTATAGCTGTCATTAATCAGCGAACAACGGTTGATCGCTTCTTTCAGTTCCAGCCTCATCGCAAGAGAGGGAAGCCCCTGCATCCTTTCTGCGATCACCGCGGCAGGAATCGAAAAAAAGATCATCACCGCCAGTCCGTGCATGGCATTTTCCAGGGATGCATCATCTGTAAATGGTATCGTGAACGCATACACTGTATTATTATATGCTGCAACTATTTCAGTATGCTTTGGCGTTTTATTGATTGTTTCTATCCTTATGTCGGCATCCGGATGCCTGCCCCAGGAGAAAAGCCCGGGCTGCTTACCGGGTGTGTGTTCAGATTGCAATATGTCATCTATCGACTGATGATCTTTGCAATACATCAAAGTATCCGAACCGGTGAAAAGTGTAAGCTTTTCCCTGATCTTCTCCTGCAGGCTGCTGAAACCTTCGCTATGCGCTTCCCCTATATTGGTGAAAATACCCAGCGTGGGCCTGATGATCTTTTGCAGCTTTTCCATTTCGCCGGGCAGGGAAATACCGGCTTCGAAAATGCCTAACTGGTCCCCTTCTTCCATCTGCCAGATACTCAGCGGCACACCGATCTGTGAATTATAGCTTTTTGGGCTCCGTACGATCCGGAAGTCGGGCGACAACAAATAATTAAGCCATTCCTTGACCACTGTTTTACCGTTGCTGCCGGTAATGCCTATAACCGGATAATTAAATTGCATCCTGTGATGAGCAGCCAGCTTTTGCAAGGCACCCAGGGTATCGGGAACCAAAATAAAAAGGGCTTCGGGGAATTTTTCCCTCGCCGGTTCTTCACTTACCACAAATGCCCGAACACCGCGGCTATACAAATCCGTTATATACTCGTGGCCATTGCGGCGGCCTTCAGTTAAAGTAAAAAATATCGTTGTATCCGGGAAGGCCAGTTTGCGGCTGTCAAACAGGATATGGTCTAAACGCGAAGGTTGCTTCAGGCCGGGGAATAGCCGGCCTTCAATCCATGAACTGATGATATGAGGTGCATATCCCTGCATTGTAGATTAGAGTCTGCTCCCGGCAGCATCACGAATAGCCTTTTGTCTTTTATGATGCATGGAATAAAATACGGATGCGCTCAAACATAGAACTATCACAGCCAGAGATACAAAAATCGAAATGCGGATGTCAAAGAATTCCAGCAACATTTTAACACCTATGAAAGCCAGTACCACGGCAATTCCCTGTTGCAGAAAATCAAACTGGTCCACAGCGCCCCTGAGGAGGAAGAATAAAGAACGCAGACCAAGGATCGCAAAGATATTAGATGAGTAGATAACCAGTTTATCATCAGCCGTAAAAGGCGCATTGGCCTTTTCCCTGACCAGCGATACCACCGTGGGAATAGAATCCAGCGCAAAAGCAATATCAACGGCAGCCAGCATCACTACAACTACAGAAAGTGTAGTAAAGAATAATTTACCATGATGGTCCACAAAGTATCTTCCGTGTGGTGCTACTTCAGAAAGCCGGAAAAATTTTTGCATGAAAGTGTAAATCTTGCTCTTTCCGGGATCGAATTCTGCCTCATCTTTTTTGAAAAACAATTTATATCCGGTATAGATCAGGAAAGCGCCAAACAGGTAAAGTATCCAGTGAAAACGTTCGATCAGCCCGATACCTACCGCAATAAAAATGATCCGGAATACAATGGCCAGCAGGATACCGATAAGCAGTGCCCTTGCCGCATCATTCTCTTCAACTTTGAAGTAAGTAAAGATGAGTATGAATACAAAGATATTGTCCACGCTAAGCGACCATTCCATGAGGTAGGCCGTAAAGTATTTAGTTGCAATCAGGGGTGTTTTTTCAAACCAGAGAAAAATACAAAATGCCAGGGAAAGGGCAACCCAGAAAAGGGTTTGATAAAGGGCTTTCCGAATCGTAACCGTAGTATTTTTCTTGCTCATCAACCCCAGATCAAAAACAAGGGCTAACAATAATAAAACGCCAAAAGTGAGATACGTTATCTGGTCTGGTGTCATGCAAAAATTTTAAAAGGGAATTCAGCCTGATTATTGCCAATGGCCTGATTAATCGGGCAAAGATACTATTTAGCGGCGTAGTTGTTCATCCTAGTCAGGCACGGCTGTATTTTTTCTTCCGGTAAAACTGGTAAACTGCTATCAGCAGGATGATCAGCAGGATGGGACCGGCAATATTCACAAGCTGCCAGAATGTTTTATCTTCCTCCACTTTTTTATTATCCAGCAGGCGAAGTGTATAATCTTTCCCTCTTGTTTCCAGGATACCGGAATTATCAACAAGGTACTCAAGGGTATTCAGCAGGAACTCACGATTGGCATATTGCTGTTTGGTGTAACTGTTCATGCCCAAAGGAAGCGGCCCCTCCTGTTGGGTAAATGCATTCAGGGCAATATCCCCATCGGCAATCACAACCATTTTATTATCCTGATCAGCAACTGCTTTAAATGGCTGGCCATACATGCGTGCGAGGGTATCGGCCATGTTTGTGGAAATGCGGTTTGCATAAAGCGACTGGAATTTTCCTTCCAGTAAAACTGCAACCGGAATATTACTTTTATTGAAGGTTTTGAGGTCTTCTTCGGTCCGGATACTGGCCCATTCAACCCGGGCAGGCGTTTGCAGCGACCTTGCTTCCGGTGATGTAGACAGTAAAAAAGTCTTTTTAATGCCCGGTGCTTTTACCGTATCCAGCGAATGCGGAAACTGAGCCACCACATAATCAAGGTTTTTGGCGATCGGGTGGTTTGAGGTATTACGCAACAAGGGAAAATAAGGCCACGGTAAAACTTCGATCTGGGGTTTGTTCCCCATATTGCCAATGACAGATGGAATGCGGTCGCTTTGAAGGTCCTGCACCAGGTCTTTATTGATACGCACCCCGTATTTAAACAATAAGTCTTCCAGGTTCAGACCCATATCAAATGCAATGAATTGTCCTTCACTGCGCTGGAGGCTGTCGAGGCTTGCATACAGGTTATCGATCATCCATACCACTTTCCCACCGTGCATGACATACTGATCCAGTTTCAGTTTCTGTTGCTCACTGAAAGGCACAACCGGCTTTACTACAAACAGAGCCTTGAATACAGGCGGTATGATGGTTACACTATCAATAGGCAGGATGCGGAAAGCATAATTCTGCCGGAGGGTATTTTCAATGAGATCGTAAACACTGTAATCCACAGGCTGCCCGTTTCCAACCAGGTAACCAACCAGGGGTATCGTATCCAATGTGATCTTGCGGATGGCATCAGCAAGTTTATACTCCAGCAGCGCTTCCGCATTATTGAGCGAATTGATGCCATCCAGGCTGCTTTGTCCCTGCAGGAAGTCAACCCCCAGCACCCTGTCCTGGTATTTTACAATCGCGCCGGGGTAAACCAGCCGCTCTTCCATTCCCTCGCCCTCTTTCGCCTGCGCCTTTACGTTAGTTGGATTAATGCCCATTCTGCGCAGGGAATCATAGAGTACCATCCTCGATGTATCGTCCATGCCTTCACCTGGCCTGCTGAACCTGTAGCTGAGGTTATTCTCTGCGGTTCCCTTGAATGCGGAAAGCATGTCTTCTGTGCTGCCGGCAAGTTTTTTAAACCCTGCGGGCATATCTCCGTCAAGGAAAACAGTTATGTCAACTTTATCTTCAAGCTTACGAAGGAGCTCCTTTGTTGGATTGGAAAGGGTATATCTTTTTTCGGCAGTGAGGTCAAGCCGGAAATGAAAAAGGGAAAACAGGATATTGATTCCCACGAGGGCAAGAAGGACAACCGCCCATCCGAATTTTGCATGTAATAATCGGTTCAGCATAATGGGTTCAGCGTTTCACCAGGTTTCTTGCGGTCAGGAAAAGGAACAGCAGCACTACCGTTGTAAAATACACGATATCCCTGCTGTCTATTACACCGCGTCTGATGCTGCGGTAATGAGAATCGATGCCCAGCATTTCTATGAAATAGCCTGAACCGGTTTCAAAAACCGGGAGCGTACTCAGTGCGGAAAATGCAGAATAGATAACGAAGCATGCAAAAGCGCTGAGCAGGAATGATACCACTGCATTAGAGGTAAGGCTGCTGCAGCAAATACCAATGGCAGTGAATACAGCGGCCAGGAAAAAAAGGCCGATATATGATCCGGCTATACCGCCACTGTCGATACCCCCGGTTGACAACCGGGAAATGGTAAGTACATAAATGATCGTCGGCAATACGGCAATGATCACAATTATAAGTGAAGCAAAATATTTGCCCCAGATAAGCTGCCAGCGTGTCAAAGGCTTTGTCTGCAATATCTCATAGGTCCCGCCTTTGAACTCATCTGCAAAACTCCGCATAGTGATCGCTGGTATGAGCAGCAACAAGATCCACGGCGACATTTCAAAGAATTTATCCAAAGTGGCATACCCATAATCAAATACACTGGATGCAGGAAATACAAAGAGGAATAAACCATTGAGCAATAGGAAAACCACAATGGCAATATACCCGGTAAGGCTGCTGAAAAATTGTCTTAGTTCCTTTTTACAGATCGACCACATAAGCTAAATAAAGTGCAAGATTACATTAACCCGGGAAAAAAACGTCAAAAATTGGTGTAAAGTACTTTTTTACCCCCTGCCCAGGATGTTAAATTGCCTGAGAACAGTAATCGTAAAAAAAGTGAATATGAAAAATGTGTACCTGGCATTCGTTTTTACCTGCTGCGTGTATCTGGCCCATGGACAAAAAAACTGGGATGGAGGCGGTAATGACAATAACTGGTCCACTGCGGCCAATTGGTTTCCCGATGGGGTACCCGCATCTGGAGAGGATGTTGTACTGGATAACAGCCTTTTCTTTGGCAGTTATACGGTACTGTTACCTTCCGGTGCGGTAAGCGTTTCCGTGGAATCATTGAGCATATTACCCGCAGCGGGCAATACCATAGTGCTGCATTTACCCGCAGGAAATACCTCCGTACCCGGGCTTGAGGTTACCGGCAGCGGGGAATCGCTGGAATTGGGCAGTGGCGCAACCCTGCGAAATTCTTCCGGGGCAGGATCCGGAGAGGTGATCAGGCTAACTGGCTTAATGCGCATCAACAATGGAGCACGGTATCTGCACAATACACCAAGAGGCAATGCCTCACTGATTGATAAATTATCAATAGCAGCAGGTACCGAATTGGGAATTTTTGAATTTGATGTACCCGGAACAGCCGGTTATACCGTTTCACTGACAGGCAACACTTTTGGATCGCTCGTTTTTAGTGCTTCTGCAGCCGGTGGCGTTAAATCATACAGTGGCAGTGGAACATCCACTTTACAGATCAATGGCAACTGGACGATCAGGCCGGGAGCCACACTTACCTCAACATTATCTGCCAATATCCTTTTACGCGGGGAACTCGATATTTCAGGCAACCTGAACCTGCATCCCTCTACAGCGGGAGGCACCGGGCGGAGTATATTTTTCGCCGGCACAAACAACATCATAAAAGGCAACGGGAACCTAAGCCTGAATACTAATTTCCGAAACATGGAGGTTTTTTCCGGAAGTATCTGTACACTGGAGCGATCCGTTAACCTGCCACAGGCCGGACATACTTTTCTGCTAAACAGCGGAGCCCTGCTTCATACCGGCAATAATCTCATTTCGGGCAATGGCATTTTTACGGCAGACACAGATGCCACACTGGGCATAGGTTCGCCGGAGGGTATAAGCCTTTCAGGCAGTACAGGCAACATACAAACGGCAACCCGCAATTTCAATGCCGGCGCTAATTTTTTATTTGAATCTGCGGGCGACCAGGTAAGCGGTAATGGATTGCCAGGAACCATAAACGATCTGGGGGTGGATAAAGCAACAGGGAATTTGCAACTAACCAATACCGTTAGGGTCAACGGGCAACTCCAACTGCGTTCCGGTTTGATCAATACCCATTCAGCTGCCCTGATCATTTTCGCGGGCAATAGTGTACAAAGTCCAGTGAATGCGTATGGTGAGACCAATACAGGCTGGGAAAACAGTTTTATCAATGGCCCCATGGAATGGGAAACAACAATGGCAGGAACCCAATCGATTCCCGTGGGAAAAGGGTCTGTATTTGCCCCGGTGCTGCTGGAAAAGATCAATGCAGGATATGCCCGCTATAAGACAGAGTATTTCCCTGTTCCATATACTTTTCTTTTACCCGTGGCGCGCCCCCCATTGGATCATATAAGCAGGATCGAATACTGGTCGGTTGAAACAGATCCATCATCCATAAATACCGATGCACGGATTGGACTGAGCTGGCGGGCAGAGAGTGGCGTAGGCAATTCTGATGCCGCAAGGAATGATCTGCGCATTGCTCAATATGCAGACAGGGGGATGGGTTTAAGATGGGACGAAACGGGAGATGAGCCACAGTTTAGCGTTTCCGGCACAAAAGGGCGGATCACCAGCAACCTGGTTATAAACAGTTTTTCAGTTTTTACACTGGCATCACGCAGTAAGCTGAACATCCTGCCCATCAGGGCTGTTAACCTGGTTACCCGGCTGGTGGATGAAACTGTCAGATTGGACTGGATCATAGAAGGTGATGATGAGATCAATCATTTCAGTATTGAAAAAAGTTACGATGGAAGAAATTTCATTCAAACAGGATTTGTAGAAGCTGCTAAAAATCCGGGTCAGAAAACATATTATTATACCGATCAGCTACCCGGCCAGGGTTTTAATTATTATCGCGTCAGGGTTAAAACAGCAACTGACAGCAACTTTGTTTCAGCCGTCTCCTTTCAATTTGTAGAGAAGCAAACTAAAATAAGTGTTTATCCAAACCCGGCAAATAGTGTAATTACCCTCTATTTCCCCGGGGCAAGCAGCGCTTTTGAATGTCTTATTGTCAATGACAAAGGGTCTCAGGTTATAAAGGCCATTATGCTCCATGGGAAACACAACACCATTAATGTTGTGCATTTACCAAAAGGCCGTTACTCCCTAATATTAAAACACCAAAATAAACGATTGATAATACCCTTTATCAAGGGCTGAAATTTGTAACCGATACCAACTGCAATCATTTCCCCCGGAACACCGGGGGATTTTTTTGCAATATAACTTTGGAAATAGGTAGTATGATTATGGAAAACAGCTGTTTTTGGATCTTTTCTAAAACAACTGATATGAAAAAGACAATCTTAGTTTCATTTCTGGTTATCATGGGTATGGTCACTATCAGCCAGGTTGCTCCAAAACCGCCCTTGCCACCCAAGCCGCCATTAGTGCTGAAATCTTTACTGCCTGAGCCCCCACCGCCACTACTACCTCCCACACCACCCCTTCCAGTAACATCAGCAGATGTAGCAGTTGAGCCACCATCACCTCCTCCTCCGCCACCTCCTCCTCCTCCGAGTCCAAGGCTTGGAGATTAGCGGTAACAGTGAATATCAATTAAATTAAACGGAGAAACTTTCGCCACAGGCGCAGGTCCTGCTTGCATTGGGGTTTATGAAATGAAATCCCTTGCCATCAAGGCCATCTGAATAATCCAGCGTTGTATTAAAGAGGTAAAGTACACTCTTCATGTCAGTAACTAATTTCATTCCTTTATCCTCAAAAATCTGGTCGGCAGGCTTCAGTACATTATCAAAATCCATTTTGTAGCTTAAACCGGAACAGCCTCCGCTTACCACGCTGACACGAACAAAATAATCTGCCCCGCGCCCTTGATCCTGCAGAAGTGTGGTAACCCTCTCAAGGGCTTTGTCACTGATGAAAATTCCATTCTCTAAAGCTGTAGCCTGCATAGCGGAAAAATTTATTCTATTATCAACAACTGAATCAGCATTCAGTTCTGTGTAAAGATAATACAGGTTTAGGGATTCAGGTAATGAGGCCTTCGCGCTGAGAAGGATGTTTCCATGGATCATTGTCGGGCAGAAGCCCTTTTTTAAACATATCCCACTGTTGACCCTGTTGCCGGAGCTCCTGTAAGGCTTTAATGATCAGGTTTTCCGCAAAATGTACCTCAGGCTCCGTGATGAAACGACCCAGGCTGATGCGGATTGAAGCATAGGCCAGTTCTTTGCCGAGCCCCATGGCCGTGAGTACATGTGAAGGCTCCAGTGAGGCGGAGGAACAGGCCGACCCGGTTGAAACCGCAATTTTTTTGGTTACTGCAGCTAGTAAAACCGGGCCTTCGGTATACCCGAAAGAGAGATTGGTAACGGTGTCCAGGCGGGCAGAAATGCTGCCATTGACATATACTTCCGGCTCTCTGCAAAGTACTTGCTCAAGATGATCCCGAAGCTGCCGGATTCGTTTCATATCCCCTTCCATTTCTACCCTGGCAACTTCGGCTGCTTTGCCCATGCCAACAATACCGGGTACATTTAGGGTTCCGCTCCGAAGGCCTTTTTCATGACCACCACCATCCAGTAAAGGCGATAACTGAACCCGGGGGTCCCTTCTCCTGACATATAAGGCACCAACACCTTTGGGACCGTAAAATTTGTGTGCCGACAAAGCAAGGAGGTCAATACCCATTTCCTGAATATTTACCGGAATTTTACCAATTGCCTGGGTCGCATCAGTAAATAGAAGCACGCCCCTTTCCCTGCATAGGTCGCTGACGGCCTTTATGTCCTGAATAACCCCGGTTTCATTATTGGCGATCATAATAGATACCAGGATCGTATCAGGCCTGAAAGAAGCCCGTAATGCGTCGAGGCTTATCCGGCCCTGCCCGTCAACTTCAAGGTATGTACAAGAAAAACCGCTTTTTTCGAGCCTTGAACAGGAATCCAGCACGGCAGCATGTTCGGTTACAGATGTAATGATGTGCCGGCCTTTGGCTGCGTATTTATCGGCAACTCCTTTTAATGCCAGGTTAACACTTTCTGTAGCCCCGGAAGTAAAGATCATCTCATCCGGGCTCGCTCCAATTAATTCCGCGGTATTTTCCCTGGCCATTTTAACCCCTGCGGCCGCCTTCCAACCAAAAGCATGCTGCCTGCTTGAGGCATTGCCAAAGTCCTGCGTGAACCAGGGTAGCATAGCTTCCACCACCCGGGGGTCGCAGGGTGTTGTTGCATGATAATCCAGGTATACCGGAACTGTAACCATAAACATAAAATTACATGATACCGGCTAACCCGGAAGCAACCAGGCAAAAGAAAATGCAGACCTGATGGCGTGCGGAAAATAGCTGTATTTTTAGTGCATGGAAAAAGTTGAACATATAGGCATTGCGGTGAAAGCATTGAAAGATGCTATCCCGCTTTTTGAAAATCTACTCAACACAACCTGTTATAAAATGGAACCGGTGGTTGCAGAAAAGGTCAACACCGCTTTTTTCAAACAGGGGGAGACCAAAATCGAATTACTGGAAAGCACAGATCCGGATGGAGTGATCGCTAAATTCATAGAAAGAAAAGGCGAGGGCCTTCATCATATTGCTTTTGATGTAAAAGATATCAAAGCCGAAATGGCCCGGCTCAGCGAGGCCGGGTTTCAGCTTTTAAACCCGGAGCCTAAAGCCGGCGCCGACAACAAATGGGTATGTTTCCTGCACCCCCGTGATACACATGGGGTGCTTATTGAACTCTGCCAGGAAAGAGAATAAAAAAGGTCCCATCAGCACCGTTGCCGGGTGATGAGACCTGGTCTCCAGGTTGGTCAATGTTTTATAAATGAATGATTATACAACATGCCATCGGCATGCCGGATATGAATCATGTATACGCCTCTTTGTAAATCCGAAACATCCAGTAAGTGCAGATCGGTTCCGGCGGAAAGGTTAACCGAACGCATCGTTTGTCCCTTCACGTTATACACTAAGAGTTTCGAGTTGCTGTCTGTTGTTTTTTTATACCTTATATGAATTGATGAATGTGCCGGATTGGGATACAACTTATCCATTGCCATTTGCAATTCCATTCGCAGGGAACGCACGGAAGAAAGTTTATAAATACCATCAGGGTCAATTTCCTTTACCCGGTAATACACAAGGCCTGAACCCGGATCACTGTCAACAAAATTATATATGTTCTGGGAACCGGGGCTGCCGGGCGATTCAATTTCCCCGATCACTTCCCACACTTGTGCGTTCCTGCTTCTTTCGATCCTGAAAACACGGGTACCTGTTTCATGACTGGTAACCCATACCATTTGAACGTGGTTGTCCGATGTCCTGAAAAGATTAAAATCCTGCCATACTGCAGGAAGATTCCCTATAATAAAACCGGCACCGGAATGATCAATATTTCCCGTTGTGGAAGTTGCATAAGCAAGTCCGTAAAGGACACCAGGGCCCCATGCTGTATTAAAAATCTTATTGCCCCTGAATTTGGCTGCACCGCCTATATAAATGGCACCCGAGCCTGATGAATTTTGCGCCGTTATCCTTCCGCCTGAAATAACATTGATGATGGATCCTGAATTGAGGTTAATGGTCTTACTGCCATTCAGGGAAAGGGTACCGATTACACGGAGGGTGATATTTTTCAAATGGACATCGCCGGTTAGTTCAATGTTATGTCCGGACTGGATCACAATGATGTCCTTATCTCCGGGTATGCGTTTTTTATCCCAGGATTGCGGAGAAGACCATGCACCCGAACCTGTTGATGTTAATGTTGTTTGTGCAACAGACACTAACGTCAATGCATATATGAAGAATACGGTCAAGCCAAATTTCATGCAATACCTATATCAGTTAGAGAAGGCTTTGTTTAACCGGATAATTGGAGTTGAATGAATGGATTTGAGGAAAGGTCAATTCACAACGTACAGGAACATAATGGTTGAACAGGAATATGAATTGGGCAGACTTAGCCAGGGGTAATTCTTAAGATTGGTTTTCAAATATGGGCACAATAACTGACAAAAGCAAGATAAATGAGGTTTTATTTAAGGGACTCCTTTGCCGATTTACATATGCACTGGATTGTCAATGAATTAAGTAAAAAAGAAATGTCAACCGGAAGCAGATCAGCCGATTCCCAGTTTTTCTACCGCTAACTGTGCGGCTATCTGGCTGGCGTCTTTTTTGTTGAACGCCTTACCTTCTGCAATGAGTTCACCGTCAACAACGGCACCCACCCTGAACAAACGCCTGCCCTTTTCCACTTTTTCATCCAGGGTTTCAAATTCAAGGGATTTGCCATTCTTATTGGCCCATCCGTAGAGTTTATTTTTATGGTTGATCTCCAGCAGCTCAAGATCTTCCATGAACATATGCGGGATGATGATCCTTTTGAAAATCCAGCTCTTGGTTTTATCGTAGCCCTTATCAAGGTAGATGGCGCCTACCAAAGCCTCCAGCGTATTGCCAAAGATCTGGCTGATCTTAAGTGAATTGTCGCTTTTGTTATAATGCGTTATTTTTTTCAGGCCCATCCTGATGGCTATTTCATTGAGGGTTGCACGGTTGACCATTTTACTGCGCATTTCGGTCAGGTAACCTTCACCTTTATATGGATATCTTTTGAAAAGATAATCGGCCACGATACCGCTCAAAACTGCATCGCCCAGGTATTCAAGCCGCTCATTATTTTCATCTGCGCCTTCTTTTACAGACCGGTGGCTTAGGGCTGTAGTGTAGAGGTCAATCCTCCCTGGTTTAAACCCAAGTACATTACTAACCTGCCTGAGATAGGACCTTTCGGCCTTTGAAATAAATAAGTATTGTAGCCAGGAGTACAAAGCCTTTGGTTTTTATTGGGTGGTGGTCATTAAAAGTAAGAAAAAGGGGAAAGATTGTTTAGGAACAACAACATGAGAAGTGCTATGCATATTTCTTGACGATTACAGAAGCATTATGACCTCCAAACCCAAAAGTATTGCTCAGGGCTGCCCTGATCTTTTTAGGCTGTGCTTTACCGAAAGTAAAATTAAGTTTAGGATCCAGTTCGGGATCAGGAGTCGAATGATTGATCGTAGGCGGAACAATATCGTTTATCACTGCATAGATGCAGGCGATAGCCTCTATGACCCCGGCAGCACCTAATAAATGGCCTGTCATGGACTTGGTGGAACTGATATTGAGGTTATACGAATGTTCCCCAAAAACCTTCAGGATTGCTTTCGTTTCTGCGATATCACCCAGTGGGGTTGAAGTACCGTGAACATTGATGTAATCAATATCCTCTGGTTTCATACCAGCCTCTTCGAGTGAAGCCCGCATAACGCTTAGGGCACCCAGCCCTTCAGGGTGAGGTGCGGTTATGTGATATGCATCGGCAGTGGCACCGCCTCCTGCGATTTCACAATAAATCTTTGCGCCTCTTTTCAGGGCATGTTCCAGTTCTTCAACAATGACACAGCCGCTGCCTTCGCCCATTACAAAGCCGTCACGATCTTTATCAAAAGGCCGTGAAGCTGTTTTAGGATCGTCGTTTCTTTCACTGAGCGCTTTCATGGCGTTGAAACCCGCCACTCCCGCATCGCAGATCACCGCTTCACTGCCACCAGCCACAATGATATCAGCCTTACCGAGGCGGATATAATTGGTTGCTTCAATGATGGCATGTGTAGAAGAGGCGCAGGCGCTGACAACAGCAAAATTCGGCCCCCGGAAACCATGGCGCATGGAAATATGCCCTGCGGCAATATCCAGGATCATCTTCGGAATAAAGAAGGGATTGAACCTTGGGGTACCGTCACCTTTGGCATATGCCATTACTTCTTCCTGGAATGTAATCAGGCCACCTATTCCGCTGGAGAAGATCACGCCCGTACGGTCAGGGTTAACCGATTCACTGGATATCCCGGCATCTTTGATAGCCTCATCGCTGGATACCAGGGCAAGTTGGGTAAATCGGTCGATCTTTCGCGCTTCTTTGCGGTCAAGGTAAGCCACCGGATCGAAGCCCTTCACTTCACAGGCGAAACGCGTCTTGAATTTAGACGCGTCAAAAAGAGTAATGAAATCGGCGCCAGACATGCCATTGATAAGACCGTTCCAGTAATCCGGAGCAGTATTTCCAATAGGCGTAATAGCGCCGATTCCCGTAATGACAGCCCTTTTTAATTCCATATGTAATGAAGTAAAGCCTGGATGGGGACAAATAAATTACTTGGCGTGTTCTTCCAGGTAAGCTACAGCCTGACCAACAGTTGTGATGGTTTCAGCTTGTTCGTCCGGAATAGAAATGTTGAATTCTTTTTCAAATTCCATGATCAGTTCTACTGTATCCAGAGAATCAGCACCCAGATCATTGGTAAAGGAAGCTTCCGGTGTAACCTCTGCTTCGTCTACGCCTAATTTGTCAACTATAATCTTTTTAACCCTTGTTGAAATGTCTGACATTGTTTTAAAATTTGGTTAATACTGGGTGCAAAAATATAGTTTTTGAGATAAAAACAATTTTTGCTGATTAAAGAGTCTGAAACCGGCCTGTAAATAATTCCGGGAAACCCTCATTTTGCTCATAAAGCGGCAATTTAAAGCATAAAAACATGCAATTCTGTCCTTTAAATGACCAGATCAGGTAATTTCTTTAATTTTATAAGGGTATATTTTTTTCCACTATCTTGTAATTATGGCGCTAAAAATTATAGATCACGGCTCAAAAGAGTACAAAATGATGGTTGACCTGAGGAATGATATCCTCCGGAAACCACTCGGACTTGTTTTTAATCCCGAGGAACTGGAGAGGGAAAAAGAAGATATCCTCATTGGCGCCTTTGACGATGAAAAGATCCTGGCCTGCTGCCTGTTGACTAAAATGGATCCAACAACCTGTAAACTGAGGCAAATGGCCGTACAAAACAGCCAGCAGGGAAAAGGTATTGGCGCAACCCTGATGAATTTTGCGGAGAATGTTGCCCGCGACAGGGGCTACAGGATCATGGCCATGCACGCCCGGAAAACAGCCGCTGGTTTTTATGAAAAATTAGGATACCAGGTTGCCAGCGATGAATTTGAAGAAGTTACGATCCCGCATTATGTTATGCATAAAAAACTGATCTGACCTGAACTCCCTTTTAAAAAATTAACTATCCACGTGTTGTGCTATTGTGCCATTCAGTAAATTAAGTTTACCATTGACTGAGCAAGAAAATCGGAGGCCAGCTTTAAGAAGTTTACGAAAATAGATCCTTCACCCTAGTGTCTGGAGTGAATGAAATTCGCCATTCATCCGGGTTCAGGATGACAGGTTGAGGGAAGATCAGTCATTGGGCATAGCAATTTTTTTATCGATACTCTCTTGTCATCCTATGTTTGTTTATAATCCTATGTTTCTTTGTCATCCCGACGAAGGAGGGATCTTATCAATGCGCACAGGAAGATGCCTCCTGCGTCGGCAAGACAAAGCAGAGTGTATTGTCATCCTATGTTTGTCATCTTATGTTTGTTTGTCATCCCGACGAAGGAGGGCTCTTCAGGTATCACAAAAAGATGCCTCGTTCCTCGGCATGACAGGTAGATATTTGTCATCCTGAACCCGGGCTTCTCAAAAAGAGATGCTTGCTCAGTTACCAGGGTGAAGGATATCATGTAAAATAAGCGAATATGTAAATATTCGTTTAATAGCACAACACGTTAACCATCACTTTTTTACTATCTGTGAACGCATCAGCTGCCTGGCTGCATGTAGATCATCCGAATTGGCAAAAGCATCTTTGGGCATCAGGAAAAAACTCCGGCTGTCGAAATAAAGATGAAAAAAGCCAGGCGTTTCATAAAAATTGGTGAACTCGCGCCAGGCCCAGCTCTTCTTCCCTTTGTCCGTTTCAATGAACATATGGTTGTCTTCCAGTGAAACCGTGAAACTGTCTTTAAAGGTCCTGCTTCTCCGGTAAATCAATGCGGGCAGCCACAACCAGAATGCTACCATCATGCTCAGCCAGAGCACAGAACTCATTAAAAAAGGCAAAGGTGAAATGAGTTTAAAGGCAAATAAACCCGCTGCCACCAAGGCAAAAACATTTACCAGGATCATCATGAACTTGATCTCGGGCTTACTGATAAAATGATAGCGCAACGCCTGCAGCACCTGCGGCTTTTTGTAGGAGACCTTAATTTGCATGCATGAAATTAATAAATCGAATGGATATTCCTGTTCCATCCCTGCGAACTTTTTACTGTAGTACCTCTGCGTTTAAGGTACCCAGATGATATAAACAAGGTAAGATAACACTGCTCCAATTAGAGCAATGATGAATCCGGCAAGCCTTTTCTTCTTTAAAAAAAACATCATGATCAGTCCTGTCAATGACACAAGGATCATTAAAATGGCTGAAATATCAATGAGTACCGACCAGCCTTTACCGGAATCCCTGCCCTTATGCAGATCATTGATCAAAGCAAAAAAACCACTTTGTGTAATGGTCACTTCATACGCGCCTGTTTCCCGCTCTATGAAAACATCAGCAGAATATGCGGGACCACTGAATGCAATGGTCAACTGGTTCTCGTCTGCAATGAAATCACTCAAGGCACCTTTCAAGCCATGCGTTTTGCTTAGGTACTCCACAATTTCAAGTCTCCGGACCTCCTGATTATTGGTAGTTTTTATCAGAACGGTATCGATCGCACCTTTTTCTGTTAAACTTTTCTGCTGGCTTGCAAACCACTCGGTATGATTGAGCGTCAGCCCGGTTAATGCAAAGAAAAAGAGAATGGTAAAACTGAACATCGACAGATAAATATGCAGCCATCTTGTCCAGCCGGATAATTCACGCCGCAATTTTCCATTGGTTTTTTCTGTCACTTTACCTGCGCCTTGCTGCGTTTCCACTATTTACCATTTTTTGTATATTCCAAAGATGCTGCTGCTATCTCTACATTCCCTTTTAAAGTAATGACCTGCGATTTATTTTTACATTCGATCTCCTGTTTGATGATCTGGTATGTACCATGCTCACGGGCGGCTTCAATAAAAACAGTGTACTTACCCGGCGGAACAGGATTGCCTTTATCATCTTTCATATCCCATTTTAAAGCATAAGCTCCGGGAGGCCTTGTTGCACTGCTGATTGAGGACATTGATAAATCCGCCGAATTATACATCGAATAGTTTTTATGATACCATGATTTGAGATCTGGCAACCATTTGGGTTTATTAAACCTCAAGGCTATTGTCCTAACTGTTTCTTTTTTACTGTTTTCTATCCAGACCGCCACAAAGGGGCGCCTGAAACGGCCTTCGAATGTATTCAATTCAAGATTTACTGTAAGTGTTCCCGATTCCTGCACTGCGGCATTAGAAGTAAAATCATGACCAATGAATGATTTCACGGGCCCGTTTGTTTCCAAAGCATGCCAGCCACTGCTGATAATGCGTTCCCCTTTTTTTGTTATGATCATATACTCAACACCGGGAATGGTTGCTGCCAGTTTTTTTGCTTCTGCCGGCTCAAGTACATTGAACGCAGTTGCCAAAGCACCTGCATCAGTTGCCTTATCTGCAATAACCGTGGCGCTGATCACATTATCTGCAGGCAACCCGTTTCTCGGATCAATAATATGTGAAAACCATTCTCCGTTGATCCGCACGCCCCTGCGATAATTTCCACTGGTGGCAATAGCTTTATTAGCAATCCGGACAGCCGTTAAGGGCAGGTCATTTTCGGCATTGGCCAGGGGATCTGCGATGTTGATATTTTCATTCAGGTCATTCCCCATCAATACAATATCACCACCTATATTTACAAGCACATCATTAATACCCGGAATATTCTTGACTTTTTCTGCCACCGATTTAATGATATAGCTTTTAACGAAAGTATTGGTCATTAAGGGAACCTGGCTCAAATGTGTGGCGGTTTGCTGTATCGGATCAAGGGTCCAGTGTTGTTTTTGGGCCTGTTCAACAACTGTTTCCAAAGCAGCACGGGAGGGTATTTGCTGCTTTACGGCCGCTTCTTTCCAAATCAAACTGATCACCTGCGCTGAAGCATCCAGCCCGCCATTTGTACGTTGTCTCCAGCTGTCGAACAATTCCAGCACCTCAAATAATTCCTTTGATACAGGCACCGGAACACCCTGTGTTTTCTGCCAGACACTGAACTCACTGGATGGATCATACCCGCTGAGGATCTTTGCTAATCTGTCAATCTCTGCCAGGGCCACTGTCTCCGCCTGGTCTGCAATATCCTCGGATGTGGAAGTCACTTTCAATTCAAATGAAGTACCCAACACATTTTCGAAATTCGACACATAGGTCTTTGGGCCCTTATTACCAGATAACCCGTAACGATAACCGAACAATCCGGTGACGGCCAATAAAACGACTATCAATACACGTAATTTCATACAATTAACTTTACACCTTTGAAAAAACACCAACTCCGATTATGAGATGTTCTTTCAAGGTGATTTCTTTCGGCCTGGTTTTTTAAAAAATGATTTTTCACAGTTTTCTGCAGATAAAGCATGCCGGATAAACAAATACCAGGTTGACAGATAGTGAAGTAAGATGCCTGCTGCGTCGGCATGACAAAAGAGAGCTTATTCCTTTGTTTTGTTATCCCTACAAAGGAGGGATCCTATCAATGCACCCCAGTAAGATGCCTCCTGCGTCGGCATGACAAAGAGGGTTTATTCCTTTGTTTTGTTATCCCTGCAAAGGAGGGATCCTATCAATGCACCCCAGTAAGATGCCTCCTTCGTCGGCATGACAAAGAGGGTTTATTCCTTTTTTTGTCATCCCGACGAAGGAGGGATCTTATCAATGTCCACCTCTAATGTATAATCAGCGAAATTGAAAATATTCGTTTAATAGCACAGCACATTTCTCACTTAGAAACCGCCACGCCTACAAAAGAATCAGCTGTGCCGTAATATAAAAACCATTTGCCTTTAAAAAATACAAGCCCCTCCGCAAAGGTGGTGCCGGCCTGATATTGTCCTGATACTTCATGCGGCAGGGTTGGTTTTAAAAATGGCACATCAGACCGACCCACAACCTTCTCCGGGTCATTGACATCGAAAATAATCTGCCCTACAGAATAGGTCCCTTTTGGCAATGAAGGATCCGCTTTTTCATTGGTGGCGTTCTTTCCATTATAGAGCAAGACAATCCCTTTTTCGGTAATGATGGCTGGCGGACCGCATTCCGTAAGGTCGCTGTCGAATTTGCCCGGACGGGTTGTTGCTGCAGCTTTCAGTGTACCTTTTTCATTGAGTAGTGGGTGCCAGTCGAACAGGTTATCAGACCATGCAAGGTTGATGATATGTTCGCCCCAGTACATCCAGTACTTGCCATTTATTTTGGCTACAACAGGCTTATTGTTAACCATCTTTGTTACAATGGAGCCCGATTTACTGGCGCTGTCTTTATATTTCCCGTTATGTGCCTTTGCAAATGCCGGGCCTTTCTTTTCCCATTTCACAAGATCCTTTGAAAAAGCAACAGAGAGCCTCGGAACCTTATAATTCCATGACGTATACATGACAACAAACATCCCATCCTCTGTCTGAACCACCCTTGGGTCTTCACAGCCACCGGGATAATCATATTCGCGAAATGCATCATTATCCGGAAACAAAACCGGTGCCGGGTGTTTGGTGAAATGAATCCCATCGGTGCTCTCGGCAAGCCCCAGCCTCGAGGTTCTTCCCCCCAGGATCGCAGCCGGATTGTCTTCGGCCCGATACAATAAAAAGACCTTATCATCCTTCACAATGGCGCCGGGATTGAACACATCTGCCCGCTGCCAGCGCACCATGGTCTTCTTTATGGGATCAATAAATGTAAAAGTTGAATCCGCTTTTAAAATGGGGTTTTCTGCAGGCTTTTCAAAACTGTTCAGCGGCTGCGCGAAAAGATGTATGGAAAACCCAAGCAGTAAAAAAACAAGTACATATTTCATAATCCTTTGTATTATCCTTGCGGTGAATGTATTTCTCTTCCTCATTCCTTATTTTTTGTTCCTTATTTAACTTTCTACTTCTTCAGGCGGTCAGACGGAGACCCCGCCTGAATGACTCAGTCGGGCAGGCGTCAGACCGGGTTACTCGTTGCGGTAAATGTATTTCCCTTCCTCATTCCTTATTCTTTATTCCTTATTCTTTATTCCTCAACTCCCCCTCTCCCACACGCCACTCCCCAAGCACCTCTCCGTTTAATCCCTTATACTTAACCGTTAGTACCCGCTCCTTTTGCTTGCCGGTCACTGATATATGTGCATAATTTTGTTTCTGATCGAGGCCAAAAACCCGGCTCGGGTTATTCTTTTCACTGGCGCCAAATACATGCGTGCCGGCAGTCAGCGGGGAAGCGGTGATATCATACAATGGATACGGAACCAGCCCTTCCACTTTGATCACTTCACTGTGATGACGGTCGCCGGTGAGAAAAAGCACACCGGAAATTTTTTCATTTTTGATGAAGTCCATCAGTTCATAATATTCAACCGGAAATTTCCGGAAGCAATCAAAAGGCGAAGCAGGATTAAGCACCTGGCTGCCTGTTGCGATGATCTTAAAAGTGGCGCCGCTTCCTGCCAGTGCGTTCTTCAGCCAATCCATCTGCTGTTCGCCGAACATTTTTTTATGGGGGTTGGGTTGCCCGTTAAGGCTGTCTTCCAGCCTGTCGGAACTGCGCCAGGTACGATCATCCAGCATAAAAATATCCGCATCGGCATAAGACATTTTGGTATAGATGCCTTTGCCGTATTCGCCGTAGGAAGGATTTGCCCAGTAGTTAACAAAAACATTGCGGCTTTCTTCTTTAAGAATAAATTCTTTCCCCATATCATTGGGCCCAAAATCATGGTCATCCCAAATGGCATATTGAGGCATGGCTTTCAGCAAAGGCTGAAGAATGGGTATGCTTCTGTCGTGTGAGGCACGGTACCACAGTCCCCAATTTGAATTATAATCAACATCCCGGGTATACCAGTTATCGCCCAGCCATAACATGAAGTCTGCTTTTTCTGCAGCCATGGGTTTGAATATGGAAGAATCACCACCATAGGGCTTGCCCGGACGATCATAGACAGGTTCGTTCACATAATTACAACTGCCAGTAAGGAAACTGAAATCGGGTGCCGGTTTGCGCCATTGCCAGAGTTCCTTGGTTGTAAATGAACCCTGCTTCACTGCCACCGCTCCTTTTTCCGGACCCGTTGCTTCCGCTTCATAAGTATAGGTTGTGGCCGGGTCAAGTCCGCCAACATGGAAGACCACCGGGTTGAATTCATTTCCCAGGCTGCCTTTCCAGTTGATCACACGACTTTGCTTCTTATCCGATCCTGATTTCCAATAACGCAGTTCTACACGTTTGACATCAGGCTTCACCTCCATCCAGATGGATGCTGTTCGCAGTTCTGTTTGTCCGAGCATTGGGCCGGACAGCATTAATGACTGCTGGGCGTAAGTGCAGTATGTGAACAATGTTGCAAATAAAGGAAGAAGAATAACTTTGAGCAGGTTCATGATCAGTTGAATTAATGATGGATTGGTTAACCGCATTGGCCGTATGAAAGTACAAAGCATCACAAAGATATTATGCCTGATCTTATTAATCGGCTTTGCCTGCAGGGAAAAGCAAATTAACACAGGCCGTGCTTTTTATTACTGGAAAACAGTGTTTGATGGCAGGGATCTTCAATTACTGGATTCACTGGCAGTAAAGAGGCTGATGGTCCGTTGTTTTGATATTGAAAGGGTGCAGGACCAAGTGATCCCGGTAGCGCCCATCAGGTTTACAGAAGAAGGGAAAATAGCAGCCCGAAAATATGCCATAAACCCGGTTGTTTTTATCACTCCTGCTGCGTTGGCATTTTACACAGACACAAACCAGGTTAAGGAACTGGGCATTAAAATAATCGACCAGGTTGAAAAGATATTTACGACAAACGGACTGATACAGGGCGATGAACTGCAGATAGACTGCGACTGGACAAACAATACGCGGGAAAACTATTTCGTCTTACTGCGCACCATAAAAGCAGCAATGGCCAGAAGAAATGCCAACAGTATAGTGTCGGTCACCCTTCGGCTGCACCAGGTAAAATATGCCCATCAAACAGGCATTCCCCCGGCAGATAAGGCCCTGCTCATGTGTTATAATATGGGCAACCTGAAAAACCCGGCTACGGTAAATTCAATACTTGATCCCGAAGAAATGGAGAAATATCTCGGCAGGCTTGATACTTATCCATTACCCATGGATATAGCCCTCCCGCTTTTCTACTGGCATGTATGGTTCAGGCAAATGGCATACAAGGGACTTATTAAGGACAGCGATGTAGCAAGCCTTCCCTTTTCAAGGAACAGGTATATCTTCAACAGGGACTCCACACTGGGTTCCTATAGTTTCCAGGCAGGCGATATGATCAGGTTCGAAGACAGCCGCCCGGAAGCAATACAAAAAGCACTTACGCTACTGAGAAAAAAAATGCCCAAAGGCTCCTCACCCATCATACATTTGTATCACTTCGATTCAACACTCGTTTCAAAATATACGCTTCATGAAATGGAAGAAATTTTCAACGGCCTGCACCAGTAGTTGCTTAGTTGTGGCCTTAGTTGCCTTCCCCTATAATATCCTGGGCTGTGGTCCAGACTTAAACCCCTATGATTATTATACGAGTTTTTTCAGGAATGGCTTTTCACAACAGCAGAACCTGCAACCTTTTTACTATACCAATTATCGTTTCCTGTATGATGAACAGGAACCCATGCCCGTAAAATATGTTACCAGTGCAGAATGGACAAGCTATTGCGGCGATCCTGTAAAAAATACGGATGCCTATCCTTTTGTCTGTCAGTTTGCCTATAAGGACCTTAGAAATCTCTACAACCACCTGGAAAAAAATCAAGCGCTGCAAGTGCCAGATTCAGTGAAGCAGAATAAAATGACAGGTTATTTCAGGCAGACAAAAGACCTCGAAGCATTGGGTTATATCATGTATGCAAAACAAGTGGAACCCTATGTGTTGGGAGATGAAGGCTGGGAAGCACCAAACCGCGACAGTATACAAATGGCCAGGCTGATAAAATCAGGCATACAGTTATTCAATGCCGCCGGAAAAGAGTTTATACGTTACCGTTATGGCTACCAGGTTTTGCGGCTCTACCATTACAGCGGTCAGTTTGCTGCCTGTATCAAATGGTATGATGAAAAGCTGGCTAACATACATGTACAAAGTGAATTGAATGCACTGAGCCTTTCCCTCAAAGCCGGCGCCATGGCCCGCACAGGAAAAAGAAAAGAATCCGTATATGAATTCAGTAAACTTTTTGCCCAAACAGATGTGAAGAAGATCTCCAATTACATGAGTTTTCGCTTCATCATGGATGCAAAAGAAGATCCACAAAATTACCTCGCCCTTTGCCGGAATAATGAAGAGCGAGCCAATATGCTGGCGATGATGGCTTTGGGTGAACTTGGCGATAAGCAGGCTGTAATGACAGAAATATTCAGGCTCGCGCCACAATCCCCAATGCTGGAACTTCTTGCCCTGCGGGAGATCCATAAATGGGAGGATCAGTATTATTCTCCAAAGTTATCTGCACAAAAAGGCGGATCAAACTTTAATACCCGTTGGGTAAACGAAGAACAGAGAGTGCCGGCAGATCAATCGGTAAAACTCAAATCATTATCAGATTTGTTTCATCGCATTGCGCAGGATAAGTCAGTCAAAACACCTGCCCTCTTTGAAACCGGTGCAGCATACCTGCAAATCATGCAGGACAACTGGCAAGCGGCCGGAACACTGCTGGCATCTGCGGAAAAAATGACCATGACGCCGGAGATGAAAGACCAATGGGAACTGACCCGGTTGCTTTTAACAATCAACGAAAAAAAGCTGATCGATCCGGCATTTGAAGCAAGCATACTGCCATCCCTGCAATGGCTCGAAAAAAAGGCCCGCAACGAAAAAAGATCGGAAATCAATTACTATGAATATGGCGAATGGAAACAGTTCTACCGAAACCTGCTGGGCGAGGTCATCGCCAAAAAATATCATGCACAGGGTGAGCTGGCAAAAGAAGCGCTGGTAATTGGCGCCGGAGAGAAATTTTCCTGGACACCCAATAATGAATCTGAGGAAGAATACTATCCTTACTATGGCATTTTTGAAAACAAAGCACTCCGGTTTCTGCGTTATGAAATGAACACAGCACAGGCAGAACAATTACATGGACTCATGACTTCTTCTTCAGCAAGCGCCTACGAAAAATTCCTGCTGCAGAAAAATACCCTGACCGCTAATGATGTCATGGATTATGTTGGCACTGCTTATTTGCGTGAAAACAACCTTGAAAAAGCAGTAGCCGGATTTAAAAAAATACCGGAGAAATATTACCGCCAGGATCCGTACCGGACCTACCTCGCAGCCAATCCCTTTGCCAGCCAGATACTGGATACTCATGCACCCACCAAAGCAGATACAGTAACCTTTACAAAGCTATCCTTTACCCAACGGATGCAGCAACTGGAAAAAACAGCAAACGGAACGGGCAGTGCCGACGAAAAAGCCAAAGCATTGTATATGCTGGCAACAGGTTATTATCAAATGAGTTACTGGGGAAACAGCTGGTTACTACTGGCCTATGAATGGCATAGCGGAGATGGTTTGAAAAAAGAAAATCAGCAAAACTGGGAAAAAGAATATTATGGGGTATACCGTTCGGAACAGTTGTACCGCAAAGCATACGAATTATCAACGGATAAAAACATGAAAGCACGCTGCCTGTTCATGGCAGCGAAGTGTGCACAGAAGCAGACGCTATTGCCGGTGTATACAGACTTCCGTGAATATGGAGAATATGAAAAGGCCCATAAAAGGTATGAAGCATCATACCGTAAGAATGACCCATACTTCGGGCCATTAAAAAAGCAATATGCAGCAACTCCTTTTTATATAGAAGCATATAATACCTGCAGTTATCTGAAAGATTTTGCCGATAAGAAATAGTCTTACAATTGATCAGTCCCCCGATTCATTTTGGATTTTCAGGCCATAACTACCTGATAGGCCTGCAACTTTTATAATTGTTCTTTGCGGCTTCATAGGGAGTCACAGAGCGACTACAGGAAGCCAGGAGAATAACCAGGACGATGAACGAGAGTAACTTCTTCATAGTGATTGTTTTCGGGTAAACCTCTTAGCATAAATGGTGGTATTGCGGATTAAAAACGAGCCGGGATATAAACGCAATGATTATGCTAAAATTTGATTTTCCTCACATAAAATAATATTTAATACGTGTTTTGATTGCTTGCCAATGGGTTATGTATAAATAATCTTTTCTTTTTTAACGACTCTTTTACAAATTGCCTTTGGAAGATGTGGGTTTGTGCATAAAAAGAGGCGGTATCCTAAATAAGAGATGGTCACTTTATTTTAACCAGGTTTTGCGGAATCTACATTTTATCGCTGTTCGAGCGTTTTTGTTGAAGTATTGATTGTCGTTTGCCTCAATCATAGTGCCGAATGTATAGTAATGGTTTCATGAACTTCTTTATTGACTTCTAAATTACAAAGAGTATAAAAAAGCATGTGATTATGAATATTCTGCATTGATATCCTATTACAAAATATCAGTATTCTAACCCTTGAAATAATTTTATGATTATCCAAAAAGTTCATTTAATATCTGATCCCGGCTCATATTAAGATGTGACGCTATTTCATTTATTATGGAAGATAAAGTTCCTATTTTAAGCGGGTCGTGATTGGGGATTGTTATATGATGCTGGCCATTCTTCTCTGTGGTTAACCTTACATGACTTCCAGATTGGCGGGTTACAAAATAGCCATACGGATTTACATATTTATCAAGTCTGCTCCACTAAGGTCCCGGGGGATTTTCATGCGGCTATTACTTCTTCTCTAACGATATGCAAGCGAATAATTCTTTTCTTTTCATCATCAAAATGGCAATGTACGGCATCCACTATCGCAGTTTTCAGTGCATCCATTGTATCTCCCTGGGTAAAAATTGATACTCCCAAACCTTTTGCTGTATAACCTCCTTCGGGGCTCTCTTCAACTATAAATATTAACTCTTCCATAAATGCTTTGTTAGAAACAAATTTATCAAATTAGCTCAGTACGTTCAAATACGCTTTATGGGGATGCAGTTCAAAGTAAAACCCTTAAGGATATGGTACTTTCACCCTAAAAATGTCGCACATTAAAAAAAACCTCCCCGCTGCTATTTGAGTTTACCCGTTTCATTAAAGCCAATAAAACAGGCCGCCGCAGGAAACCCGATGGCAACAGGCTCAGCGCAGGAACCATAGACAGTTACCAGAATTGCCAACGTTTACTTACCATATTTTCAATCCAAAAGGGATATTCCTGGGACATTGATATCACGCTGAAGATGAGCCCGGTTCAGTTCCGGTCACGCAAACAATACTGGGAAAGATTCTTCCGGCAGTTCAGTGATTACCTTTATGCCAAGGGATACTATGACAATTATGTATCCAATATATTCAAGATTATCCGGACCTTTTTTCGGTATCTGCATCATCAATACGGCTGGCTGGATTACCAGTTTCTACCCCATCGATGGATACGGTCTGAGCAGGTTGGCATGATTGTAATCAGTCCGGAAAGGCTGCGTTTTCTGTTGCACGATGAAGCCTTTTATCTCCGATTAACAAAGCGACAGGTTTTTATCCGGGATCTCATGATAACGGGATGTTTTACAGCCTTGCGTGCCAGCGATCTGTTGAGTTTATGTAAACGGCAGCTTGTGAGCGAGGGGAGTAATACCTGGCTGGTGGTAAGCAGTAAAAAGACACATCAACAAAGCAGGATATTATTGCCAGAAGCATTACTCAGGATATTCAAAAAATATCCTGCTAAAGGGAAACGGGTATTTCCGGCAATCAGTAATGTAAACTTCAACCGGCAGATAAAAATAATTGGCAGGCTGGCCGGATGGACAGAGCCAGTAATCTGCCAGCGAAATAAAAAGGGGATTCCGGGAACAGTTAGAAACAGCAGAACCACAGATCACCGCTACCGGTTCTGTGATTTGCTTACTACCCACAGTCTTCGAAGAAGTGCCATTACTGTATTACTGATGATGGGTATGCCGGAACAATTGGTCAGGCAGGTTTCCGGGCACCGGCCCGGTAGCAGGGAATTTCATCGGTATGTATGCCTGAGCCAGGATTGGCAGGATAAGGAGAGCAAAAGGGCGTTTGAGAAGCTGATGGGAAATTCTGAGACTAATAAAGATTGATTCATGATTTCATAAGTTCTAAGTCAGTTGTAAAATATCAAACACGAATGGGCCCCTTAAGTCTCTAGAACATGAAGAAGTAAAATTCATTTTTGAGTTTAGCCGCTATCACCAGGTACTAGCGTGGGCTACCTGATCAGAGTGGATAAATACGAGAAAGTCAAGGCGACCCTCAAAGACGCCGAACTGCTGCTGCGGTTCTAAGCAGTTGAACAGTTCAGCGTTGATGATAAAACTGTAGTGAAAAAACTGAACGATGTCTTTATTGAAAAAACAATTGCAACTCATGGCGTCTTAAGTTTAATCCCAATTGTCAGATCAACTATTTACTTCTACAAAAAATCAATCAAAAAACACCTCTCTTACAGATAGAATTAGTTTACTTATCTCAATTCACCTTATGAAATCAGTCACAATTTATCCTTTTAAATTCAAATTCTTTTTCAATCAAATCCAGTGCTTGAACAAATTTTTGAGCTTGCCAATGTTCTTTTTGATTTAATTCAGGCTCCCAGTATTGAAAATAGCGGTAATAGTTGGATATGGCATATTCAACGGTAAATGTACAACCATCAATTCCGTGTTTATACCCAGGTATCTCATTTGAGCCTGGAAGGGTTGATATTTCAAGCTTAAATAACTTTTCAGTAAATATTTTCCATCCAGATTTCGGAATTACTTCTTTATTGATACTTGAATCAATAACATACTCGCTTAATTTAGAATCATAGTTATATTTAATTCTTATTAAATTTGCCTGCCACTTTATTTTGGTTTTTTTTATTTCAAGGACATATCGGTGTAAAAGATTTGGATAAAATATACGTAGCATTATTGAATCGTAACCTTTATCGATTTCTTCTAATTGAAGTTCGGATACAATTTTTTTCACATCCTTTAGAATAGGGTTGCCACCAAGTTTTACCAAAGTCGAATCATTATTGACTTTAATATGCAGATTAGCTTCAGATTCAACCTGGTCTCTCTCGTTGCTATTACATCCAATGACTAACATTGAAAAGAGTATAATCCGAAACTTATAAATCATAATATTTTTTTTGTTTCAATTTTCAGAACTAATCATTTTTATAAACACGCCTCCTTTGCTCTTCACCAGCATTAAAATCAATATTTGATCCAAAATCAGACTTAGGTTTTAAAAAAGGCACTTTATGATCTAGATGAGGATACTTATTGTCTATCTTTTCAAAAAGAGGGTCATGCCAATACTTAGGAATATTCTTAGATGGAATTCCGGGATCTGACTGAAAGCCATCAATGATTTTCTTCCAATCAGGATTTGGATTATCGGATGACTCATTTGGCCTATAAAGCATTTTCCCCATTGGGGTTGTGATATACATGTTTACTCCTAAATGTCCCTGTAAATTTGAATCTTTACCTGAAGCTTCCTCAGTTTTATGCTCTCCATCAAAGTCAGCATGTGAATGAATAAATGCAGATCTTGTTGCTCTTTTCGGAACTTGAATATTATCGATATCTTTTTCGTCTATTCTGTGTCCGGTTCCAATTATAGGTTTAGTATACCCATACCAGGTTTCCTTGCCATCGTTATAACGGTATATAAAAGAACCAAATTCATTCTTATTCTTGATCGATTCAATGTTATATTGAATCATCCACCAAAACGCAGCAGCTGCTTCTGTTTTAAACCTAAAAGGAAATGGCTTGGCCGGAGGGTCCGGTTCTGTAGGTACCATGCCATCCCTGTCAATAAATCTGATTGGATTATTAAATGCATAATTATAAGTAGAGTGCCGTCTCATTAAATCTGCCATCGGATCCACCACATGCCATCTCCCAATCTGCTGATCATACATCCTCGCCCCATAATCATACCACTCAAGCCCGGACCCATCGCTGAGTTCTTTCTCCTGTTTCTCCTTACCGTTGTACTCAAAACGGTTGTCCTGCTTACCCGCAGCCTTAGAACTGATCCCCGCCATTACCATCCCGAACGGATAATAATGACCAACCCTATTTCACTATCCGCCAACTTTCACTGGCAACCCCTTTTTATATTCAAAGAACTTATTCTAACCCCTTAAAAATAACATGTTTTTTCTTTTCAATTGAAAGAAAAAAATCCATTTGCTTAAGTACTGCAATGCCAAGTTGCTAAAGTAGGCTTGACCTACACCCAGATTGCGCGCTATGAGATAAAAAAATATCTATCCGCCGGCAGATGTGCTCAAGAACCTGGCAGACGTGTTTGGTACTACAATAGATTTTTTAGTGATGTGGGATAATGAAAGTTAAGCCCAAGCATCTCTAAAAGATACCGAGCTCATCAACCAGTTTAAAAAAATAGCTGTACTGCCGGAAGCAGAAAAAATACTCGTACTTAAAATGATTACAGCCTATATCAGAGATTTTAATACGCAACAGGCGTATGCGTCGTAGAATAGACTTTGTTAAGCAAGTTTTTTACAATTTGAATACGTATTGATAATGCCATAAGCTATTTACATAGGCCTAAAAGATATTTACCATAAATCGGACCCCAAAATAACCATGAAGTTGTAATAAGAAAAAAAAGTAACGAAACGTACTTTGACAGATTTCTACTTTCACCAATCTCTGGTTTCGCTTTAATTATTTCTTGTGCTTTACCACTACGATGAAAAATAAAATAATTCAATAAAATAAATAAAAGTAAAATAAAAAACTGAATCCATACGGCAATTTCATAGCAAAACCACTTAAGGGCTACAATATCACTCATTCCATTTAAGAGTAATGATTGGCTGAAACTTAATGCTAAAACTGTTGCAAAGTGTGGTTCAGGATCATTGATTATTTTTCTATAAAAAAGAAAATAATTATAGTACAAAACATATATAAAATTCATGCTCTACTCGTTTCCTGTATTCTTTAATAATCCTTCTAATAATGGGTATTGGGGAAATTCATCGCGATTAATCCCAAGCCCGTCTTGAATTAAGGGTCGCAGCGTTGCCCTATACCAAGGAATTGAAGAAATACCTCTTCCAAGCTCCCAACCTACACCTGCGGCAGCTCCATAAATACCACCAAATGTCGATATTGTATTCATTCCTTGCTCCGCAAACATCTGTCCATCACCAATTTCACCATTTCGATATTGTCTGTTAATATCAAAAGCATTCCAAGCACCTAATCCATACCCTATTCGGTTTAATTGAATACTTGTGGCCTTTGCATTCTTAACTCTACCACCTGTGTATTGATTTCCGTGAAATTTTGGACTGTAAAACTTGTTTTGCTTAAAACTATACCACCCATTTTTATTATGCATTAAGTGGCTGCCAGCTGATAGGCCAGTTCCCAGAGTTGTTGACCATGGAAAACTGTAAGCTGAAGTTGAATTATTGGATTGTTCTGACTTTGCATTAGCAGTAACAGTAATTTCAGGTAAATTCCCGCCATCAATACCTCCACCAACGAACCCTCCTACAGCATCCTTATTTTTAGGATCATAAGTATAGTAAGATGTTGTTTCTCCAATTGTCCACGCTAAAACATCACCTTGTGCCACTTTTATTTTGTGAGTTCCTTCTCCTTGAACTTTTACTGTATCCAGACCCAAAGGATCATTGTAAATAAGAGGGTTATTTAATACATATGCATATGCCGAAGTTCCAAGATGATACTCTGCATGTGCATCAATCTGCCACCATCTTCCAAGCTGGGGATCTAAGCCCCGATATTTCGTATCATACATTTCCAACCCACTTCCGTCACTAAACTCTTTTGATTGTAAATCACTTCCGTAATTAAATTTTCTTTTGTTCTCAATCTTCCCCGCCGCCTTCGAACTAATCCCTGCCATGGTCAGTCCGAACGGATAGTAATCACCAACCCGGATCCTAATGCCCCCTCAACTCGCGGGAGTCACTTTTATGACCACATTCAAAGAACTGTTACTACCCTCAAAATGCCTTTTTCTTTTTTCAATTGAAAGAAAATAACCTGTTAAGAGTTGAGGGCAAACATTCGTACTTGGAGCAAGTGCATGGCCCGCCAGATCCAGCTCTTGATAAATGTCTATCGCCATGCATTTGCACCTTTGTTAGATAATTTGGCAATCGGACATGCCATTAACTGACTCCAAGAAGCAGACTCACATATAACTTCTGTTAGCTATTTAGAGATCAAGTTCAAACCCGTGATTTTTTCTAATCGTTCGTCAAAAGAAGTTTGATACTGCTTCGTAAAAAAACTGTCGAGGGTAGCGTAATTGCTAACAGTAAACTCCTGATAACTCACAGCCCGGGAACTTGCCGTACTACTGTACTGACCACTGATACCGTCATTAAAAACTCCTTTCTCTTTTTTGTCTTTGACAATCCATTCAATGGAACCGTCCTCTCGATGTTTGTATTTAAAAACTTCCAAACGTGTCCTCTTGCCTTTGGCATCTACTGAATAATATTCCCTGTCTATAAACCCATCGTTCACCTTAAACTGGCTTACCAATATTCCGTCCGCGGGTATTTCGTAAACTCTCCTGCCGCCTTCATACTTCTTCGCCACTCCGTTTTTTTCATTCAAGAGGATGTTAACTTTACCAGCATATGAAGCGGGAATAAGGTAAGTTTCTGGTTCGGCTTTTTGAGAACATGAACTCAAGAGTTGAAGGAGGATAATTATGTTGAACATAGGAAGCATCTTTTTCATTGTATTTCTTTGAGTAGTTTGGTTATCTCGGCGGAAAAGGTTTCGGGTCTTGCTTTTCCGTTGGCTTTGCTTGCATCATTTTATTCCACTCTGCCACTTTGTAAGTCTTGTCACCTTGTCGAACACCAGTGAAGACCCCGTTTTTATCCATAGTAACAACAAACGAGTTGCTCATCATTGGCCGATTGTTATCCCCTGGCAGTTTCTGATATGGCCCAAGATCCCGCTTGTCATCGTGACCTGTTGCGGGACTAACTCCTATGAACAATTGATTTCCCTTTGTATCCCCAATCAGTGTTTCGGCCGCAGGGTATGCATCGCCTGTCTGTGTTGCCTTGATGCTAAGCGTCCCAGCTCCTAAGTTCTCAACGAGGGTAAAATCAGTTTTTACTTCTATGTTCGTTGAAGGCACTAAAGGATTGGAACCTGCATATGTTGATGTGAACGACATGGTACTGTTACCATCCGCGTCACTTGTTGATCTAATATTGGTGATTTCGCCAGTTGGGGTTCCTGTTTTTGTGCCGAACAACGCATGATGACTTTCGTCGCTCCAAGTGCGAAGGTCAGTAGATGTTCCTTTTGTGGGATCTACCGTAAAACTCTGTTGAACTCGGGATGTAACACTACCACCCTCACCTTTTCCCAAGGCGGTAGAATAACCCCTACTATCACCCGAAAATCCTAAACCAAAGGTTGGCCAGGGAGCAAAGGAACGAACATGGATTGGATAAGGGAACTCGCCATCCGGATCAACAAAAAGGATAGGGTTATTGACGGCATATGCATATGGCGACCACTCCACAAGTTTGTCCGCTTTCGGATCGCCGCTCCAAAATCTTCCAATCTGCGGGTCGTAATTTCTTGCCTGAAAGTCATACAATTCTAAACCAGTGTTATCACTGAACTCGTTTGATTGAATTTCCTTCCCGCCAAACTTGTATCGATTAGGCGCCACCCCATTCAGCGCCTTGGAGGAGATCCCTGCCATTGTAAGTCCGAACGGATAATAATGCGTCTCCTCCTGAATCGCCCCATTGGTATGCGATACCAGCAAATTATCAAAGAACACCTGGAGATTACTCTCGTTGCTGACATAAATATACAAAAATCCATTCTTTGATGCCGTCAATGGATTATTGATAAACTGATTATGCAGTTTATATCCACCATTGTTGTTTACCAACTCGAATCCACCGCTAACATAATGAAACTGATCATCAAATAAAATCCAGTTCAGCGCCGCTCTTGCCTGGGTAACCGGGGTTGTCCTGTTGTTGATATAATTGTTCAGGTTCGTTGTGTTATTAGAAATGGCATTGATATGCGTACTGGTAAGTCCCTTACTTACAGGGAAGCCTGTTGCCGTTGTTAACGCACCTAATAAATCCATAACGCCCATCACCAGCGGAGCCCCCACATTTCCACCAGCCGGTAGCGTGTAAAAAGACTCCACACTCATTCTGACGGTATCACCCTGCATCACCTTTAACATAACGCCCAGGCCGGTTTTTTCTGCCGTGACCCCGCCATTGGTCCGATAAACCTTTTGCCCAAAACTTCCGATAGCGCTAGCGCCCACCGACGTTTTCAACACCCTTCTGGTATCGACGATATTATAGATCAAACTCTCCGTAGCCCATGACCCGTCTTCAACGGTC
>JBGSHT010000026.1:0-74181 GCA_041752135.1 Chitinophagaceae bacterium | reverse complement strand
CCCATGAAATAAGGGAGGCAAACCATTCCACCCGAACCCGCAGGCGCTTTGGCTGCTTCATCGAGGAAATAGGCAAAATCCGCTGTATCCGTAAAAGTCCTGCCGAGGAAATTTTCGGTGAACCATTTAAGGATGATCCCGCCATTGTTTACCGGTCCGCCGGCAATATAAAATCCTGGTTTAAGAACATAGTTAAATGTGCGGCCGTACTGATCGGGCATTGCATTGGTTGCTGCCATCCTTACGGCACCGCTGGTGCCAACCGTAACGGCAAGATCTCCGGTTTCTACGGCACCGGTACCCAGGTTTGCAAGGCATCCGTCGCTTGCACCGATACAGAATGGAATTTTTCCTGAGATCCCCCATTGCTCACTCAATACAGGATCCGGAGAATAACATAGATGGGTGGTACTTACTATTTCGGGTAGTTGATTTTCTGTTATTCCGGCCAGGTCCAGGGCAGGTTTGTACCATTTCAAGGTATGAATGTCAAACATCCCGGTGGCTGATGCCAACGAGTAGTCGATCATGTGTATATTGAAAAGCCTGAAAAAAAGGTATTCCTTTATGCCGGAATACATAGCTGCTCTGGCTGCAAGGTCCGGGCGGTGCTTTTGGATCCAGCATATTTTTGTGAGCGGGGTCATGGGATGTATGGGTACACCGGTTTTTTCATACAGTAAAGCGGCTCCTGGCCATTTGCTGATTTCTTCAGACTCGCCCGAACTTCGGGTATCCGCCCATGTTATCAGGGGCGTGATCGGTTTATTTTCTTTATCCAGCACCACCAGGCTGTGCATGGCTGAACTGAATGCAAACCCTTCAATTACTGCCTGATTGCGAAGTTCAACGCAAACCGCTGTAATGCCCTTTAAGGCTGCCTGCACAAGGATCTCTGGATCCTGTTCAGCATAGCCCGGCTGTGGCTGCAACAGGGGATAACTTTGCCTGGCAATTGCCAGTACTTTCCCGTCATCGGTATATGCCAGTACTTTTGTGGAACTTGTTCCAATATCCACCCCGATGATGCATTTGTTTTCAGGTAATGTTGAATGCATGTGGTTTAAGTTACAATTAATCCCGGAAGTGGCATGGTCATTATATAATCATTCACAAAAAAACGCCCGCCGATCTCTATATTTTCTTCACGTATGATATTGAAACCCAGTTTCAGGTAAAATCCAATCGCAGGATTTTGCTTATTCACATTGAGTTCCAATAATTGGTTGCCGGTATCTTTTATTTCATCTATGATAAAATCAATCATCATTTTACCGATTCCTTTTCCTTGTAACCCGGGTAAGATATATAACTTATGCAACCTGAAAACATCATCCGTTTCCGGTTTGGGTCCGTAAGAAGAAAAAGCAACAGGTTTATAATCATCATAGGCAATGATGAACTGGTGTTTTTTCTGGTTTATCTGATCTGTCAAAGACTCATGACTGTACATCATCTCCAGCATGTAACTGATCTGTTCTTCCGTGAGGATTTTTCGATAGGTTACCGGCCAGATAAGCTGGCTAAGGCCCTGGATGATAGGGATACCTTCACTGCCTGTTTTAACTATGGTGATCATATTCTTTGTTACCGTGCATTTCACGCGACATGGCTACATGTTCGCGTATGGCTCTGCGTGAGAATTGAATGGCAATAATGAATGATATAACAGCACCCCCTACAAGAAATATGTCAGAAATATTTTTCTGCACCATGCTGTTGTCGCGCAGGAATAAAAAGAAGTCGAAAAGACCATGAAAAAATACAGCCAGGAAAAGCCCTTTCATCATGAATGTGAACCGTGATTCGGGCCTGAACTTAGCTTTACCCATGTAATATCCCATTAAAACAGCAAACCCGGCATGTGCAGGTACGGATAAAAACATCCTTACAATTGCCGTGGCTATACCATGCTGCATAACATAACCAATATTTTCAATGGTGGCGAAACCCATTCCAACCATTACCGAATATACGATCCCGTCGAAAGGCTCGTCAAATTCGGGTTGACGATAAGCATAATATCTAACCATCAGGTATTTGCACCATTCTTCCGTAAATGCCACTATCATAAAGGCTTTGATGGCAATGGCAGGGATATCATTGGTCATGAATTTTTCCTGTAAGGGAAGCAGGGCCATTTGTAAGAGAAGCGCAGGGACTGCACAGAATACACCAAGCAGGAAACTGAATAACAGGTGCCTGCGAGGCTCCCGGTTATATTCGTCCCTGAAAAAAAAATACAGACTGATAGCAATGCCCGGCGCTATAGAAAGGGCGAAAAGGATCATGGAGGGCAAATTACTAAAGAAAGAGGAAATTCAGTCACCAGTCAGCAGTAGCCAGTCGGCAGGGAATATACTTTTCTGTTCAAAACATGGTGTAAATTGTCACAATGCAGTTGAAAAATTCGAGTTATATTTATTGACAAATGAGGCGACTTTTTTATTCCTTATTCCTTATTTCTTATTCCTTATTTCCATCCGAAACCCTTGCCCAACGATTCGGTGGTAATCCCTCTACTGTCAATTGGCGGCAGATCAATACCGATACGGTCAGGGTCATCTATCCTACAGGTTTGCAGGCACAGGCAAAAAGAGTGGTAAACCTCACGCATCACCTTAACCAGACTACAGGCCAGACAATCGGAAGCCGGACAAAAAAAATTGACATCGTTCTGCAAAACCAGACAACCATTTCAAATGCCTATGTTGGTTTGGCACCATGGCGAAGCGAATTTTTCATGACGCCTATGCAAAACAGCCTTCAACTGGGCAGTGTTTCATGGACTGATAACCTGGCTATGCACGAATACAGGCATGTGCAGCAATATATGAATTTCCGCGAAGGGCTTTCAAAATGGGCTTATTTCATTGCTGGTGAACAAGGGCAGGGCCTGGCCAATTCCATGGCGGTACCGGACTGGTTCTTTGAAGGCGATGCGGTTTTCCAGGAAACAGTTATGAGCCCGCAGGGCAGGGGCCGGTTGCCGGATTTTTTCAACGGCTACCGCAGCATTTTTGAAGCCGGGAAAAAATATTCTTACATGAAACTACGCAACGGTTCCATAAAAGATTATGTGCCGGATCACTACCAGTTAGGGTACCTGCTGGTGGCTTATGGACGGCTGACACAAGGGCCTGAATTCTGGAAAAATGTTACACAGGATGCCGTGCGGTTTAAACCCTTTTTCTACCCTTTCCAGGGAGCTGTGAAAAAAAACAGCGGCATGGCCTATGAAACCTTCGTAAAAAAAGCATTGGAATATGTAAAGGAAGATATACCCGCTTCAAATAATGAAGTCAATACCGTTCAACTAACAAAAAAGGGCAGGCGATATATAACGGATTATCATTTCCCGCATATGCTGGGTATGGATTCCACCGTAGTTCTTAAAAGATCCTACCGGCATGTCCCCGCATTTTACCTGATCACTGCAAAGGGTGAAGAAAGGATTGCCGTCAAAGATATAGGCCTTGATAACTACTTTGCCTATAAAAACGGCAGGCTTGTGTATTCCATATTTAAACCGCACAGCCGATGGTCATGGAAAGATTACAGCGGCATAAATATACTGGATATACATACAGGAAAAAAAACGAGGCTGACCACAGGTACAAAATATTTTTCGCCTGATATTTCACATGACAACCTTAAAATTGTTGCGGCCGAAGCTGCTCCATCCGGGAAGTCACAACTGGTTATCCTTGATGCGTCAAATGGAAATCTTATCCAGCAATTACCTAATCCGGAAGAGTACTTTTTCACTTATCCATGTTTCAGTAAAAACGACAGCGAAATTTTCAGTGCCGTCAGGAATATTGCCGGGCAAATGGCACTGATAGCCATCAACATTGAAACCGGCCGCCAAAGAATACTGGTGCCTTTTAGTTATAAACCGATAGCTTTTACGCGGGTCAACGGCGACCATGTTGTATTTACTGCTTCTTATAAAGGGAAGGACCAGGTTTGGGCATGGAATGATGCTGCCGGCGAATTAAACCTGTTAGCCGGGCATTTTACAGGATCATATGAAGCAGACCTGGATGCTGAAAATGGAAACCTTTTATATAGCCGGTTTACAGCCGATGGCAATCAGTTGTACAGGGAAAAAATCAGCCAATCCCTGGTTATTTCAAAAGCAGAATGGTTAAATGTTTCAAATGATGTTTACGCAGGCGAAGCTCTGAAGTGGAGAAGTAATGCTGATTTGAAATCCGTACCCGATATAGCACCGGGAGAAACACCCTATAAAAAAGGTTTTCGCATTTTTAATTTTCACAGCTGGCGCCCCTGGTATGAGCAACCCGACTGGTCTTTGTCAATTTTTAGTGAGAATGTTTTGAATACTTTTAAATCTGAATTGTATTACCAGTATAACCAGAATGAGGGTTTCCATAAATTTGGTTTTAATGGAACGTATGGCGGTTTCTATCCATGGATCACCGGTGGGGCCTCTTATACATTTGAAAGGTTTTTTGCCGATGGCCCGCTTGATTCTGATCTCACCCGAACATTTAAATGGGACGAGTTTAATGCAAATCTTGGACTTCGGTTACCCCTTAACTTTAGCGGGGGCAAACATTACCGATTCCTTACGCTTGCCGCTACGTTTAACGACCAGCAATTATTTTTTAAAAACACCCCGACTGGTAAACCTGATAACCAGCATTTTAATTACGTGCAGGGGAACCTGACCTGGAATATGCAGGTACAACAGGCGGTTCAGCATATTTTTCCGCGTTTCGCTCATACCTTTAGTCTACAGCAAAGGACCGCTATAGGCAATGTGTCGGCTAACCAATTTCTGGTATCAGGTAATGTATACCTGCCCGGTATTATACCAACCCATAGCTTTGTGCTTGGTGCCAGCTACCAGGCAAGGGATACACTTAGTGAGTATTTCTTCACCAATAATTTTGCACTCGCTCGAGGTTACCCCGGTATTGATTTTCCACGTATGTGGAGAGGGGCAGTAAACTATCATTTTACCATTGCTTATCCCGATTGGGGCTTTGCCAATGTGGTATATTTCCAGCGTATCCGGGCAAACCTGTTTTTTGACTATTCTGCTGTTAAGAGCCTGCGCAGTTCAACGGTAACGCCATTGAGGTCGGTTGGTACCGAAGTTTATTTTGATATAAAATTGTGGAACCAGCAAGCCATTAGCCTGGGTTTCAGGTATTCCAGGTTGCTGGATGCGGAAAGTTACCAGAATCCGCCCAATGCTAACCAATGGGAGTTTATCATACCACTAAACCTGTTTCCAAAATAACATTGTGACTTTTCCCTTTTGCAGTTAAATTTATATTTACTGAACTTTAAGTTTTAATTCCGGAGCAAAAAAGCTCTTTCCATTTTTTAACCTGACCACCACATTGTTGATCAGCATCTCATCATCTCTTTTTACATTGTCCTTAATACTATTGCTCCAGTCTTCACTCAGCCTGTCTGTATCGTTGAAATCGTATGCACGGAAATCCTTCACCGTACGGACCTGTTGTGTTTCCTCATCTTTATAGGAACTCTTGAAAGTATAATTAATTCGGAAACTTTTGATGGCATATGTGATACCTTTTTCATCTTTCACAACCAGCGGGCTGTCTGCAATTTCCTTTAAGCGGGTAACTGTAATATTCCCGCTTTTACTTCCGCCAAGCGAAACGGTAAGCTTGGGCAGAGCAGCAGTTGCAGGCTTTGTGGCAGGTTTCTGCTGGGCCATGGCAAAAGAGCCGGTGATAAGCAACAAGATTAGTACGAATGAATTTTTCATATCAGGATAATTAGATCAAAACGCCCCCGGACCGGGTATATTTTATTTCAGGTTTGTTAAACTTTCCAGCAGCGTCTGTATTTTGATCTCAGCATCTGCTTTCTTTTTTCGTTCCATCTCCACCACTTCCGGTTTGGCATTTTGCATGAAGCGCTCGTTGCTGAGTTTTTTATCAACAGAAATAAGAAAGCCTTTCAGGTATTCGAGTTCCTTTTCCATTTCAGCTGCCTGGTTACCGCTGTCCTGCTGTTTTTCGGCCAGCAGGTAAAAGCGATCCTTGCCAATCACAATGGGAATAGAGTTTTCTATACTGGTTCCTGTGAAATGGAATTCATCGGCATTTACCTGGCGGGCAAGAATAGCTGCAATGGTTGTATAGGTTTCCTTTGAGGCCGACTGGCAAAACAGTTTAATGGACTCTTTTGGTTTAAGTTGCGCTTTGTTCCTTGCATCCCGGATGCCGGAAATGGCCGATTTCAGCAGGTTGCCTTCTTCAAGGTATGTTTCTGCGGGCTTACCGGAAAGAAGATCTGAAAAGGTTTCGTCTGAATTTATTTGTGCAATGCAGATATTATCTCCGCTTGCGCGTTCCCGTAAGTGCTGATATATTTCTTCGGTAACAAAGGGCATGAACGGATGCAGCAGTTCCATCAGTTCTTCAAAAAATTCAATCGCGCTGGAAAGATGGTGGCTGTTCATGGGTTCATCATACCCGGGCTTGATCCACTCCAGGTACCAGCTGCAGTAATCGTCCCATATCAGCGAATAGATGGTTTTCAATGCTTCGCTTAGCCTGAACTGGTTCATCATCTGATTTACTTCGTTGCGCACCTCGTATAACCTCGCGCGGAACCATTGGTTGGGCCAGTTCATTTCAGCATGCGCTGCCTGGTCCATATCCACCAGGGCAATGTCACGGCCCTTCCAGAGTTCTACCAGTTTAAGCGCATTCCAGATTTTGTTGATGAAGTTGCGGCCCTGTTCATTGGATGATTTATCCCAGAGCAGGTCATTGCCTGCTGGTGATGAGATCAAAATGCCAAAGCGAACCGCATCGGCGCCAATTTCATCGATCATTTCCAGCAGGTCGGGTGAATTGCCCAACTGCTTACTCATTTTTCGACCCTGCTTATCACGCACGATACCGGTGAAATAAACTTCCTGAAATGGTTTCTCACCCATGTACTCATAACCTGCCATGATCATCCGTGCAACCCAGAAGAAAATGATCTCCGGTGCGGTTACCAGGGTATTGGTTGGATAATAATATTTTACTTCTTTATTCCCGGGGTCAGAAATGCCATGGAAAACTTCAAATGGCCAAAGCCAGGAAGAGAACCATGTGTCGAGACAGTCTTCATCCTGGGTCAGGGTTACGTCACTGACATTAAATTCTTCCCTGAACTTCTGCATTGCTTCTGCTTCGTTCATGGCCACTACATAACGTCCTTCGCTGTCGAACCAGGCAGGTATGCGGTGTCCCCACCATAGTTGCCTGCTGATGCACCAGTCTTTGATATTCTCCATCCAGTGGCGATAGAGATTTTTATATTTGGCGGGATAAAATTTGATGTCGTCCTCAGCAACAGCTTTTAAAGCAGGGCCATGGATTTTTTTCATATCCACCCACCACTGTAAAGACAATCGCGGTTCCACTACAACATCTGTCCTTTCAGAAAAACCAACCTGGTTGGTATAATCCTCAATTTTGGCAAGGAACCCTTTTGCATCAAGTTCGGGCAGGATCTGCTTACGTGCTTCAAACCTGTCGAGGCCAACATATAATTGTGCTGCAGGTGACAGTGTTCCATCATCATTCAACACATCGATCACTTCCAGTCCGTGCTTTTGTCCCAGCTGGTAATCGTTCATGTCGTGTGCCGGGGTGATCTTTAGTGCACCGGTACCAAAATCAACCGCAACATAATCATCTGCAATGATCGGTATGCGCCGGTTGATCAGCGGCACCAATGCGTATTTGCCAATAAGGTGCTGGTAGCGTTCGTCTTTTGGATTTACGGCAATGGCCGTATCACCCAAAATGGTTTCCGGCCTGACCGTGGCAATAGTGATACTTTCAGTAGCGGAAGCAGTTCCATCCGCATTTTCAAGCGGATATTGCAGGAAATACAGTTTTGACTGCACTTCCTTGAAGATCACTTCTTCATCGCTTAAAGCGGTTTTTGCGCGCGGATCCCAGTTGATCATGCGCTTGCCGCGGTAGATATATCCTTTTTTATATAGATCGTTGAATACAAAGATGACGGATTGATAATAATCCGGGTCCATGGTAAACGTGGTGCGGTTCCAGTCGATGCTGCAGCCCAGTTTTTTCAACTGGCTGAGGATAATGCCGCCATATTTTTCTTTCCATTCCCAGGCGTATTGCAGGAATTCATCCCTGCTGAGCGACGCTTTCTGGATACCCCTTTCGCGGAGCATTTGTACAACTTTGGCCTCTGTGGCAATGGAAGCATGGTCGGTTCCGGGAACCCAGCAGGCATTTTTACCCATCATACGGGCCCTTCTGACCAGTATATCCTGAATCGTATTGTTGAGACAGTGCCCCATGTGCAGAATACCTGTGACATTCGGTGGCGGTATTACAACAGTATATGGCTCCCTGTCATCGGGAGTGCTGTTAAATAACCCTGATTCTGTCCAATGTTTATACCATTTTTCTTCCGATTCCCTGAAATTATAATTCTTACTTAGTTCCATGCCTTTTTTCTGGTTTGGGAGGGCAAAGGTAAGCATTCTGAAGGAGGAGATTGGGTAGGCTGCTGCTTCCTGTTACAAAAAAAACTAACTTGGTGCAAAACTGCTGCATGGTCTCAATTGGTTGCAAAGGTTATCTGAAGGGGCTCCTTTTGGGGGCAATGTTTTTACTTTCGATTGTTTCAAAGGCACAGATACCACAGTTGTTACCCAAAGACAGTAACCAGCAAACCGATGCTCAGTTGGATTCGGCAAAGGAAAAAGCCAGGGAAGAGAGCATATATTCCGACACCTCAATGACTGCACTTTTAACCAGGCTGGAAGACCGGGTTCTTCAATTAAACAAAGATCTCTCCTTACTTCGCCAGGGTTTTGATACTTCTAACATTATAGAGGAACTTCCTGAAATTGAGCAGGGGCTTGAACAGGTTGAGGCAACACTCGGCAGGATACAGGCCAGGGCAAACCTGAGAAATCTGAACTCATTTAAGGTTATCATTCAACAGGTACAGATCCGTATCAAAAAGCTGCAGGACATATTAAATGGGTATAGTGGAACCCTGGTAAAAATTGGTGAAAATCAGTCGAAATATGCTGCCGATTCCTTACACCAAAAAATGCCCGGAGATTCTTTACTGCGTTTAAGTTATCTCGAGAAATTGAACCCGATGTTGCAAAAAAAGGTCACCGTGGATTCAATGCTGGCGCAATCATTAAAGTCGATTGGACTTTTACAAACAAGGGTATCCAGTTCTTATTTTAAAAGTGCAGAACTGATTGACCAGGTAAATAACAATATCAAAAATTATCAATCCCATTTTTTACAAAAAGATGCACCATACTTATGGCAGGCCGGATTGAAAAATCAGGAAAGAAGTTTTTTTGAAAATATTAAACTGGGCTTCAGGAGAAACATAGGAATCAGTGTATATTTTATTAAACGTAATCTGGGTGCACTTTTTCTTACATTCTTTTTGGGTGCATTGTTTTTTGCATTGAACCGGATAAGTGTACACCGACTGAAAAAGTCTGAGACACCGAATTGGGACTTGCCGCTCCATTTCCTGAAAAATAAAATCTGGTTGCCAACACTGCTGGTGATATTCACCTTTTTGCCATTCATCATGCAAAACCCGCCGGCAGGATTGGTTCAGTTTCTATGGCTCTTTATGCTTATTACAGCTACACTGATTCGATGGAAAGACTGGCCCGTGAATTTCAGGCGCATGTGGCTTGGAATATTTGGATTCTTTATCATTTTTAGTATCGACAGTTTCCTCCCTTCTTCAAGCTATGCGGAACGCTGGGTTCTGGCCCTTCTCAACATTGCCGCAATTACATTAGGCTGGTATATGTTCCGTGAAGTGCTGAAAGATAAATCACGCTATCACCAGCTCATGGATGAGTCTATTATCATTTTTATGATTTTTAACCTGCTTGCTTTCGTCATGAACTTATCCGGGCGTTTAAGTCTTGCCAGGGTGGGGGCAAACACCGGACTAATGAGCATTACCATGCTGCTTTCGTTACAGATCGTACGGGAGATATTATTAGAGTTTGTTTATTTACAGGTTGAAGCTTACAAGCACTCACGCCTGACGGGTTTATTGGAGTTTAATAAATTGAAAGAAAGGTTCAGGACCACACTTAGCATTGTCACAATTGTTTTGTGGTTAATGGCATTGTTATGGAGTTTAAACCTCAATGATATTATCCAGGAATGGGTGGGGAATTTTCTGACTAAGGAAAGGGGTTTGGGACAATTTACTTTTTCATTAAGCAGCATCCTCATTTTCGTGGGTATCATATGGCTGTCTATGTTATTAGGCAGGCTTGTTAGTTTTATTTTTCATGGGGAGGATTCAACTGTTGTTGGCAGCAGGAAGGGGAAACGCGGATCCCTTATCCTTTTTGTAAAACTGGGCATCTATACGGTGGGTTTACTGATTGCATTTGCTGCTGCAGGAATTGCCATGGATAAACTGGCGATAGTGGTGGGTGCTTTAGGTGTTGGTATCGGATTTGGTTTGCAGAATATTGTCAATAACCTGGTATCAGGAATCATTCTTGCGGTTGAAAAGCCTATGGAAATAGGGGATGTGATTGAACTGGGAACAAGGGTGGGCACGGTTAAGGAAATAGGCTTCAGGAGCAGTAAGATCTCCACTTTTGAGGGCTCTGTTATAATTGTACCCAATGGAGATTTCATATCCCAGCAACTCATAAACTGGACCCATTCCAATAATAATTACCGAAGGGTTGACATAACAGTGGGCGTGAAATATGGCAGTAACCTGGAAAAAGTAAAAAATATTATCAATGATATTATCCAGGTTAATCCTGATGTGGCAAAATATCCGGCACCTGCGATCCTGATAAATGAATTTGCTGATAATTCTGTAAATATCAGGGTATTGTTCTGGACGGCTGATTATGACAAATGGGTGTTACTAAAGAGCCAGATATTCCAGCAGGTATATGAAGCCTTTGCCGAGAACAATATTGAAATTCCTTTCCCGCAAACGGATCTGCATCTTAAATCCATTGACCCGGTTATACTGGAGGCTTTAAGGGGAAATGCAACTGCTCCGCCAAAAGAAAATTGATTTTTCAAACTTCCCAAGTAAAAGATCTTTTTGAATTCCTGCTCACAAAAAATAAAAAAAGCTTCGCTAACCCTTTCCCGGGGTTGCTGAAGCTTTTTTGAAAAATTTGAATTTGTGGTCCTACCAGGCAAGGTAAGTAATAACAAAAATTGCGGCGTAAATAGCAATTACTGCTAATGTAAGCCAGGGGCCATCATGTTTTTGTAAAGTTTCAAGCATGCGCATAACCGTTTTTTTTAAAGTTAACAAAAGGGGGTTTAGGCTTGGCTGCTTTTTAGAGGTTCTTTTATATCAGTATTTCAAAGGATCTGGGTTGATAAGGGGGTAATACAACTGTACTTCCATCCTCCTGTAAAGAACTCCTATAAATTTAAACAATCTTTTTAGTATTTAAAAGCATTTTTTTGAGAATTTGCTATATACTGATTTTCACTGATCTGGATCATAAATCATGAGGGGGGAATGGCGTAATTTGAGTATGAATATTATTGATAACAGTCCATAATCCCACAGTTATGAAAAAAATAAATAAGATGAACCGCTATGCCGTATGGATCGATCATCGTAAAGCCATTATGCTTTGCGCCGATGCTGAAGGTAATCTGACAGAAGAAATTATGAATTCACCCATTGGCTCAAATGAAAGGTTTAACGGTGAAGAAACAAGTAAAACGTCTTCATTTGGCCATACACTAACCCGCGAAACACATCAGCAGCATAAAGAGCAAAACGATTTTCGGGCATTTTTAAAAGATATCATCTCCAAAATGACCATGCCTGAAGGACTTTTGATTTTAGGCCCCGGCGATGCCCGTCATGAATTGCAGAATGAAGTGGAAAAAGTGAAGGCTTTGGATGGTATAAAAGTCGAAAACAGGCCTGCTGATAAAATGGCAGATCATGAGTTAAAGGCGGCAATGAATGACTATTTTCATTTAAGTTGATCTTCTTTACTTTGGCGTCATTGCTGTTCAGGTTCTTCGGCTTAGATTTGTTTCATGTACGCCATCGTAGATATTGAAACAACAGGGGGGCATGCGTCTGCCAGCAGCATCACGGAAGTGGCAGTGATTTTGCATGATGGACATGCCGTGGAAGGCCGTTATCATACCCTTGTAAATCCACAGGTTAAAATCCCGCGGTATATAACAGCTATTACCGGTATCAATTCGGAAATGCTTGATGATGCCCCTTTGTTTGAAGAAGTAGCCGAAAGGATTTATAACCTGCTAAATGGCCGTGTATTTGTTGCCCATAATGTTAATTTTGATTATTCCTTTCTCAGGCATCATCTCGCTGCAAGCGGATTTGAACTCAATGCAAGAAAACTATGCACAGTAAGGCTCAGCAGAAAGATTTTCAAGGGACTTCAAAGTTACAGCCTTGGAAACCTTTGTCGCGATCTTGATATAAACATCGAACAGCGTCACCGTGCTATGGGCGATGCCAATGCAACGGTGCTGCTTTTTGAAAAGTTGTTTCGACACGATAAAGAGGGCATCATCCCACAAATGCTGAAACCCGGAAGCAGGGAGGCTTACCTGCCTTTACACATCAATGCAACTGATATCAGCAACCTGCCACAAACCGCAGGGGTATATTATTTTCATGATAAAAAAGAGAAAGTAATTTATGTGGGGAAAGCACTGAACCTGCGGAAGAGAGTCACCAGCCACTTTTCCAACAATGCCCCCTCACGCAAAAAGCAGGAACTCATCAGAAATGTACAGAAGATCACATACCAGGAATGTGGTTCAGAATTTATGGCGTTGTTATATGAAAGTGTGGAAATAAAACGCCTCTGGCCAGAATTCAATTACAGTCAGAAAAAATGGGAATTCAATTTCGGGCTATGTACTTATGAGGACCAGCGAGGGATACTCAGGCTGGGCATTGAAAGAAAAAGAAAAAACGTTCAGCCGCTATATACTTTTTCATTGCTTACAGAAGGGCATACATTGCTGCGCCGGATGATACGCGCTTTTGAACTTTGCCCTAAACACTGCTTCCTGCAAACGGGTAACGAAAAATGCACAGGTGTTGAAGAAAATTATTGCAAAGGTATTTGTGAAGGGAAGGAAGATGTGACAACTTACAACGAACGTGTTAAGATGGCCCTGGAAAAATTAAAAAATGATCTGCCCAATATCGCTATAATCGAAGAAGGAAGAAATGATAAAGAGACATCCGTGGTTTTAATGGAACAGGGTGTTTTTTACGGGATGGGTTATATTGAAAAAGGGTTGAATATTCCGGAAAGGCAGCAACTGAAAGAATACCTCACGCCTTACCCGGAAAATGAAATGATCCGCTCGCTGATACTTCGGCATGCTGAAAAATTTCCGGAGAAAACCCTGACTTTCAAATAAAAGCAACCCCACAAGCTGGTAAGTACACAAAGAATCCCCACTACCGGATATATTTCTGTTTTCCAATTTTTTCTTTTGATCCTGCTTCTTAGATTCGCACACTTTTTGGAAAGAATATAATATAAGAGACTTTATGAATGTATATACCGGAACTATCGCAGGAAAACTGAGTTTGAAGACAACACAGGTAGACGCTGTATTGCAGTTATTTGAAGAAGGTGCGACCATTCCCTTTATTGCCCGATACCGGAAGGATAAGACCGGCGCCCTTGACGAGGTAGTGATCCAGCAGATTCAGGACCAGGCAAAGTTCATGGCCGAATTTGCAGACCGGAAAGCCGCAATTATTAAAAGTATAACCGAGCAGGGTAAAATGACCGAAGCGCTGCAGGGGAAACTGGATAAAGCCGAAACACTTTCCGAACTGGAGGATATTTACCTGCCCTATAAACCCAAACGAAAAACCAAAGCTTCCGTTGCCCGTGAGAACGGACTCGAACCATTGGCCATTTTGCTGCTGAAACAGGAGGATATATCTGACCCGGAAAAAGAAGCTGCAACGTTCATAAACGATACCGTCAAAAATACTGATGAAGCCCTGCAGGGTGCCAGAGATATACTTGCTGAAATGTTCAGCGAAGATGCCGACATCCGTGCCGCCATGCGAAAGTTATTTGAAGAAAAAGCACTCATCATCAGTAAACTCGTTCCCGGCAAAGATGCAGAAGCCGCCAAGTATCGGGATTATTTTGCTTTCACTGAGCCCATTCACAAAGTCCCATCGCACAGGATCCTGGCCGTGTTGCGCGGATTCCTGGAAGGGTTCCTCCGGATCAGTATTGAGCCGGAAGAAGAAACGGCCATCGAACTCCTGGAGAAAAAACTCGTACATGCCGGAAACAGTGCAGCCTTACAAGTTAAAAAAGCATTGCGCGACAGCTATAAAAGATTGTTGCAACCCGGCCTGGAAACAGAAATGCGTACGGCGCTTAAGCAGAAGGCTGATGAAGAAGCGATACATGTTTTTGCGGAGAATCTCCGCCAGTTGCTGCTCAGCAGCCCCTTAGGCAGCAAGCCCATGCTGGCCATTGATCCGGGTTACCGCACGGGCTGTAAGCTGGTGGCGCTCGATGAGAAAGGCGACCTGTTAAAGACAGGGCTGATCTATATACATGAACCAGGCCGGCTGTCTGAATCAGGCAGGATCATTAATGACTTTTGTGCCACTTACAAGCCGGCCGTGATAGCTATTGGCGACGGTACGGCAGGACGCGAGACAGAACAGTTCATCAAAAAACTCAACCTCGGGTTGCCGGTATTCCTGGTGAATGAAGACGGCGCTTCCATATACAGTGCCAGTGAAATTGCACGCGAAGAATTCCCCGAACAGGATATTACAGTACGCGGTGCCGTTAGTATCGGCCGCCGGTTGATGGACCCCCTTGCTGAACTCGTAAAGATCGATCCAAAGAGCATCGGGGTAGGGCAGTACCAGCATGATGTGAACCAGTTCAGGTTAAAGGAACGCCTCGACCAGACCGTGGTAAGTTGCGTGAACCAGGTGGGCGTAAATCTGAATACTGCAAGCAAACACCTGCTGGCCTATGTAAGCGGAATCAATAGCGGGATAGCAGATAACATCGTGAAGTACCGCAAAGAGCTCGGTAAATTCTCCGACAGAAAGCAGTTGCTCAAAGTACCGCGGCTGGGTGATAAGGCTTTTGAACAGTGTGCCGGTTTTATGCGCATCAAGGATGGTAAACATCCGCTGGATGCCAGCGCCGTTCACCCGGAAGCATATGGGATGGTAGAGAAAATGGCAACAGACCTTGGGGTAGAATTGTCTTCGCTCATCGGTAATGAGGAGCTCGTAAAAAAGATCGATCCGAAAAAATATGTGACCGAACAGTTTGGCTTACATACGATCACTGATATTTTATCAGAGTTAAAGAAACCCGGTCTGGATCCACGTTCAGAGGTACAGCAATTTGAATTCGCTCAGATATTCGGCATTGAAGATGTGCAGGCCGGTATGATCGTTCCCGGTATCGTTACCAATCTCACCCGCTTTGGCGCCTTTGTGGACATAGGTGTGAAGCAGGACGGCCTTGTGCATATCTCCGAGATATCACATACTTATATTGCCGATCCATCAGAAAAGCTGAAACTTAATCAGCAGGTGACCGTTAAGGTTACTGAAGTTGATAAGCTGCGCAAGCGAATCGCTTTATCCATCAAACAGGCCACACCTGGCGAGAACAGTGCCCCGGGAAAAAGGGCTCAACCGGCCAGGCAGGAAAAAGAAAAAGAAAAAGAGAAGGATCTATCCGGAATGGGAATGGCTGATGCGCTGAGTTTACTGAAACAGAAGTTCGGGAAGTCCTAAGCGCCCTTTGTTACTTAGCGGTAGTATGTATTTTTTGCAGGAATTCTTTCCTCGGAATCATTCGGGCGCCCAGACTTTCCAGGTGTGCCGTATATACCTGGCAATCTATCATTTCAATACCTTCGGATTTTAGTTGCTCCACTAAAGAGATGAATGCATATTTACTCGCATTGCTCTCGTGGCTGAACATACTTTCGCCAAAGAAAAATTTGCCCATCCTGATACCGTAAAGCCCGCCAACCAGTTCGCCATTTTTCCAGGCTTCTGCACTTACTGCAAAGCCTTTTCTATGCAATTCAATATAAGCATCCTGCATCTCTTCCGTTATCCAGGTACCAGCCTGTCCATCACGCCGGACCGTTTTGCAGTTAGCTATCACCTCTTCAAATGCCTGGTTGATGGTAAAGTCAAAAGCTTTTCGTTTCAGCAGGGTTTTCATACTGGTGCTCACCTTAAGTTCGGCGGGGAACAAGACAAAGCGAGGGTCCGGCGACCACCATAAAGGCAGATCGCCATCGAACCAGGGGAAAATACCTGATCTGTAGGCAAGTAAGAGACGTTCTGTAGAGAGATCGCCACCCACAGCCAATAAACCATCCTTTTCCGCATGGACAGGATCAGGGAAAAACAGGTTTTCATCTAAAGCGAAGATGGGCATGTATGAAACTTGGCTTTAATTAGCAACCGGACTTATGGAGTAGAAAAATCAGGTTTCGGAAAGTACTTCAATGGTGGCGCCTATGCCTCTGTCTGTGATAGCATCACACATGGGCTTTAATTCGTTATATCCGCCATGTTTTACGGCATATTTGCCATGCGAGTGAATGATCATGGCACATTGTTCTGCCTGTTCCTGGGTGTGGTTGCAAATCTCCATCAGTGTTTCGATGACCCATTCGAATGTGTTCACTTCATCGTTCCAAACTACCAGGCTGCATGACTGGTCGATGTCGTCCAGGACATCGATATCTTCTTCCTGGTCATACAATGGCTTGATGGGATTGATCGGCATTAGTGAGATCTTTCCGCAAAATTAATCACTTCCGGCACTAAATGAAAGCATATGTGGGAAAAAAGAAGGGAATTGATGTTAATTTATGCCGCCTGGCTTATCTATTTTACATGCCCGCATTGATTTTCAGCCGTTTTGGCTGATGGTTTACCTGAAAAAATGCCTTTAAACATAAAAAAATTTGGTAAAAACCCCAGTCCTTTTATCTTTGCACTCCCAAAACAGGGAGTTTAGCTCAGCTGGTTCAGAGCATCTGCCTTACAAGCAGAGGGTCGGCGGTTCGAACCCGTCAACTCCCACAAGGTCACTCAATCGAGTGACTTTTTTTATTTTATTTATCTAGCAGGTCGGCAGCTGTCAACTCACACATTTAAGATCTACCGCAAAGGAAAAAAGAACGCAAGGCCATCTTCGCTTTCTTTTTTCCTTTGCGGCTAAGTCTGATACTTTCTTTGACTGCTGAATCATTTTCGAAAAGAGCAATCACAAGTAGTGCACGATGGAGCAAGACAATTCACGAAAACATGTGTTAATTATGCAATTTATTTACAAGATTGTGTAACAATTTTAATTATTGGTTTACCAACCTTTGCCTTGTACAAAGTCATCATTTTAAAAACTAAAAAAGATGAAAACAGCAGAAGAGCCATTCATGATAATGGCAACGGAAATAGAAACACCCATTTTAAACAGGAGCACTAAAAGCCATAATCCCGGGCTTAGGGCTTTACTGGCCATTAAAAATTTCAATGCCACCCTGGAAAAGGATTATACTGAATTGTTACAAATTGAAAGCGACCTGAACGAATTGTACAAAAAAGGTTTACTGATCATTGAAGGTGCGGATTCGCCAGAAGCAATATCACGGTGGAAGGTGAGTTTGCAGGAAGTGAATAATGCAGTAACAGGCATTAATGTCACCCTTACCGAGGCAAAAGAAAAGATAGAACAAAAAGAAAAGGATGTTTACGCCGAACTATGGAAGCAACTGGCTTTACATTTATCTGCATTAAAGGTTAGTTCTAAAAACACTGCCGATACAGGATTAGATTTATTGCCCGAAGCCATTCGCCCGCAATGGGAAAAGGAATTTGTAAATCTTCAAACCCCACTCGTAGAATCCATTGTAACAAATGTAGAATCCTGCAGGGTTTTGTTGCAAATGATTGAACGATACACACCTGACGAACTGAATACCATCACCAAAATTATTGCTGATCAAATTCCATTAAATTTTACTTACCAGGAAGCCGTGGAATATCAAAATGATTATTATAAAGCCCTGGTAAATTTTAAAAAAGAATTTAAAGAAGAAAAAAATCTCTGGGACAAATTTCTGGATATTTTAGCCGGTGGCACACACCAGTCACCCTCCGAAAGGGTAATGATGGAAAGATGGCTTGAAGGAGAAAAAGGAGACCTGTAATACAACCGAAGAGTTTATTATTAAGTGATAAGACCTGTTAGATCAATCTTTTGTTTTTAAATGCCCTGCCTGATCCTGACTTTAAGTATTTTTCAAAAGCATATGCTTTCCACTTATCAATAAAAGCACAGTAAAATAAGAGTTTCACAGGTAATATGTGCTTTGTAGACTCAACTTTTCCATCCATGTGTCTTTGAAATCTGTCTTTTAAATTATTAGTGCAGCCTGTGTATAATTTGTTGTTTGAACAAAGAAGAATATAAACATAAAACATTTTAAATAGCTTTTGAAATATGTAAAGTGTTTGGCTATTTAAAATTAGATTTCTTCAATGTTTTGCAAATGATGAAAGAACGGTTATAATCAGAGAAAATTCAGGGATGATAATCGCCTAAGCCAGCCGTCCTTGTTTGCTTTTAAGCAGCGAACCAGCCTTCGCTAAACCTTTCACTTGCGCCGAAGCTTACGCTTGCGCCGAAGCTTCAGCGTAGGAGCACAGCGTAGGAGCACAGCGTATGAGCACAGCGTAGGAGCACAGCTGGCGAAGAATGTAAAAGCCCACACTTTACATGTGGGCTCTGTAAACTTTACTGCGGACTTTGTCCGCCGAAGCCAGCCGTACGAGGATACTGGTTTTAATTTTGGAGCAAACCAGCCTTCGCTAAAGCTTCGGCTGGCGAAGGCGGAGAGAGAGGGATTCGAACCCCCGGAAGCTTGCACTTCAACGGTTTTCAAGACCGCCGCATTCGACCGCTCTGCCATCTCTCCGGCGCAAAAATACAGTTTGAAGCTTTACAATGCAAAAAACTTTATCAGGCATCTCCGTTTTTTTCATCCGTGTGACAGCCGGTCATGTAATCTGTAAAACTGCCAATTCCGAAAATTGTACCTTTACTTTTCATGAATCACCTGCGCGCGGTAAATAAATATTTCAAGAAATACAGATGGCGTCTGATCCTTGGCGTGGTATTTATCATCGTATCCAATTATTTCGGCATCCTGGCACCCCAGATCACCGGTTACGTGGTGGATAAAGTGGAGCACCAGATCAAAGTGGTGAAAGCACTTAGTAGTGAGGCTCCCGTAGTTAAATCCTTTTACGACCCGCTTGTTCAGCAATTCATTCAGACCGTTGAAGATGCAGACATGCCTTTTTCCCGTTTGATACTTTTCTGTGGCATCCTGCTGCTGGCGGTGGCATTGCTCCGCGGGTTTTTCATGTTCCTGATGCGGCAGACGATCATTGTCATGAGCCGGCATATTGAATTTGACCAGAAAAATGAGGTTTATAAACATTACCAGAGCCTTGATACGCATTTTTATAAAACCCACAGTACCGGCGATCTGATGAGCCGTATGGCGGAGGATGTTAGCCGCGTCCGAATGTACACCGGCCCGGCGATCATGTACCTGGTCAACCTCTCGGCACTGATCAGCTTCAGCCTTTTTTATATGTTCCGGAAAAATGCGGAACTCACGCTTTATGTTTTATCGCCGCTGCCCATCCTGGCCATCGCCATCTATTTCGTGAATAATATCATCAATAAAAAAAGCGAGCAAATACAGGAACAGCTGAGCGATCTCACTACCAATGCACAGGAATCTTATTCGGGTATTCGGGTGATAAAATCTTTTGTCCAGGAAAAGTCTATGCTGCGCTTTTTTTCCAGCAATGCAGATGCATACAGGAACAGCGCGGTGAACCTGGCCAAAGTGGAAGCAGTGTATTTTCCATCCATCGGACTGTTGATAGGCCTTAGTACTTTACTGACCATCTTTATTGGTGGTATTTACCAGGTCAACAACCAGATTTCTTCCGGTACCATAGCGGAATTTGTGGTCTATATCAATATGCTTTCTTTTCCGGTCAGTGCCATTGGCTGGGTGGCGAGTATGATCCAACGTGCATCCGCATCACAGAAACGGCTAAACGAATTCCTGGATACCAAACCGGTGATAGCCGATCAACCCGGTGCAGTGGAACTTGATTCAATAACGGATATTCGTTTTCATAATATGGGATTTGTGTATCCGCATACTGGTATCCGGGCCATCAATAACTTCAGCCTGGAGATCAAAAAGGGAGAAAAAATGGCGATCATTGGTCGCACAGGAAGCGGTAAATCTACCATCGCCCAGCTTTTGTTAAGGATGTATGACCCAGGAAGCGGTGATATCAGCGTCAATGGAACCGACCTTCGAAATATAAAACTCAGCAGTCTCCGCAAACGGATCAGCTTTGTTCCCCAGGATGTTTTTCTGTTCAGCGATACCGTCAAAAATAATATCCGCTTTGGTGCCGATGGTGCTACAGATGAAGAAGTTTTCAACGCAGCCCGGCAGGCTGCTGTAGATGGAGAGATAGAGGGATTCGCGGAAGGTTATGAAACGATGATCGGAGAAAGGGGTGTGAACCTGAGCGGCGGTCAGAAGCAGCGGCTCTCCATCGCAAGGGCACTTTGTAAAGAATCGGACCTGCTGCTTTTTGACGATTGCCTGAGTGCTGTTGATGCCAAAACAGAAAAACAAATTCTCTCAGGGCTATATGAAGTAATGAAAGACAGAACCGCCATCATCATAACACATCGTATTTTTTCCTTATTTGAATTCGATAAGATCATTGTACTGGAAGATGGTACCATTACAGAACAGGGTCGCCATGAAGATCTCATGGCACTGAATGGTTATTATAGCGAATTGTTCCACAAGCAACAGGACACGGAAGATTTAAGCAAAAGCGCCATGGTAGAGGAAAGCTGAACTTTTACTATCGATTAGTCGATATTTTTAACCAAATTTTGACAATTCAAAAACAATTTTATCTTTGTCCGGCTTAAGTGTTTGTCTTATTTAACCAAAAACTACAACTGTGGCGTACGAAAACAACGAAAAAAGAATGGAAAGCGTTTACAGCAAACGCATCCGTGCGGGAAAGAGAAGGACCTATTTCTTTGATGTCAGGACTACCCGTGGAAACGATTATTACCTAACCATTACGGAAAGCCGTAAGCGTTTCAATGATGATGGGTACGACAGGCATAAGATCTTCCTTTACAAAGAGGACTTCAACAAGTTCCTGAAAGCGCTGACCGAGGCCGTTGATCATGTGAAAACTGAGTTGATGCCTGATTTTGATTTCGATGCATTCAATCATGAAAATGACGGAGACATGGAAGGATATTCAGACAATGGTTCAGACATGCCTGCAGCCGTTTCTGCACCGGCAGCACCTGCTCCTGTTGAAGAAGAAGTAAAAGTGGAAACACGCAATGCTGAAATACCTCAGCAGGATAATTCAGCTTCTGAAGAAGTAGATAAATGGTAATCGAACTAACTGCTTAATAATCATAGCCTTCCTCCGGAAGGCTTTTTTTTGCCAGATACTAAAAGCCGGCCGGATTCGTATTAGTATAAGGAATTTCCAATATCTGATGAAGGCTCGACATTTTCTCTTCTTTTTACTGCTAGGCTGGTCATCTTTTGCATATGCACAGGGGAGATGCGGGTTTGATATTATGCATCAAAAGAGGATGAGCGCAGATCCCGTTTTTAAGGCCGGTATTGATGAACAGCAGGCCTGGATCAGGCAATATGTGCGCGATCATGGAAACGACATCCTTAACAGGCCAACTGCGGCGCTTTATACCATTCCGGTAGTTGTTCATATCATTCATACCGGTGCAGCTGTTGGCACAACCTATAATCCAACAGATGCCCAGATACAGTCGGCCATAAATTATCTCAACCAGGTTTATGAAGGTACACTTCCCGGCATTGAAGGCGTTGGTGAGATACAGATCAATTTTGCGCTGGCAACACGTGATGAAAACTGCAATCCCACTACAGGAATAACCCGAACAGATGGTTCGGGTATTGCCAATTATACAGCCCTGGGCGTCAATGCAAATAATACAACCGGAGTAGATGAAACAACCATCAAAAACCTGGTACGATGGAATCCATACAGATATTATAACATTTGGGTGGTGAACCGGATTGATTCAAGAGACGGGACCTCCGGAAGTTTTATAGGCGGCTTCGCATATTTTCCGGGTGCTCCGCCCACATTGGATGGTACAATTTTGTTGGCCACGCAAATGCAAACAGGCAGGAAAACACTGCCGCATGAAATTGGTCATGCTTTCAGCCTGTACCACCCATTCCAGGGTTCGAGCGGCGCCACCTGCCCAACCAATGCCGATTGTGTCAATGAAGGAGATGAGATATGCGATACGGATCCAATCACCTTACCGGCAGGATTTGTTTGCCGCACTGGTCCCAATGCCTGTACCGGTACACCATACAGTATCAATACGGAGCACAATTTCATGAATTATACCAATTGTGCCACCCTTTTCACTGCAGATCAAAAGGTAAGGATGCTGGCTGCGGCAGAAAGCCCTTTCCGAAGCGGATTAGCCACTTCCTGGGGCAAATCAGCAACATACCCCGTATTGCCGTTTACACCGCCTGTTGCTGCCGCCTGTACACCTGTAACATCAGCATCGGGAACATCAACCAGCACGGCGGGGAATATCAATTTTTTACTGGCTAACCGGAACCTGAGTTCCGGGATAACCAGGGATGATAATGGATACCTCAATGCAGCCAATGGCTGTCTTAACCTGGTGCAACTGACTATCGGTAATACCTACCCGTTTTCAATCTCGCCGCTTGCGGTGAATTACGAGCAATTGCGGGTTTGGATAGATTATAATAACAATGGCATATTTGATAATGCCACGGAACAGGTGTTTTATCAAAATGATATCGGGCCACCGAATGCTTATAATACAATTGTTACTGGCAGCCTGACCGTTCCTGCCACAGCCGTTTTGAATACCGTGTTGCGTATGCGGGTGATCGAAGAGGTCTCCACCAGGTATGGTGCAGGGTATTCGATAACCGGGTCCTGTTATAATCCCGTCTACGGCCAGGCAGAGGACTACCCTGTGATCATTTATTCAAATGCCGTTCTGCCGGTAACCTATACCTCATTTCATATTCAGGAAGACGGGATGGATGCTGTCCTTGACTGGAAAACGGCAACTGAATCGCTGAACGCACAGTTCATTGTGGAAAGGTCAACCGATGGGGTACGCTTCAAGGCAGCGGGCGTTGTAAAAGGAAAGAATGCCGCACAGGGTGCAGCTTACCAATTCAGGGATAAAAAGCCCGGGGAAGGAGTGATATATTATCGTCTCAAACAACAGGATATGGATGGCAGTTTTGCTTATTCCGCCATCAGGTCTGTTTCTATAACAGTTTCGGATACCCGAAATGTCCGGTTGCTGTCGAACCTGGTTGATCAGGCGATCAAACTTCAGGTCAGCTCCCAATCAGTAAGTCATAAAACCTATGTCCGCTTCATGGACATGTCGGGAAGGATTTTGCTATCCAGGGAATTTAAAGCAGAGCGGTCCGCCGTTTTTACGATTGACATATCCGGACTTTCAATATCAGGCGGCATGTACCTGGTAGAAATAACCAATGGCACAGATCGCTGGATCGAGAAGGTGATCAAAAAATAAATAATTCTTCGCGCCTCTGTTTCTTCGCGGTTAAACTTTCCGCATAGTCTTAAAAGCATTGATCAGCCCGTTAGTAGAACTGTCATGTCCGCTTACCGCATCCTCATTGATCAATTCCGGTAATATCTTACTGGCCAGTTGTTTGCCAAGTTCCACGCCCCATTGGTCAAAGCTGTAAATGTTCCAGATCACCCCCTGCACAAAGATCTTATGTTCATAAGCGGCAATCAGCTTACCCAGTTCAAAGGGATTGATCTGTTTAACGAGGAATGAATTGGTTGGCCTGTTGCCTTCAAATACTTTAAAAGGGGCCAGTTTGGCTTTTTCATCTGCAGAGAGTTTGTTCATTTCAAGTTCCACTTCTTCCCGGGTCTTTCCGTTCATCAGCGCTTCTGTCTGGGCAAAGAAATTGGACAATAGTTTCGGGTGATGGTCACCGATAGGATTATGGCTGATTGCCGGCGCGATGAAGTCGCAGGGAATTAATTGCGTGCCCTGGTGTATCAGCTGGTAAAAAGCATGCTGGCCGTTGGTGCCGGGTTCCCCCCAGATCACCGGACCAGTGGAGTAGGATACCCTGTTCCCGTTCCTGTCAACATACTTGCCATTGCTTTCCATATTTCCCTGCTGGAAATAGGCTGCAAATCGGTGCATGTATTGATCATAAGGAAGTATGGCCTCGCTTTGCGCGCCGAAGAAATTGGTATACCACAAACCGATCAGCGCCATGATCACCGGCATATTTTTCTCCAGCGGTGTTTCGTGGAAATGCTTGTCCATTTCGTGTGCGCCTTTCAGTAAGTTATCGAAATTGTCGTATCCGATGGTCAGTGCAATGGATAAACCTATGGCGCTCCATAAACTATACCTTCCGCCAACCCAGTCCCAGAACCCGAACATATTGGCTTCATCAATACCAAAGGCTATGACGGCTTTGGCATTCGTTGATAAGGCAGCAAAATGCCGGGCGATATGTTTTTCATCACCGGCATGCGACAGAAACCAATCCCTCGCCGTATGGGCATTGGTCATAGTTTCTTGTGTGGTAAAGGTTTTTGAGGCTATTAAAAACAGGGTCTCATCGGCATGTACCTTTTTCAGTGTTTCGGCAATATGGGTGCCGTCCACATTGGAAACAAAATATACCTGCATGCCTTCCACCCAGTATGGCCGAAGTGCTTCAGTTACCATCACCGGGCCGAGGTCGCTGCCGCCTATGCCGATATTGACGATATATTTGATTTTCTTACCCGTATAGCCCAGCCATTTACCGGTATGTATGTCGGTACAGCATTTTTTCATTTGCTCCAGTACGGCTTTAACACCGGGCATAATGTCCTGGCCTTCCAGTATCACAGGTTTATCAAAACAATTACGCAGTGCCGTATGCAACACAGCCCGGTTCTCAGTAGCATTTATGGCTTCACCGGTGAACATCGCTTCAATGGCTTCAGGTACTTTGGTTTCCCGGGCCAGTTGGAACAACAAAGTCAAAGTATACTTTGAGATGATATTTTTTGAATAATCAAATAAAAGATCCCCGATAGAAAGGGAAAATTCTTTGAACCGGTTGGGGTCGTTTTGAAAAAGATGCCTGAGCTGGGCTTCTTTCATGTTTTCCCGGTAATGTTTTTCAAGTGTTTTCCAGGACGTTGTTGTTGTTGGGTCAATAGCTGGGAACATATGTTGATTTATAGTTGTTCGATGATTTGTATTGTTTCAGCCACATCTGCCGGGGTGATATCAAGGTGAAGCACCATACGGATGCGGGTGGGCGAGAAGGCAAACAGGAGTACCCCATGTTCCTTCATTTTCTGCACAAAACCAGCCGGAGTCCATGGTGCGCCTATTTCTGCAATGATGATATTGGTTTCAACGGGAAGAACCTCTGTAACGAATGATTTTTTCGCCAGTGCCTGGGCAATTTGCCGGGCGTTTTCATGGTCAATTTTCAATCGGCCCACATGATTTTCCAGTGCAAATTGTCCGGCCGCTGCCAACATTCCGGCCTGCCTCATCCCGCCGCCAAAAACTTTACGTACGCGCCTGGCTTTTTTAATGAAAGCGGCATTTCCGAGCAGTAAACTGCCCACTGGCGCCCCCAGTCCTTTGCTTAGGCAGATTGAAATGCTGTCGAAAACCCGTCCGTACTTGGCTGCAGTCTGCCCGGTGGCTTCGAGCGCATTGAATAAGCGGGCGCCATCCAGGTGCAGGATCAGTCCCCGCTCTCTGCAAACCGCACTGATCTTTTCTATTTCCTGCCACTCGTAACAGCTTCCGCCGCCGCGGTTAGAGGTATTTTCCAGGCCCACCATGCGGGAAACGGGTTTGTGTATATCATCTGCATTGATAGCCTGTTCCACCTGGGTGGCGTTTATCCGGCCCCGGTTCCCCGGCAAAAGGCGAACGGAGCAGCCTGAATTAAAGGCAATACCGCCGCCTTCGTATTGATAAATATGCGAATCCAGGTCGCAAATAACCTCATCACCCGGTTGTGTATGGCATTTTATGGCTATTTGATTGGTCATGGTACCACTGGGGCAGAAAATTGAAGATTCCATCCCAAAAAGTGAGGCTGCATAATTTTCCAGGTCATTTATACTGGGGTCCTCGCCAAAAACATCATCACCCAATGGGGCTTTTTGCATGAAATCCAGCATGGGTGCGGTTGGACGGGTTACTGTGTCGGAACGAAAGTCGATTGCCATGCAGCGAATTTAGGGGAAGCAGTCATTTTTTGAACATATATTCAATAAATTTGTACTAACCGGATATGATTCATTCATGTCCACTATCAACCTTTTTTCCACAAAGACTATGAAAAACAAAAAATGGTGATTAAATTTGCCAACACCACACGGATGGTATAACAGAAATAACATTTCTTTTACATCTTATTCTGACTATTCCCCGTCTCTACCTTTATAAAAACGTTTAAGTATCCGCGTGGGATACTAAATCTACCATCGTATGAGGCAACTAAAAATAGCAACACAAATCACCAACCGCGATTCACAGGCGGTGGAGAAGTATTTGCAGGAAATTTCCAAGATCTCTATGATCACTCCCGAAGAGGAGACCACCTTGGCGCAGCGCATCAAGATGAATGATCAGAAGGCTTTGGATAAATTGGTTCAGGCGAACCTCAGGTTTGTGGTATCTGTTGCAAAGCAGTACCAGCACCAGGGATTGTCGCTAAGTGATCTCATCAACGAGGGTAACCTCGGTTTGATTAAAGCAGCCCAGCGTTTCGATGAAACCAAGGGTTTTAAATTCATCTCTTACGCCGTATGGTGGATTCGCCAGTCCATTTTACAAGCGTTGGCAGAGCAGGGCAGATTAGTCCGCCTGCCTCAAAACAAGATTGGCACCTACAACAAAGCGAATAAAGCCTACATGGCTTTTGAGCAGGAACATGAAAGGGAACCCTCTACCGAAGAGTTGGCCGAATTGCTCGAAATGAGCGAAACCGAGATCAACAATATCTTCCAGAGCAATACCCGTCACACTTCACTGGATGCACCTGTGCACGAAGCAGAAGATGTTGCGATGGGAGATTTGCTGCAAGGTGGAGACGATACCGACGATGATGTGATCAAGGATTCACTTCGCGCTGAAATCCGCCGGGTACTCAAATCATTGAGCCCGAGGGAAGCAGAAATTGTGAATGCTTATTTCGGGCTTGACGGCGAAAATGGGGTAACCATTGAGCAGATCGGTCAGAAATACGACTTAACCAAAGAACGCATCCGCCAGATCAAGGAAAGGGCGATCAAACGCCTGCAGAAAGCCCGTTACAGCAACGCGCTGAAAGCATACCTTGGATAAGAAAAAATTAACAGTTTTAAACCACGCGTTTCGCGTGGTTTTTTTTATTCCTGAACCGGATGGAATTAATTTTGTTGATCATAGAAGGATATGAAAAACTGGCTTTATTTATTGTTGCTGATTGGCTTTGTTTCCTGTGAAAAGGATATCGACATAAAACTGGATGATACCTCGGAATCCCTGGTAGTGGATGGTTCCATTGAAAATGGAATGCCCCCATTGCTTTTCCTCTCAAAGAGCCTGAATTATTTCAGCAGGATAGATCCTGACATCCTGGCGAATTCTTTTGTACGGAACGCGGAAGTATACATAAGTGATGGCGTAAAGAGGCATCGGCTTAAGGAAGATTCCATAGTAAGTGCATTGGGAGCTACCCTTTATTATTACAGCAACGATCCTTTAAACCCCGCCACTGCCATCATTGGCGCACTCAACACCGCATACACCCTGGAGATTAATGCCGAAGGCCGGCAATACACGGCAAAAACAACCATACCCGCCATAAGCCGGCGTATCGATTCGCTTTGGTGGGAAAAAGTACAAAGCACCGCACCGGAAGATTCCAACCTCGTGAAGATGATCATACGGGCTACAGATCAACCCGGACTGGGCAATTATATCCGGTATTTTACCAAAACCAATGATGAGCCTTTTTTCCCGGGATTTAATTCAGTGTTTGACGACCAGGTGATTGATGGAACCACCTATACGTTCCCGGTTGACAGGGGTGTGGACAAAAACAGCGATATCAGTGACAATGATGTGTTCTTCAACAGGGGCGATACGGTGATCTTAAAATTGTGCGATATCGACAGGGTGACCTTTGATTTCTGGCGGACATTTGAGTTCAGTTTCCAGAGTGTGGGCAATCCGTTTTCCAGCCCGGTAAAAGTGCTGGGGAATGTATCAAATGGCGCCTTAGGCTATTTCGGCGGTTATGCGGCACAGTATCGAACCCTGGTCATTCCTCCCCGCTAATCATTCTATTCCATTACTTATGTGACAAGGGTAACTGACAATTGCCCTTAAGGTCGTATTTTTGCCAACTTATTAATACTGGATTATGGAGCATACAGAAATAGAAAAAGTTCACTGTCTTATTATAGGGTCCGGACCTGCCGGTTATACTGCAGCCATCTATGCATCGCGCGCCAACCTGAAACCGGTGCTTTACCAGGGCATCCAGCCGGGCGGACAGTTGACCATTACAACGGAAGTAGAGAATTATCCAGGTTACCCGGATGGCATACAGGGGCCCGAGATGATGGTGCATTTTGAAAAGCAGGCCGCACGCATGGGTGCGGATATCCGTTATGGCCTTGCAACAAAAGTTGATTTTTCCAAGCAACCTTTTCGTATATGGATAGACGATGAAAAAGAGATCCTGGCCGACTCGGTTATCATTTCCACCGGGGCTTCTGCCAAATGGCTTGGTCTTGAAAGCGAGCAAAGGCTTAATGGTTATGGTGTCAGCGCCTGTGCGGTATGCGATGGGTTTTTCTTCCGGGGTAAAGAGGTGGGCATTGTAGGAGCAGGTGATACGGCAGCTGAAGAGGCATTGTACCTTAGCAAACTTTGTACAACCGTCCATATGATTGTACGCAAAGATAAAATGCGAGCATCTATGGTTATGCAGGAGAGGGTAATCAACACACCTAATATTAAGATATACTTTAACAGTGAAACCGACGAAGTGCTGGGTGAAAATAAAGTTGAAGCGGTACGGATTAAAAATAACATTAGCGGTGAAAAACAGGACATTCCGGTGAGCGGATTCTTTATTGCCATTGGCCATCAACCCAACTCAGATATTTTCAAAGGCTGGCTGGATATGGATGAAGCCGGGTATATACAAACCATACCCGGTACCTCTAAAACCAATATAGAAGGGGTGTTTGCATCAGGTGATGTGCAGGATAAGATTTACAGGCAGGCTGTAACGGCGGCGGGTAGTGGCTGTATGGCAGCACTGGATGCAGAGAGATATTTGGGGGCGAAGGGGCTGCACTAGAAGAGGAAAATCGAAAGTGGAAAATCGAAAGTGAAAGGCAAATACATACCGCGGAGAAAAGAGAACGCGGAGTTTTGCAGAGGAAATTATCGTGAAACTTATTTTTGTCCTGTCCATTGTGCGATGGTATCTTAAAAAACAAAGCGGACACTTAATGCCACTGCGGATGCCTGGAAATTGACATTATTTACGAAGTTCAGTTCCGGCTTCCAATCGAGGCTCATGTTAATGGGAATGGAAGGGATGGTATAATCAAGTCCTGCGATACCCATTGCGCCAAAAACATTGTTGCCTGCAAAAGCTACATAAGCACCCCCGCCAAAAAACCATTGCAGTCCCGGTGCACCCAGGGGATAGACCTTTTCATATAAGGCGCCAACTGCAATAGGGTCAAAACTAAGGAGACCTTCGATGGCAGTATTTTCATTCAGGTAGCGTCTATAGCTAACCGACTGGTTGATGGTAGCCTGGGAGGTACTTAGCCGGATCCCCAGCGCATTTGAATATTCCTGGCTGCTGGCATGTTGAACTGCTGTAAAGAAAAAAATTCCTATGAGGAATACCTGTAGTTTTTTCATTGTCGTCCGTTTTGTTCGATAAACGGAAATTCGTGCCAGACCATATCCGGGATTCTTGTTTTAACAAGAAATTTATTGGTAAGCGTTTATCCAAAAATGGAGTGTAAAGCAATAAATGTAAACGCTCCTGCTAAATATCCAACCAGGGCCCAAATGGTAATTTTTTTAAGATACCAGAAAAAATCAATTTTAACCAAACCCATAGCCGCAACGCCGGCTGCAGATCCTATGATCAGTGCGCTTCCGCCTGTACCGGTAGCGTAAGCCAGGAAATGCCAGAAATAATGATCGGTGGGGTATTGGGCCACAGAATACATTCCCTGGGCCGCTGCAACCAGCGGCACATTGTCAACCAGTGAAGAAAGCAATCCAATGGTCATAACAATGGCATTTTCGTTTTTCAGGTTTGCTGTCAGCCAGTCAGCCAGATCATTAAGAATGCCGGTTGCCTGCAATGCGGCAACGCTTATGAGTATGCCAAGGAAAAAAAGAATGCTGGGGGTATCTATTTTGCGAAGTGCATAATTGACCGAAAATCTGTCTTTGTCGATTTCATCTTTGCGATGATGTATGAATTCGGTAATAATCCACATAATACCAAGGCCCAGCATCATGCCCATAAAAGGTGGCAGATGTGTGATTGTTTTGAAAACAGGGACAAACAACAGGCAAAAAAGCCCGAGGAAAAAAACGGCGTTACGTTCAAAAGGCGTAGATCTTTTAGTATATTCTTTTTTAGAAGTATCCATACGTTGAATATCTCCATTCATGTAAAAACCAAGGATCAGCAGTGGCAATATGAGGCAAATAAGGCTAGGTACCAGGATTGTTTTTACGATTCCTGCAGCCGTTATTTGTCCTCCAATCCATAGCATGGTAGTGGTTACATCACCAATTGGTGACCAGGCGCCTCCTGCATTTGAAGCGATTACAATCATTCCCGCAAAAAATAACCTGTCTTCTTTTGAGTTGATCATTTTACGGATCAGGGATACCATTACAATGGTGGTGGTGAGGTTATCCAGAACTGCTGATAAAAAGAATGCAAGTAAACTAATGATCCATAAAAGTTTACGTTTATTCAATGTATGGATCTTCTCCAGGATTATTTCAAAACCATCATGTGCATCGATGAGTTCTACAATTGTCATAGCCCCCAACAGGAAAAACAAGATGCTGGCAATCTCGCTTACATGTTCCATCAGTTCGTGAGTAACCACATGGTGGTCGCCGGCATTTACGATGTATATAGTCCAGCACAGAACACCTGTCACCAAAGCACTGGAGGCTTTATTGATCTTAATGGAATGTTCCATCGCAATGGCGAGGAAGCCTAACACAAAAATGACAGTTATGATAAATTCCATCGTATATGTAGGTGATAACCTGGTTTATTGTGATATTAATGATGCAATATACTCTTTGGATTGTATGATTGCTTTTTCTATCTCTTGTGCTGATTGCTCAAAATCCTTATCCTCCACTTCAATGCAGGCTGGGCCGTAGTATCCAACATCCTGCAATGCCTTTAAAAACGAAGGCCAGTTAACATCTCCTCTTCCCGGTATCCTGGGAGAATGATAAGATAATGGTGTAGCCATAATGCCAACACGGTTCAGCTTTTCCGGATAAACCTTCGCATCTTTCAGGTGAATATGATGAAGCTTTGAAGCATAATCGTAGACAGGCTTTATGGGGTCCATCATTTGCCACACCAGGTGGGACGGGTCGTAATTCAGTCCAAAAAGCGGGGAGGGGATGATGTCAAAAATCCGGTCCCATATTTCCGGTGTGGTTGCCAGGTTTTTACCACCCGGCCATTCATCCTGTGTAAAGTACATGGGGCAGTTTTCTATGCCGATGCGGATATTATATTCCTCTGCCACTTTCACAACGGATGGCCATTTAAGACTGAATCCCGCAAGGTTTTCGTCGATGTTTTTTTTGGGGTTCCGACCAATAAAAGTATTGATAACGGGAACGCCTAACTGAGCTGCTGCCCGTATCATTTTTTTGATATGCTCCAGGTGAAAGGCAGATTTCTCTTCATCCGGATCCAATGGGTTGGGATAATATCCAAGCCCGGATATAAATATTTTATGCTCTTCCAGTTGCTCCCTGATTGTATTTAAGGCCCTGTCGTCCAGGTTGTCTATATCAATATGGGTGACCCCGGCATATCTTCTTTCTGCCCTGCCTTTTGGCCAGCACATCATTTCCACGCATTTAAATCCTTTTTCTGCAACAAATGAAATCACTTCATCGGTTTTTTTTTCTGCAAGAATGGCAGAAACGAGTCCGAGTTGAATCATCAGAACTTTTTTTTGGGAAAATTAAGAAATCACCAGTTGAAATCCACTTTCAGGTCGATGCCCGGATGAATACTTTCTTTAACCGGGCATGTCATGGCAATATTTTCCAGTTCTGCTTTCTGGCTTTCGGTAGCCTGAAAACCAATCGGATAATTAAATGTTAAATGTAGTCCGCTGATACGCCGCGGATTAGCCGACATAATCTTCAGGACACTGATTTTTACGCCTTTGAGCGCCTCTTCCATGTGTCGGGCTTTGATGGCCATAGTGGTAAGCATACAGCTCGCCAGTGCAGTGCCAACCAAATCAGTAGGCGAAAACCTGTCGCCTTTCCCCTGGTTATCTGTAGGGGCATCAGTTTCAAAACTGGAACCGGATTGTAGATGGGTAGCAACAGTTCTCAGGGTACCTTCGTATATTACAGTAGAAGTCATTGTAATTTTTTTGTATAAATTTACATTCAATAAACAAAACTCACCGCGTGAAACGAGTTGTAATTTTAATTCTTCCCTTTTTTATTGCTTTTTCCGCTGTAGCGCAGGATATAGATGATAGTCAGGGAAGCCAATCAAAAAACGACAGGAAGCAGGCAAAAAGGGACAAGATCAACCAAATGATCAGGCTGGAAGAAGAGGGAGAGCCTTCATACCAGAAACATACTTTATGGGGATTCAAGCTCAATCACGATGGTTATGGAGGATCTTATGAGATCGGCAAGATGAAATCGCCGTACAAGGCCACCATCTACCAGTTTGAATTTAATGAAAAGAAACATCCTAAAGAAGAAAAGCAAAGTACAGGCGATAACCTGGGCGGGGGCTTTGTTGTATTGGGGAATCCTTTTGTTTTCGGTAAGCAAAATTATTTTTATCAGTTTAAAGCTGGTATCGGCCAGCAGCGGATGATTGGTGGTAAGGGTAATAAAAATGGTGTAGGTGTATACTGGGTTTACGCCGGGGGGCTTTCACTGGGTATGGTTAGGCCATATTATATCGAAGTAGAATCCCCGCCCAATTCGGGGCAGGTAAAGCAGATCAGATATTCCCAGGCCGACAGCGCCGAATTCCTGGGTAATTTTATCGTTGGCGGAACAGGACTTTCAAAAGGCTGGGGTGAAATCAAATATGTGCCCGGTGTTCATGCCAAGACGGCCCTGCGATTTGACTGGGCCAGGTTTAACAATACCATCTCTGCCATAGAATTTGGCTTCAATTTCGAGTATTATACCAGCGAAATCGTTCAAATGGCCACACTGGAAGGCAAGAGCTTTTTTGTTAACGGCTACCTCTCTATTCTTTTTGGTAAAAGAAAGTAAACTATTTTTACCGCTTTATTGTATTGAATACAGCTATGATAGAAATACAAACAGCGGCTCCGGTCGCGGAACTGAAACTGAAGAAGCCAGACTGGCTGCGAGTGAAATTGCCGATAGGCGAAAGTTATAAAAAAGTACGCTCACTTGTTGATACCCATAAATTACATACCATCTGCGAAAGTGGTAACTGTCCCAATATGGGAGAGTGCTGGGGTGAGGGAACGGCTACCTTTATGATCCTGGGTAATATCTGTACCCGCAGCTGTGGTTTTTGTGCGGTGGCTACAGGCAAGCCTTTGGAGCCGGATTACGATGAGCCACAACGTGTTGCCGAAGCCATCCACCTGATGAAGGTCAAGCATGCCGTTATTACATCTGTAGACCGGGACGAATTAAAAGATGGCGGAAGTATTATTTGGTATAATACCATACGAGCCGTTAAATCACTCAACCCCAATACCACACTGGAGACCCTCATACCGGATTTCAAGGGAGAGTTGGAAAATATCCAACGAATTATTGAGGCTTCACCTGAGGTGGTTTCCCATAATATAGAAACAGTGGAAAGGCTTACCCGCCAGGTCAGGATCCAGGCCAAATACTGGAGGAGCATGGAAGTGCTTCGTATGCTTAAAGAAGCCGGAGTGCGCACCAAATCAGGCATTATGCTGGGCCTGGGAGAAAAAAAGGAAGAAGTGATACAGACCCTGAAGGACCTCAATAACAGTGGCGTGGAAGTTATTACCATAGGGCAATACCTGCAACCATCCCGCAAGCATCTGCCGGTTGACAGGTTTGTACATCCTGATGAATTTGCAGAATACCGAGAGATCGGTTATGCGTTAGGGTTCGATTATGTTGAAAGCGGTCCATTGGTTCGTTCCTCGTATCACAGCGAAAGGCATGTTTTCCGGGGAATCGGAAGGGCTTCCTGGGAAGCATCAAAGGAACAACAAACGGTTTAATGGGTTAATTACGATTATTGCTTCGCGTCTTTCATACTTTGCGGTTAATCAGTTAAACCTGTTTCATCTCCCAAACCAGTGCGCTTGCCCCAAGTATCGCCGCATCGGCTTCCTTCAGTTCGCTGAAAATCAGTTTGACCTTGTCCCTGAAAATAGGCAGCAAATGCTTTTCCATATTCTCGCGGACAGGTTTTAATAGTAAATCCCCGGCTTTTGCCATCCCGCCAAAAAATATGATCGCTTCCGGGCTGCTGAACATTACGAAATTGGCTAAAGCAAGACCCAGTATCTTACCTGTATAATTATACACTTCAATGGCCAGTTTGTCGCCTTCCATGGCACACTCATACACTACACGGGCATCTATTTCTTCTCGCGCATAGGTACGCATAAGGCTGTCTTCATGTGGATTGGCGTCGAGGAACTCAAGGGCTGTCCTTGCCACCCCGGTTGCCGATGCATATGCTTCCAGCGAGCCATGTTCGCCCGTTCCATGGTGAAGGCGTCCGTCGGGAATAATGATGGTATGTCCCAGTTCGCCGGCAAAACCATCATGCCCGTATATGAGCTCGCCGTTGGCAACGATGCCGCTGCCCACCCCGGTACCCAGCGTGATCATGATAAAATCCTTCATTCCCTTTGCGGCACCATAGGTCATTTCACCTACCGCCGCCGCATTGGCATCGTTGGTCAGTTTTGCGTTGACTCCAAACTTATTGCCAATTAATTCTGCCAGCGGAATAATGCCCTTCCATTTGAGGTTTGGTGCATATTCGATAGTACCCTTGTAAATATTGCCATTCGGGGCGCCGATACCGATTCCCCGGATGACTTCTATGCCCCCGGAATCATCAATCGCGGGAATGATCGCTTCATAGAGTTCGTCTATGAAGTCTTCGATTCGCTCGTGTTTATGTGTTAGTATGGCGCCGTGGTAGGAAATGTCCCCCCGGTGATTCACTAAACCGAATTTGGTATTTGTACCGCCGATATCTATGCCGATGGCATATTGCTGAGAAATGGGAATTGCCATAAATAATATGTATTAATGTCCTCCTTCGATCTGCTTGTCAAAATCAAGTCCTTGTTTCTGTAATACGCTACGCAGTTTAAGTGCCAGGAAAGCCAGGATAACAAAGCATAATGCCGCCACCAGGTAAGATTTATGCAGTCCGAGGCTGCTGTCGCCAACAACACCCTGTAATGGCGGAATGATTGCGCCACCCAGGATCATCATGATCAGCAGCGCCGATCCTTCCGATGTGTATTTGCCAAGACCGCCCACACCCAAAGAAAAGATACATGGCCACATGATCGAACAGCAAAGGCCACCCGAAATAAGTGCGAAAACTGAAATAAGCCCGGTAGTAAATGATCCTATGATCATAGCGATAGCTGCGAGGATGGAAAGTGTAAGTAAGGTTTTTACCGGCTTTTCCTGGCCATAAAAGAATGCTGCAACGGCAACTGCGATACAAATTGCGTAAGGAAGCAGGTTCCCTACAGCATTTCCATAGAGATAGTTCACTCCCAGCACCACACCAAATGCAATAAAGGGAACAATGATAGTAGCCATTTTTTTTGCATTCCCTTTCAGGTTGAAAACACTGATAGCGCCAGTCCAGCGACCGATCATCAGGCTTCCCCAATACAGGGAAATGTATTGAGATATCTCACTTTCATCAAGTCCGGTTGCATTAAAATAACCGGGTTGTTTCAGCAACGCACCAAAGTTATTGTCGATTGTCACTTCCACACCAACATATACAAAGATGCCCAGCATACCGTATATCAGTTGGGGGTATTTCATTGCACCCCAACCATCTTCAGACTTTTCAGCCTGCGCATTACTGTAAAAAAGGATACCTATAACAACCAATACTGTTGCCAGCAGTAAATAAAGTTTTGGAATTTCGGTGAGCATGCCGGTTACAATGATCGCGATGATGAGGCCGGTCATGGCCAGCAGGGATGCAGATGCCTTATTGGTTTTTTCAAAAGGCTCTGTATTTTTCCCTTCAGGTAATTTGGAAAACAGGAAAAATAACGCAACTGCTGCAAACACAGCAGCAACAATCAGGTAGAGGTTATTGATATTTTTAACGGTTACATCTTCCACTGCAGATCCAACCGATCCAAAGAGGAAAAAGCTCACTATAATTGGCCCGAGGGTTGTTCCCAGTGAGTTTACGCCGCCACCCAGGTTAAGCCTGTGTGAGCCGGTTGCCGGGTCGCCAAGCGTAATGGCAAATGGTTGGGCGCAGGTTTGCTGGAGAGAAAAACCGAGGGCCACCACAAACAATGAGCCCAGGATGGCATAATATGAATTGGCATTGGCTGAAGGAATGATAAGTAATGCCCCGATCACTGAAATAAACAGTCCGTAGATAATTCCCCTTTTATATCCAATTTTATTCACGATATCGGTTCCAATGAAATTGGAAACAACAAATAAGATCAGGGAACCAACAAAATAGGCAATATAAAAAGCGGAGCCTATGAGTTGGGATTCAAACTGAGTCAGGGAAAAATGGGTTTTGCAGAAGGGGATAAGGATACTATTGGAGGCAGCAATAAAGCCCCAAAAGAAGAATACAATTACCAGGGTGCCAAGGGCACCATAATTTGTTGGCTTTACGGTTTGGTTCATGAGCAGGTTGTCTTTTTAAGTTGAGATTTAGGAAAATGAAAATAACAAGAATTCCCTTGCCGAAAAATAATTTTATGATTGCTGCTGCTTGCATCAGAATACTTCTTAATTTAAGTCCATCAAAAGGAGCACCTGAATGGAAATAATACATGTATCGGCAGAATGTTATCCTGTAGCTAAGGCCGGGGGATTGGGTGATGTAGTAGGAGCACTCCCTCGTTACCAGAACGAATCAGGTCATGTTGCCAAAGTAGTGATGCCCATGTATCGAACCAAATACCTGTATAATAATAACTGGGAAGTGGTGCATAAGGGTGGCGCCAACCTCAGTTTCTGGTGGTTTGAGTATACTGTGATCAAGGAAGCTACCAATGCGCAGGGGTTCGATCTTTACCTCGTGGATATCAATGGTTTGCTCGATCGCGAAAAGATTTATGGGTATGAGGATGATACCGACAGGTTCATGGCATTCCAGATTGCCGTGGTAGACTGGTTGTCTCATTGGGCTCACCGTCCTGATATCGTGCATGTTCACGATCATCATACGGCTATGATCCCTTTTATGATGCAGCATTGCCTTAATTACAAAGTACTTTCAGGCATTCCAACGGTTCTGACCATTCACAACGCTCAATACCAGGGTGCTATGGGTTGGGACAAAAGCACACATATACCGGCATGGGATAGTTGGAAAAGAGGATTGCTGGAATGGAACAATATGATCAACCCGCTGGCATGCGGAATTAAATGTGCCAATAAGGTAACCACCGTAAGTTCGAGTTACCTTGCCGAACTGAAATATATGAGTAACGGCCTTGAGCCGCTCTTTGAATATGAAAAGGGAAAATGTTCCGGAATCCTGAACGGGATAGACACAGAAGTATGGGATCCTGCAAAAGATACTTATTTGCAGCATCACTATAAAATATCTGATGTCACAAAAGGTAAAGCGGCCAATAAAAAGGTACTTTGTGAAACATTTGGTTTGGACCCTGATAAACCGCTCATTGTATTTATTGGCAGGCTGGTGGGAGAGAAAGCGGCAGACCTGCTGCCACAGGTAATTGGAGATAGTTTTTACCATATCGGCAGGCGCATGAATTTTCTGATTCTCGGCAGCGGAGAACCCGAAGTGGAAGGCCAGCTGGAACTGATGAAAGCTGTGAGCGCAGGTGACTATAGTGTCTATATCGGATATAATGAGGGACTCAGCCACCTGATGTACGCCGGAGCTGATTTTCTGCTGATGCCTTCTCGCGTGGAGCCTTGCGGATTGAACCAGATGTATTCGATGAGATATGGAACGGTTCCGGTAGTAAGGAAGACGGGTGGCCTGAAAGATACCGTTGTTGATATAGGTGAAGAAGGCGGTTATGGCATCACTCATCTTAATGCAGCAGTAGGGGATGTAACTCATGCAGTATACCGGTCGGTTGAATTGTATGCCGATAAAAAAAGATTCAGGGAAGTTAGAAAGACGATGATGAAACTCGACTTCAGCTGGCTAAGCAGTGCCAAACATTATCTTGATTTATATAAAACGCTTAAATAAATTGCACCAGTTAACAACACACCATATGAAAAAAGAAGTGATCGCCATTATTCTTGGCGGAGGAGCAGGTTCAAGGTTATATCCGCTCACAGCAACCCGCAGTAAGCCAGCCGTACCTATTGCAGGTAAATACAGATTGGTGGATATTCCCATTTCAAACTGCCTGAACTCAGGTATTGGCAGGATGTACGTATTGACCCAATTCAACTCTGCATCGCTAAACAAACACATTAAAAACACCTATCATTTCAGTGCATTCAGTTCTGCATTCGTAGACATCATTGCTGCGGAGCAGACACCTGATAATCCTACCTGGTTCCAGGGCACTGCAGATGCTGTAAGACAATCACTGCGGCACATTGAACAGCAGGATTTTGATTATGTGCTGATTTTGTCTGGCGACCAGTTATACCAGATGGATTTCCAGGAGATGGTAGACCGCCACATAAAAGAAGATGCGGATATATCTATCGCAACCATCCCGGTTGGCGACCGCGAAGCACCTGAGTTTGGCATTTTAAAATCAGGGGAAGGTGACCTTATAACTTCTTTTGTGGAAAAGCCCGCTAAAGAAATTTTGGGTGAATGGATCAGCGATACCGGCCCCGAAATGCAGGCTATGGGCAGGGTCTACCTGGCCAGTATGGGTATTTATATTTTCAGCCGCAAGGTACTGTTTGATCTTTTGCAGGAGACCCATAAAGATGCTACGGATTTCGGTAAAGAAATCATTCCAACTTCAATAGAAAAGTACAAGGTACTGAGTTATCAATATGATGGATACTGGACCGATATCGGAAATATTTACTCATTCTTTGAGGCCAACCTGGCACTCACACAGGATATACCACCGTTCAATTTATTTGATAACAGCAAAGCGGTTTATACCCGCGCCAGGATGCTGCCGCCGGCCAAGATAAGCGGTACCACGCTGGAAAAAACCATAATAGCTGAAGGTTGTATCATCAATGCATCCAGGGTTGAAAACAGTGTAATTGGTATACGCACACGAATCGGAACAGGAACTACGATAGTAAGCAGTTATATCATGGGTACAGATTATTATGAAACACTGGAAGATATGAATGGCTCTGTGAGTAAAGGGATCCCCAAACTTGGAATCGGTGAAAGGTGTTATATTAAAAATGCCATCATAGACAAAAATTGCCGCATAGGTAATGATGTGCGTATCAATGGCGGACACCATTTGTCAAACTCCGATCATTCACTTTACACCATTAAAGAAGGCATCATTGTGGTGAAGAAAGGTGCGATATTGCCAGACGGATTCGTCATTTGATCTTTCTTGTCATAAAAGTTTGAAACATCTGCCATAAGCAGATGTTTTTTTTATACATTTAACCCTGTGTAAAATATACACAGACAACTTAAACGATTGCCATGGCTGCAGGACCTGTTCATTCTATTAATTCTTCGAATTCATCCCGAAAACCCCGATTGAAGTTCTGGCAAATATGGAACATGAGCCTGGGCTTCCTGGGCATCCAGTTTGGTTTTGGTTTGCAGAATGCCAATGTCAGCCGGATATTCCAGTCGCTGGGTGCAAAGATCGATGATATTCCCATTTTATGGATAGCAGCGCCTTTGACGGGGTTGATCGTTCAACCCATCATAGGCCATATGAGCGACAAGACCTGGCTGGGTAAATGGGGCAGGCGCAGGCCTTACTTCATGGCAGGGGCTGTGATGGCTTCGCTGGCATTGTTTGTTTTCCCCAATGTTTCTGCTTTGTGGATGGCGGCTGTTATGTTATGGATACTCGATGCATCCATCAATGTGTCCATGGAACCATTTCGGGCATTCGTTGGTGATATGCTGCCGGATGAACAAAGGACTTCAGGCTTTGCCATGCAGAGTTTTTTCATCGGGATCGGCGCAGTGGTTTCTTCGATACTGCCATTCCTGCTCACACAAATGGGTGTATCAAACGAAGCTGCCGCAGGTGAAATACCTGATTCTGTGCGGATATCATTTATAATCGGCGCCGTTGTTTTTATGGCTTCGGTATCCTATACTGTTTTTACTACAAAGGAATATTCGCCAGAGGAAATGAAGCGCTTTGATGCGGCCCAGGGAACACCCACTATTGATATTGGAAAGATCATTACCAATGCTGCTTCCTTTTTAAAAAATGGCTGGATATGGCTTGCTTCAGGTACCACGCTGACTTCATTACTTGCAGCTTACAATAACCGGAATCCCGATAATCCGCTGGAGAAAGAACTTTTTGTACTAACAGGAGGCATTTTCTTTTTCGGCCTTGTTCAGCTTGTTGCCGGCGCTTATTGGAAAAAAGGTATGAAGAATGGACTGGTTGAAGTTGTGGATGACCTCTATCATATGCCTTCAACCATGAAGAAACTGGCGCTGATACAGTTCTTTACCTGGTTCGCACTTTTCTCCATGTGGATCTATGCCACGCCCGCATTGGCGCAGCATCTGGCCGGCACTTCAGACACAGCTTCACCTGAGTATAATGAAATCGGCAATTGGGTTGGTGTACTCTTTGGCGTGTACAACGGCGCAGCTGCTTTATTTGCTTTTTTGCTGCCCGTTATCGCTGCCAGAACATCAAGGCCAATGACCCACCTCATAAGCCTTGTAGCGGGTGGTGTGGGACTTATAACCTTCTATCTTTTTAAAGACAAGAACATGCTGATCTTAAGTATGGTCCTGATAGGACTTGCCTGGTCTAGTATTTTATCGCTGCCTTATTCAATGCTTACGGCTTCATTGCCTTCGCATAAGATGGGGGTGTTTATGGGAATCTTCAATTTCTTTATTGTTATACCGCAAATACTTGCAGCCACTTTACTGGGCTTTTTTACCAAACACCTTTTTGATGGTAATGCCATCTATACGATTGTTCTGGGTGGCGCTGCCATGATCCTTGCGGGCATTTTAAATCTTCGTTTAAAAGATAAATAAGTTTTTATGAAACGCAGTATCCTTTGTTTTTTAGTTGCACTATTTGCAGTTCAGGTGAGTTCATTTGCGCAACAGGTGAATGTGTATCCGACATCCTGGTGGACTGGAATGAAATATAACAAGATCCAGCTGATGATCCATAGTGATAATGACCTGTCGAAGTCTGTATCTGTAAATTATCCCGGTATCAAGGTGTTGAAAGTTTACCAGCCGGAGAATAAGCATTATGTGTTTGCAGACATTGAGATATCACCGGCAACTAAGCCCGGAACCTTTACTGTGAAGATGGGCGATGGAAAATCTTTCCGCTATACCCTGCAGCCCAAAAGTAAGAATAACGGCATTACCCGCGTCAAAGGCGTACATGCTAACGACCTGGTATACCTGATCATGCCCGATCGTTTTGCCAATGGCGATCCATCGAATGACCAGGTGCCAGATTATGAAGATAAACTTGCAGACAGGTCGAATCCATTTGCCCGCCACGGCGGTGATATAAAAGGTGTTGAAAATAACCTGGATTATCTGAAGGATCTTGGTGTAACAGCAGTTTGGATGACACCGGTTTTTGAAAATAATATGCCCCGTATGAACGAAGGCAAATACAATATGAGCGGCTATCACGGTTATTGGATCACCAATCACTATACCGTGGATAAAAGAATGGGCGGAAACGAAGCTTATATGAATCTTACAGATGCTGCGCACCGGAAAGGTATGAAGATCATCCAGGATGCAGTGTACAATCATATTGGTTCTTATCATCATACTGTACTTGATATGCCATTCAAAGAATGGCTCAACCAATGGCCAACATACCAGGGTTCGAATCACCGCGATGAAGTGTTCTTTGATCCTTACGCGGCCAAAGTAGATAAAGACATTATGATTGGGGGCTGGTTCACTCCTCATCTTCCGGATTTAAACCTGGGCAATCCTTATGTGTCAAATTATGTGATTCAGAACACTATCTGGGCAACCGAAATGTTTGGTATCGACGGATGGAGGGTGGATACCTATAAGTATTGTGATGAGGCTTTCCTGAACCGCATCAATACCGCCCTGGAAAAAGAGTTCCCGGGCCTTACGGTTTTTGGTGAAGCCTGGACGAATTCCATTACCGGTGGTGCTTATTTTACACAAAATAATATGGCTTCACCTTTTAAACATAACCTGCAGGGCATAACTGATTTTCCTTTTAACGGCGCCATACTGGATGCAGTTAACCAAAAAGCCGATTTCACAGCCGGTGTGAACAGGCTATATATGACCCTCGCGCAGGATGTGCTGTATAAAGACCCTATGCGCAATTGTATCTTTTTGGATAACCACGATATGAACAGGTCGTTATCAATGGTGGGAGAGGATATGAATAAATATAAAATGGCACTTGGGCTCTTACTTACACAGCGGGGCATTCCGCAACTTTATTATGGTGCGGAAATTGCCATGAAAAATTTCAAGAATCCCACGGATGCGGAAGTGCGCAAAGATTTTCCCGGCGGCTGGGCCGGTGACAGTGTCAGTAAATTCACTCCGGCAGGCAGGTCTGCAATGGAAACCGAAGCATTTAACTATATAAGAAAACTCGCCCTCTTTAGGCAAACTTCTTCGGCTATAGGTAGTGGTAAGTTAATGCAGTATATACCCCAGGATGGCGCTTATGTTTATTTTCGCTACGATGGAAAACAAACAATTATGTGCGTGCTGAATTCAGGTGATAAGCCGGTTACCTTGAAATTGTCGAGGTTTTCAGAAAGATTGAAGGGCGCTTCTCAGTATACTGATGTTATCTCAGGAAAATCAGCTCAAATGGGTGAAACTTTGGATGCGCCGGCTGGTAGTTTCCAGGTACTTGAAGTTAAGTAGCCAGTCACCAGTCACCAGCCATAAAAAATAGTTGTTAGTTGATAGTTGTTGGTTGGTAGTAACAGCCATAAAAAGAGTTGTTAGTTGGAAGTTGGTAGTAACAGCCAATAAAAACTGTATTTTCTGTTTTTGCTAACAACAATCAACTATCAACTACCAACTATATTAGCATTTGCCAGGAAAGTTTCTTAAGCCAATCCCTTTCCTTAATTATATCCGTGATCTCGGAACGAAACTGTGGCCCGGTGAATTTTTTTCCTGACTTAGGAGCAGCAACATCTTTTTCCGTAACAGGAATCAACTCCAGTTTGGTGGCATACCAGGTAGTGTGCATCCTGGGGATGGCCAGTCCTAATATCATACCCGGTAACCCGCCAAAGGATTCCGGTCCGGTGGAAGGAATGATCTCATCTGTGTAGAATGCAATCACCACAATGGAATCGAAAACTTTTCCCACTGCTTTGCGACATTCAAATCCTGCAATCGTCCTGGGTTCATTGGTGATCTTCCACTCAATATTTTGTAAACTGTCTGTGATCAGGAAATCAGACCCGAATATATTTTTCTGGTGTACGTAGGCAGACTTCTCCATGTCGCGGTAAAAAGTATTGGTTATATAACTCAGCCCCCAATGTATCATACGGTTATCCGGGTCGCGGCCGGTTTTGTATAAACTTCTTTTATCGTCAAAGTAAAGGTCAAAATAGGTAATGGCGAATTTGGGATAATTTTTTTTCAGCATTTCGTCCCACATATTTTCCTCGTCAAGGAGAGAATGCTGGTTGGTACGTTTTTCAAATTCTATTTTACCCGTAGTAATGAACTTCGCCTCCTGGGAAATGCCTTCTAATGTGGCAAGGGAGAAAATGAGTATGCTGATATGGATCGTAATTTTTTTCATCAGAATTCCATGGGTTTACCGTTCTTGTTGAAGTTCCAGATAAAGGATAGCATAAAATACTGGTTGAACGTATTATAGGTTCTTTCGGAAATTAAATTGGTACTGATATTTCTTCTGAATCCGATATTCTGGTTAAGGATATCAAAAGCATAGAGCCTGAATTTTGCCGCATCGTTTTTCAGAATTTTCTTTTCAACCCAGAGACTGACGAGCACTGCATTATTGTTATTATCAAAAACGGAAGTTTTCTGCCGAAGGTTAAAGCTTACATCTCCGCCGGTTTCCATTTTCCAGGGCAGGAAAATGCCAAAATCAAATTCATGCTCTTGTATCCAGAAGTTGGTTGTAATATCGGTGCGAATAGAAGAGTTGGAAATGTTCTGTGTAAAAGAAGATGAAAAACCGGCATTGAACTTTTTTTCTTTATAATATCCCATGCGTGCCCGTACACCCAGGTTTCCATTGGTAACCTTATTTTCTACTCCATTCACAAAATTTACATTTTGCCCGTAAGTCAGATTTAGTCCCGCGCCTCCATTGAAACCTGTTTTTTTGATCTTAAAATTATAATCGAAGTATCCGCTCAGATTATACATGCCGTTTACATTCACGGTTTGATAAATGCGCCTGCCGATGCTGTCTATGAAATCGCGGCTACTGAAACCATGCTGCGTTACAGTTCCATTGATGCTTGCCCAGTACCCGCTTTCTGATAAAAAATTATACGCACCCATATTGATGCCTAACCGGTGGTTAACTGCAACCTGCAGATCAGGATTACCAACGGAAATATTCAAAGGATCATTATTGTCTACGATGGGTTGCAATTGTTCAATGGTGGGTTGCTGGGTATTGCCGGAGTAGTAAATACCAAGGTTACGGTTCTTCTTCATGGTCAGGTTGAGGTTAGCGCGGGGAAAGAAATTTATAAATTTAAGGCGCAGGCTTGTGTCTCGTCTAAGGTCGGTTTGCAGGAGCTTATTCTGCGAAACTGAACCACCAATGGAAAAACTCATTTTTTTAGGTTTGGAATAACGGAAATTCATGCCCCCGGTATGCCCGGTATTTTCATAGTCAAATTTGTTAGTCAATGCTTCAACTTCCACATCGTATTTATTGCTGGCGGGATCTGCTTTTTCCAGTGTGCGCCTGTCGGCCAGCCTTTTACTGTTGGCAAACCCGTAATTGAATTCCAGGTAAGTTCGCTTTGAGATTGGTCGGGTATAGGAGAGTTTTGCTGAAAGGGCATTGTTTCTCGAAACATTGATCTTCTCCTGGTCGATGCTGTCTGAGCGTACAATGGTGCCGCTACCATCAAAGAACTCATTTTGTGCCAGCAGAAATCCATCATTGTCCTTCATGTCGTAATCCTGCCGGAATTGTGCCGAAAGGGTGTGACCCTGTTTCTTAAATTTCTTGCGATAGATCAGGCTGCTGCTGAATGCTTCATTATTCCCCTTGCTTGTAGTGGTACGAACACTTTTGTTCACTTGTTGACCTTCTTCATTAAGGGATTCCGTAAAATAATTGTTTTGGTTTGCACTTTCACCAAGGGTACCTGATACTGTGGCCTTGAGTGATGAGCTTGAATCAAGCTGCACATCATAGAAAGCTTCCGCTCTTTTACGGTTTCGGCTGTTATAGGTATTGTTTTGCTGATTCTGAAAATACAAGGTGTCAGGTAATATATACTGGGTTTTAGTATTCACCTGCGCTTCATTGTTAAGTTTATTGAAGCGGATATTTCCGTTCAGGTGCTTGGCGTCTTTATCCCATTTGTTGGAAAAATTTACACCCGTGTTCCAGCTTTTGGGCAGGCCTTCTCCTTCGAAGTTGTCGTTATCAAATTCATCACCGCCATTGTTGAACATGACATACATGCCACCATCGTCACTCATGCCGGATTCCATATTGCTCAGGCCGCCGAAGTTTGTACTTTCCTGCCAGGTTAAACCCGTTTTACCATTATTGGACATTATGCCATAACCGGAAATTTTCTTTTTCCCTTTGAAATAGTTCAACATTGCATTGTTGTTCCAGAATTTCTTCATGTCTGATCCTGCTTCCACTTTACCGAAATAGCCGTTTTTCTTTTCTTCTTTCAGTTTCAGGTTGATGGTTTTGGATTTTTGTCCGTCATCTATGCCGGTAAAAGTGGCCTGGTCGCTTTTTTTATCAAAAACCTCCACATCATCTACCATATCTGCCAGTAAGTTTTTGGTGGCAATGGTAGGATCATCGCTGAAAAACTCTTCTCCGTCAACCAGGACTTTTTGTACCCTTTCTCCCTGTGCGGTGATTTGTCCATTTTTATCTATCTGGAAACCTGGCATCCTCTTCAGGAGATCTTCCACCGATGCCCCTGCTTTAACCTGGAAACTGTCGGCTTTAAGGACCATGGTATCCCCTTTAAAGCGAATAGCAGCGATGGTTTTTTTAATGATGATCTCTTCAAGTAATTTACTCTTCTGGGTAAGATAAAGCATACCCAGATCGCGGTTTTCGATGGCGTAAAACCCAAGTGTATCTGAGTAGTCTGCAAATCCGGGGTGGGAGATCCTTAAGATATAGCGGCCAGTATCTTTGAGTTGAAGCCTGAACAGTCCATTTTGATCAGTTCTGGTATATTTCACCAGAACGGAATCGGATTGCCTTAAAATGCTGACTGAACTGTTGAGGAGTTTTTTGTTATTTACCGAATCATTGAGGGTTCCAATTACCGCAGATACCTGGGATTTACCGCTTATTGTGGCAAATATGACAAAACATATTGTCACAAAAATTCTAAGCATGGATTAGTGTCTGTTAGTTTGGTAAATGGTCTTATGCTGATGATGATCAGAGCCCTAAGCTCGTTGTATTTATTTAAACTGTATATTGTATAGAACTTAATTTTTCGTTAAACCTCATTCGAATAAGCATATGGCCAAATCAAGCAACCGTAAAGAATCTCCGGCGAAAACAGCAATTGAGGATAAAAAAAAGAAAATGGAAGAAAATGCTGTAAAGCCCGTGGCGGCCGGAAAGAAAGGTGAAGCCTCAAAACCAATGCGGTATGAAGACATGCACTTTGTTGATGCCACTAAACCGGTATGGAATTATTCGCTTTTCACGGAAGAGGTCATCAGGAATTTTCAACAGGGAACCTGTTATGATGCCTATAATTATTTTGGTAATAAACAACTAACGGTGCTGGATACACCGGGAACCTATTTTGCCGTATGGGCTCCCAATGCCACAAAAGTTAGTGTTTCGGGTAATTTTAACCACTGGAGCAAATCATCCCATGAACTTTTTGTGCGGTTGGACAAAAGTGGTATCTGGGAGGGTTTTATACCCAATATGAACAGGGGCGAAGTATATAAATACCATATCCACGGTTACCAGGGTGTATTGCTAGATAAAGGAGACCCTTATGCGCACTACTGGGAGCATAAACCTAAAACAGCCTCCATAACCTGGAACTTTGAATTTGAATGGAACGATAAAAAGTGGATGAAAGAACGGAAAAAGCACAATGCACTTGATGCGCCATATTCGGTTTATGAGGTACATCTTGCCAGCTGGATGAGGCCGGATAAAAATAATGAGGACCTCTATAATTCCTATTGGGAGATCGCAGAGAGGCTGGTGCCATATGTGAAGGACATGGGTTTCACACATATAGAACTGATGCCCGTCATGGAATTTCCATTTGACGGATCCTGGGGATACCAGGGCACCGGTTATTTTGCTCCTACTTCAAGGTTCGGTAACCCGGAACAGTTCATGGCCATGATCGATTATTTCCACCGGGAAGGAATTGGAGTGATCCTTGACTGGGTGCCATCGCACTTCCCGTACGATTCCCATGGTTTGTTCATGTTTGATGGTACGCATACCTATGAATATGCGGATATGCGTAAGGGTTATCATCCCGACTGGAACAGTTATATTTTCAATTATAAGCGCGGGGAGGTAAAATCATTTCTGATCAGCAATGCCCGGTTCTGGTTCGAGCAGTTTCATATCGACGGCATACGCGTTGATGCCGTTTCTTCAATCCTCCAACTGGATTACTCCCGGAAACATGGCGAATGGGAACCCAATGAGTTTGGCGGAAACGGAAACCTGGAAGCCATAGCTTTTGTGAAAGACCTGAACGAAACCATCTATCGCGATTTCCCGGATGTTCAAACCATTGCAGAAGAGGCCACCGACTGGCCGGGTGTTTCGCGTCCAACCTGGCAGGACGGACTGGGTTTTGGCATGAAATGGATGATGGGCTGGATGCATGATACCCTCAGGTATTTTAAACAGGACCCTTTATTCAGGCAGTACCAGCAGGACCAGTTCTCTTTCAGCATGATGTATTTTTATGATGAGAATTTCATGCTGCCGTTGAGCCATGATGAAGTTGTGCATGGTAAATCGCCGATGATCTACAAAATGCCCGGGGATGAATGGCAGAAATTTGCAAACCTCAGATTACTGTACACGTATATGTTTACCCATCCCGGCGGCAAGTTATTGTTCATGGGTAACGAATTCGGACAAACAACAGAATGGAACTATAAATCAGAGCTCGACTGGCACTTACTTGAATTTGATCCCCATAAAAAGATGCAGGAATGCGTCAAAACACTCAGTCGCATGTACCGTGATGAACCGGCTTTGCATGAATTGCAATTTGAGTCCGGAGGCTTTGAATGGGTAGACCTCAATCACCGGGCTGAATCGGTGATCGTTTTCAAGCGGAAAGGCAAAAAAGCAAAAGATGATATGCTCATAGTATTAAATATGACGCCACTTGAACGTCACGACTGGAAAATCAAAGTACAGGGAAAGTCAAAATGGAAAGAAATTTTTAACAGCGATGATAAAAGGTTCTACGGGACCGGAAATGTTTTCAACCCGGAGATAGAGGTTAAACTGGTTGATAAAACGCACAAAACTTTTGAAATAAATCTTCATCTGCCGCCGCTGGGTGCGGTGATTTTAAAATGAGTTAATAGAATAAAGAATAAGGAATAAGGAATAAGGAATAAGGAATAAGGAATAAGGAAGGGAATACATTAACCGCGAAGAAGCGAAGATTATTCTATCCCCAATTGCTTCAGCCAGTTTACAGACATCATTGGCCAGGCTGAAAGCACGGGATCTTTAGGCGCCATGCCGTACCCATGTCCGCCATGGTCAAAAATGTGCAGCGTTGTTTTGATACCTTCTTTTTTGAGTGCATTATACAGAACAATACCATTTTCCGGCGGAACCGCTTTATCATCGGTTGAAAATACAATGAAAGTTGGGGGGCTTTGTTTTGTTACTCTTTTGTAAGTGCTCAAAGAATCTTTTAATAAAGCTGGTGCATCTCTTCCCAACAGCATCTGGGCGCTGTAAGTATGCGCAAAGGAATCAACCAATGAGATCACAGGATATACCAGGATGGCAAAAGCCGGCCTGCTGGAGAATTTCTCCCATGAATTTTTTGCATTACTGTTGCCTTCCTTAATCATATTGGAGCCCATGGAAGCCAGGTGCCCGCCCGCAGAAAAACCAAGTATACCGGTCTTCTCCGGATCAATACCAAATTCCGCTGATCTTGATTTAACGAGCTGCATGGCTGTGCTAACATCATCATATTGTGCAGGGTAGCGACTGCCTTTCTGATCATGGTCATTTAAACGGTACATCAGCACAAAGGCATCAAACCCCTGCCGGTTAAAAAAGGCGGCAACATCTTTTCCTTCGTGGTCTTTAGCCAGCATCGTGTAGGCGCCACCCGGGCAAATTACAACTGCCGCCTTGCCGGTTTTTGTACCACTGCTGTAATATAATAAGTGAGGGGCTTCCTGGATACTGTCCCTTCCCCCGATCTTTACATTTATTTCCTTAGCATACAGGGGTATCTTCAATTGTGCATGTAATCCGAAATGCATTATCGTTATAATAAGTATTAAAATAAGCCTCGTCGCAGAATTTTTCATCGTTTCTTAGCGGTTAAACTTTTACATTCTTTCAGGTACTTTCATCCCCAACAACTGCAACGAAGAGGAAAGAATTATGGCAGTCATCCCGCATATGCGTAACCGAAGTTGTTTTTTCTCTTCTGACTCTGCACTTGCCACTGAATGTTCCGCATAAAACGAATTGAATGTTTTTGCCAGGTTATACGCGTAGATGGCAATCAAAGAAGGATTAAGTTCTTCGGCAGACTGCTTCAGTACCATCCCGTATTGTTCAATGCTCACCAGCAGTTCTTTTTCCAGCGGCAATAAACCTGTTTTTGATAAAGTATAAGCTGCATCAGCCTGTTCCTTGCGCAGGATCGATTTTATCCGTGCATGGGTATACTGAATGAAGGGTCCGGTAAAGCCATGAAAATCTATCGACTCTTCCGGATTGAAGATCATTTTCTTTTTTGGGTCCACCCTTAATAAGAAAAACTTCAGCGCACCAATGCCAATGGTTTCATACAGGTCCTGTAAGGCATCTTCCGGGAAGTCTTTTACTTTCCCCAGTTCCTGCGTATGCCGTGCTGATATATCGATCATTTCCTGTACGAGATCGTCTGCATCAACTACAGTACCCTCGCGGCTCTTCATTTTACCGGTAGGCAATTCAACCATGCCATAGGAAAGGTGGTGAATGCTGTCGGCATAAGGGAGTTTCAGTTTCTGGCAAATGAGTTTTAGGACCTTCATGTGATAGTTTTGTTCATCACCGATCACATAAATACTCTGGTCAATTTTATATTCTTCGTATTTCTTTTTGGCAAGGCCGATATCCTGGGTGATATAAACCGATGTACCATCGCGACGTAGGACGAGTTTTTCATCCAGTCCGTCGGCTGTAAGGTCTATCCACACACTGCCATCTTCTTTTCTGAAAAATACGCCTTGCTTTAATCCCTCATCAACGGTGTCTTTGCCCAGGAGGTAGGTATCACTTTCGTAATAGGTAACATCAAAATCGCTGCCAATTGTTTTATATGTGATTTCAAATCCATTGTATACCCAACCATTCATTTTTTTCCAAAGTTCCATCACTTCAGGGTCACCCTGTTCCCATTTCAACAACATCTCCTGGGTGCCTTTCATAATGGGCGCTTCTTTCTCTGCTTCTTCCGGTTTCATACCTCCGGCAACCAGCGCTTCCACTTCTTGTTTATAGGCGTCATTGAATTTTACGTAATAGTCGCCAACAAAGTGATCGCCCTTCATTCCGGTGGATTCAGGAGTGGCGCCGTTTGCGTAAAGCTGCCAGGCAATCATGCTTTTGCAGATATGTATGCCACGGTCGTTTACAATACAGGATTTGATCACATCATATCCGTTAGCCTTAAGTATCTCTGCAATGCTCCAGCCCAGGAAATTATTCCGCAGGTGTCCCAGGTGTAAAGGTTTGTTGGTATTGGGGGAGGAGTATTCCACCATCACTTTCTGGTTGCGGATTTCTCCTTTGCCAAAGCAGGGATCAGTGTAATGTTTTGCCAGCATCTCCACCCAGAAGGATTCTGCTACCGTAAGGTTCATGAAGCCTTTGATCAATGAATACCCGGTATATAATTCAGGGTGCTTTTCCGTTAAATGCTGTCCAATTAATTTACCGATCTCATCGGGCGATTTTTTAAGGCGTTTGACCAGGGAGAAGAGTACCACGGTATAGTCGCCATCAAACTCAGGCTTGGTCTGACTTACCTGGAAATCAACTGCGCTGAAAGTCCCCTCAAATAATTCCGGCAATGCCCGGATCACATGTTCCCTGATCGTTTCGGTTAATAGCATAATTATTCAATATGGCGGCAAAGGTACGATTCCGTAATTTTATTGAAAGAAGAACCTGATGCGCATCTTTATCATTATCTTATTATCTCATATATCTCTCTTTTCCTGTCGCATGAACAAGCATTCCGCACCTTCTTCCCAAATTACCTTCGATGTCCAGGGCCATCGTGGCTGCAGGGGGCTGATGCCCGAAAATACGATCCCCGCCATGATCAAAGCGCTGCAATTGGGTGTAACCACGTTGGAAATGGATGCAGTTATCACAGCCGACAAAAAAGTGATACTTTCCCACGATCCTTTTATGAGTTGGGAAATAGCCACTAGTCCTGAGGGTAAGTCAATCACATTTAAAGAGGAAAAAAATCATAATATCTATCGCATGGATTTCACCACGGTCAGCACCTGGGATGTTGGATCCCGGCCGCACCTGCGTTTCCCCCGGCAGGAGAAAATGAAGGTCACCAAACCCCTGCTCGAAGAAGTAATAGACAGTGTGGAAGCCTATATCAAAAAGAATAATCTGCCTCTTGTGCAGTATAATATCGAAACAAAATGCCAGCCTTCAACAGATAATATTTTCCATCCGGAACCTGCTGAATTTATCGGCTTGCTAATGGAGGTGATCAGGAAAAAGAAATTGACAGCCCGGGTGATCATTCAGTCATTTGATGTCCGTACCCTGAAGGTAATGCACGAAAAATACAGGGAGGTGAGGACCGCATTACTGGTGGAAGGTATCTCCAGGCAAAACCTCGCCGGGAACCTGCAGGAGCTTGGTTTTGTACCGGCCATATACAGTCCGGAATTTAACCTGGTGAATGCAGAGATGGTGGCTGCCTGCAAAGAAAAAGGCATGAAACTCATACCCTGGACGGTAAACGACAAGCCCAATATTGATAAGCTGAAAGCATTGGGAGTGGATGGAATTATAACAGATTATCCAGATTTAATGCGTATCAAATAAATTTGATATGGAGGTGGCTTAACCGCAAAGAATTAAGAACGCTAAGATAAAATCTTACATGCAGATCATCGAAGTAAAAGAAAAAAAACAGATCAGGGCCTTACTGGACCTGCCCCGGAAATTATACAGGGACGATCCTAACTGGGTTTGTCCACTGGAGAATGATATTGAATCTGTATTTGATCCCCGTAAAAATAATTTTCATTCCTATGGTTCCTGTACCCGTTGGATTCTTACTGACGGCAAAGGACAACCGATAGGCCGTATTGCTGCTTTCATCAATAATAAAAAGGCGGATACATTTGACCAGCCCACCGGCGGATGTGGTTTTTTTGAATGCATCAACAGCCAGGATGCTGCAAACCTGCTATTTGATACCGCAAAAACCTGGCTGCAGGCTCGTGGTATGAAAGCCATGCTGGGACCCATTAATTTTGGCGAAAATGATATGTGGTGGGGATTACTGATCGAAGGATTCAGCCGGCCTTATTATGGTATGAATTATAATCCGCCGTATTATAAACAGCTTTTTGAAAACTATGGTTTTACGGTTTCATATGAACAGATATCCAACCGCATTGATCTTAAAAGCGATCTTCCGGAGCGGTTTATCAAAATTGCCAACTGGGTGGTAAAAAGGAAAGGTAACAGCTTCGAGTACCTGCATAAAAATAATTTTGAAAAATATGCCCGGGATTTCCTGGATATTTATAACGAAGGCTGGAAAGATTTCGAACATTTCACACCCTTATCATACGCCACAATCCGGGAATCCTTTGAAAAGATGAAACCCATCCTGGACGAAAAGCTGATCTGGTTTGCCTATGTGAACGGGGATCCGGCTTCTTTTGTGATGATACTGCCTGATACCAATGAACTCATAGACGGCCTGTATGGCAGGCTCGACCTTTTAGGCAAACTCAAGTTTGTCTGGAAGAAGATCACCGTTAAACATAAGCGGATGAGGGCCGTTATCATGGGCACCAAGGAGAAATACCGGAACCAGGGACTTGAATCAGCCTTATTTATCAAGCTTAGGGAATATGTTTTTTCTCTGGGTCATTATGAAGAACTGGAACTATCCTGGGTGGGCGATTTTAACAAAAAGATGATTTCGCTGCATGAATCAACCGGGGCCACTTTTGCAAAAAAACATGCAACTTACCAGTACTTTTTCGGCTGATGTACTTTCCGTTTCATTAAAACGTTACTTATTAGCCTATTTATCCCTGATAATGAGGTAAATGGCTTTTTATTACCTTTGCCCCGTTTTTGAAAAATATGAAGAATCTTATAGAAAATACCATTGATTTTTTTTATCCGCCATTTAAAAAGGTGATGAATAAACTCACCTTCAGGTATGCCGCCTGTGGGGCAGCTAATACCTCGCTGGATATTTTCCTCTTTTTCGTGAGCTATAATTTTATTTTCAAAAAACAGCTGGTGGAACTTCCTTTTGTGACCATCAGCCCGTATATAGCAGCCTTCATGCTTTCTTTCGTTTTCACTTTCCCCATAGGGTTTATGCTGAGCAGGTATGTGGTCTTTCAGGGATCAACAACAACCGGAAGGAGCCAGTTGTTCAGGTATTTTCTGACTGTCCTTGGAGCGATCCTGTTGAACTATGTATTCCTGAAATTATTTGTTGAAAAATTTCATCTTTATCCAACGGTCGCTAAGATCCTCACCACTTTTATAGTGATTGCCTTTAGTTACATTTCCCAGTCTTATTTTACATTTAAAGTAAAATCATACCATTAAAAGTTCAGTTTGCTTACCTGTATGCCAATATTGCCGGCGCTGTTGAACCGCACTACCAGCATGTCTTTGAAGGGATATATCTTATGGAGAGAGACGCGGTCAACTTTCCCGTACATTTTCACCCCGGAATAGATATCGCGGTTTAGCTGTGCATTTATTCTGTTCAGCATGTCCTGTTCGTAGGGGCCGAGTTCGAATCGGGTATAGGGTTGAAGTGCCTGCAGTATCTTGCGGTTAAACATCCATTTGGCAGTCTTTACCAGGAAGTCCTTAGTCAGGATATCAAAATCGAGGTTATTGATCTGAAGTATTTTTTTATCTGCATTATATTCCGGTTTACCTGTCAGGTAAAAAGTACCCGACTCGCTGCCGGTGAAGTCAATTTTAAGGATCAGTTTTTCTTTTTCGGCACCATAGATCTCACAGTTCTGAATGATGATAAATTTGCCAAACTGCTCCAGCTCTATCCGCTTATTTTTTACCTGTTCATTTATAATGCGGCCGAGGGAGTCGTACTGCAGGTACGCGTCAACGTAGATATTAAAACCTTTCCGTTCCGTAAAATCACTGATATCCGGTACAACGGTCTGAATGTTTCTTGGCCTGACCTGGCTGACCATCGGTCTGGCCGAAATACCCGCCGTCAGGTACAGGGTATCTTTTGCCGCATGGAAACGGCTGATCCTGATCTTCTCAGGGTTGATTTGCAGGTAACCATAACTGCTGATGGGATAGACTGCATTCAAGCCATCCCAGAGTTTTTGAAACTGCGGGCGAAGGTTCATAAGCCTGATCGTATCCTCCATGGCCTTTTTGGCATCATCCAGCTGGGCTTTCAGATGGACCATGATCGTTTGCGTGATATCCTGGCCCCAGAAGCATACGGTACATTTATCCAGAGGCTGGGGTTCTAATCTTTTGATGGAAGTCTGTATACTGTAATTGTTGTTCAATCCGATCTTAGCCGTGAAAGCGACATTTACTTTACGTTCCCCTTCTTTCAGGCCACAGGTACATGGCGGCGACCAAGGGGTGAGCGGAGTTTGGTTGCTGCCGGTACCGGTGCATAAGCGCTGTGATCCTGCAACGAGATAATAACCCGTAAAGCCCATGTTGATCTGGTCGTTATTGGCAGAAATGCGCAGGGGACTTCTCCTGAATCGGTACATATACCGGCTTTCGCAATTGTCCACAACATAATCATACGGCCATCCCGGTGACGTATACACGCTGTCCACTTCTTTCTCGGCCATTTCATAAACAGGCCTGAGTGCAATACTGATCGGGATATCGATATCTGAGATAGGGAGGGAATCCAGCTGGTTTACCGAGCCTGACATTACCGGCTTTTCCGGTACCATTTTTTTACTGCATGAGGCAGAGGCCAATAAGAAAAAAGCAAGCACTGCCAAAAAGACGGGATAGGGTTTTCTTTGTTGCATATTCAGGTGATAAATATACATCAGGCATTTGGAATCTTTGTATCCTTAGCTTCTTGGCGGTAATGATTACATTTGTTTAACAAATGACTACAGTATTGGATTTTATTATCATAGGGGCGGGACCAATCGGATTATCATGCGGCATTGCCTGTGAAAAACAGGGTTTAACATACCAGATAATTGAAAAGGGCACGCTTGTAAATTCCCTTTTCAATTATCCGCTGAACATGACCTTCTTTTCCACTTCAGAGAAACTTGAAATTGGTAATGTGCCTTTTATATCACATAATCCAAAGCCAACACGTGATGAGGCGCTTGAATATTACCGTCGTGTGGCGATGCATTGGAAATTGCGAGTCAGGCTTTTTGAAAAGGTTTCAAAAGTTTCTGCCAATCAACTGGGTTTCCAGGTCACTACAAACAAAGCCACTTATCATTCAAAAGCGATCATCATTTCCACCGGATTTTATGATATCCCCAATCTCCTGCAGGTGCCGGGTGAGGAACTACCCAAGGTCCATCATTATTATCGGGAACCGCATCTTTATTATGGGCAGAAGATCGTGGTGATCGGCTCTGCAAATTCTGCAGTAGATGTGGCGCTGGAGACCTTCAGAAAAGGGGCTGATGTGACTATGGTGATCCGGGAAAAGCAAATAGGTGAAAATGTAAAATACTGGGTTAGGCCCGATGTGGAGAACAGGATCAAAGAAGGGGAGATCAAAGCACATTTTGAATCCAGTATAATTGCCATCAGGGAACATGAAGTTGAAATACAAACCCCTGCTGCCAGGCTGACGTTGGAGAATGATTTTGTTTTAGCCATGACAGGTTATCTGCCTGATTTCAATTTTCTCCGGCAAATGGGCATTCAACTTGGCACTGATGATATGAAAACTCCGGTTCATGATCCCGAAACCATGGAAACCAATGTGCCCGGCATATACCTGGCCGGGGTAATCTGCGGCGGTATGCAGACAAATAAGTGGTTTATTGAGAATTCGCGCGATCATGCGGATAAGATCTTAAGGCATTTTCTGAGTCAATCCTCGCATCTTGGCGGTTAGATTAACTTAATACTGCCGGATTCTCAGTCATTTTACCCTGATTTATGTCCAAAACTGACAACTTAGCACATTTTTCCTCCCGGCATAAGTATTGATTACCATATAGAAACAATTAAACGACAAAATCATGGGAAAAATAATTGGGATTGATTTAGGTACTACCAATAGCTGTGTATCGGTTATGGAAGCCAATGAGCCTGTGGTCATTGCCAATGATGAAGGGCGTCGCACAACCCCTTCAGTAGTTGCTTTCCTTAAAAACGGGGAAAGAAAAGTTGGTGACCCGGCAAAGCGCCAGGCCATTACCAATCCGATAAATACCATATCCAGCGTGAAGCGTTTTATGGGCCGTCGGTATGACGAAGTAACGGAAGAGATGCAGCACTGGAGCTATAAAGTAGCAAAAGGCGACAATAATACAGTACGTATTGACATAGATGGCCGTTTGTATACACCACAGGAGATCAGCGCCATGGTTCTTCAGAAAATGAAGAAAACTGCCGAAGATTACCTGGGCCATGAAGTTAGCGAAGCCGTTATCACGGTGCCAGCTTACTTTAACGATGCCCAGCGCCAGGCTACGAAAGAAGCCGGTGAGATCGCAGGCCTGAATGTGCGCAGGATCATCAATGAGCCCACTGCAGCAGCATTGGCTTATGGCCTTGATAAAAAACATGAAGACAGCAAGATCGCCGTTTTTGACCTTGGCGGTGGAACCTTTGATATTTCCGTACTCGAACTGGGCGACGGTGTATTTGAAGTAAAATCAACCAATGGTGATACCCACCTCGGTGGTGACGACTTCGATAAAGTGATCATGGACTGGCTGGCAGATGAATTCAAAAAGGAAGAGAATATCGACCTTAGAAAGGATCCGATGGCATTACAGCGCCTGAAAGAATCATCTGAGAAAGCCAAGATCGAATTGTCATCTTCTGCAGAAACAGAAATCAACCTGCCTTATATCACTGCAGTGGAAGGTGTTCCCAAACACCTGGTGAAAAAACTCACCCGTGCAAAATTTGAATCACTGGCCGACAATCTTTTTGCCCGATGCCTTAAGCCTTGTGAGCAGGCATTAAAAGATTCAGGTATCTCTGCATCACAAATTGATGAAGTGATCCTGGTGGGTGGTTCTACCCGTATCCCCAAAGTGCAGGAAATTGTAGAAAAATTCTTCGGTAAAAAACCAAATAAGAGTGTTAACCCCGATGAAGCTGTAGCCATTGGCGCAGGTGTTCAGGGTGCCGTACTTACAGGTGAAGTAAAAGACGTTTTGTTGCTTGATGTGACCCCGCTTGGCCTGGGTATCGAAACAATGGGTGGTGTGATGACAGTTTTGATTCCGTCAAATACAACCATTCCAACCAAAAAGTCAGAAGTCTTTTCAACCGCATCAGACAACCAGCCCGGTGTGCAGATACATGTTTTACAGGGTGAACGCCCCATGGCCAACCAGAATAAGACCCTCGGTATCTTCAACCTGGATAATATACCCCCGGCCCCGCGTGGCGTGCCACAGATCGAAGTAACATTTGATGTTGATGCCAACGGCATCATGAATGTGAGTGCCAAAGACAAGGGAACCGGAAAAGAGCAGCGCATCCGCATCGAAGCAGGAAGCGGCCTCACCAAAGAGGAGATCGAAAAGATGAAAAATGAGGCAAAAGCAAACGAAGCTACAGATAAGGAAATGAAAGAGCGCGTGGAGAAACTCAACGCCGCCGATGCTCTGGTTTTCCAGACAGAAAAACAGCTGAAGGAATTTGGCGATAAGATCCCTGCCGATAAAAAAGGCGCTATTGAAACCGCCATGAACCAGCTGAAAGAGGCCCACAAATTACAGGACCTTGCAGCGGTTGAAACCGGAACCAAAGCGCTGAATGATGCATGGAACGCAGCCAGCCAGGATATGTATAACGCAACCCAGCCAGGTGCTGAAGCTCCCGGTGAAGGTCAGCCGAAAACAGAAACAGCCGGTGCGGAAAATGTAACGGATGCTGAATTCGAAGAAGTGAAATAAGCGATAGATACTACAAGAATGATAAAGCCCTGCAGTTTTATGCGGGGCTTCTTTGTGAGACTCACCCCCGCCTGCTTCGCAGTCGACCCCTCTCTTTAGCAAGAGAGGGGAACAGCCTACAGCCCTTTACAATATTTATACTTTTTAAAGGGAGATTTATAAGCAACGAATTTATTCCTGGGGCTGTTTATACCCTCTCTTGCTAAAGAGAGGGTCGGCTTGCATGCAAGCCGGGGTGAGTCTTTGCGGTTAAATTTCTTTCTACAAAAAAACTCCGGTGATAAACGCCGGAGTTAAAGTTTTTGATCTCGGTCAGTATTACATAAGCAATGCTGAACAAACGAGGATTATGGCCATATACAAAACAGCCATTCCAACGATTTTGAGATTCTCCGTGTACATAGTAACGTTTTTCATGCTACAGATTTTTAAATGTTAAACCATGGTCAGGCAGAATGCCTTGCAGCTCTCAAAAAGGGGAAGGATTAAAGGCGTAAAACCAGCATAGGGAGATGCTGGTGTCTTTTTTATTAAACAAAGACTATGAAAAAACGTATGGAAACCGGTTCTATTGTATGGAATGCCTGTTTTACAGGCATTGTCACTAACCGAGTGGTATTTAACGGGTTAATACACTTCCATCCACGTATGATCCGCAAGGAGTTTTACGGATGCAACACAGCGTTTGAACGGACCGGCCCCGCCCCATTCCCTGGGACTGATCATCGACAGGAGATGAGAGCCATCATTCTTTTCGTATAAATAGTAAACTTGGCCGATGACCGGGCTGAAGTTGAGTTTTGCGCTATAAATGATGCCGGAAAGTTCTTTTCTTTTATGGATTTCCTGTGCCTGCAGCGCCAGCAGTTCGATCTGCTTGCGGATTTGTTCCAGTTGCATATTGGTCTGCTCTTCCATGGCGGTGAGCGATTTATGCCGGATGACACCTTCTTCCGTAGGCCTGATGACTGCGCCGGAAACCGATGCCGCATAGGGCAGCACACTCATCTGCTTATGGTAGAATTCAGTATTCGTATATGGTTCACTGTTAGGCCTGAGTCCTTTTTGCGTGATGCGCAGGTATCCGTTGGGCATGATATCATGCAGTACCTGCAGCGTTTTTTCGCCCTGTTTGTAAAAATTTGTTTCCATGGAAATGCCATCTATAAAATGCGCATCGGCCTGGTCGGCGATCTCCATATTTTCCATAGCATGCATCCGTCCGTCGGGTATTATGGTATACTGTGCAGAGAAAGCCTGGCTTTCGAGAGAGACCCAGTTCATCTCAACAGAAAGCATCCGTTCATTTTCTATGGAATACATGCGGTATGTGCCCGACCTTGGCCTTTCGCCAAATTCATATTCACCCTTTTCAGGAAACAATTGCCAGGATGCGAGAAAATTATAGGCCTGAACCATTTTTTTTATGCCTTTTCATGTTGACGGGCAAGCTATGAAACAAAATTAAATGATAAAGGTTTGGGTTTTTGCCAGAAACATGGAAAAGGCAACCCAGAAACGAGCCTGATTTTAGCGTTCCTTTCCCTGTTTGCCCTTACCTTTGCAACGCTATGACACAAGAACAGATTAAGGTTATGAGGGACCGTATCGTTGTCCTGAGGAGGTTTCTTTGACGTCACTAATCGTCAATATAAAATCAACGAAGACAAACAACGCTCTCTTTCTCCGGGGTTCTGGGACGATAATAAGCGTGCCACAGAGATCCTGAAAAATATCAAGCTGAACGAATACTGGCTTCACCTGTACGAGGATACCGAATCCGCCGTAGAGGATTTTGCTGTGCTTTTTGATTTCTGGAAAGAAGGAGAGGGCAGCGAAGAAGAAGTAAAAGCAGCCTTTGCAAAAGCGCAGCAGGCGCTTGAAGAAGCAGAATTCAAAAGTACCCTAAACCAACCCGAAGACGAACTTCCCGCTGTTTTACAGATCAATTCCGGCGCCGGCGGTACAGAAAGCCAGGACTGGGCCGAAATGCTCGCCCGGATGTACCGGATGTACGGGCAAAAGCAGGACTGGAACGTCACTGAGCTCGACTGGCAGGACGGTGACGGTGCCGGTATCAAAACCTGTACACTTCAATTTGACGGGCCCTTCGCCTATGGTTTCCTGAAGGCCGAAAGCGGTGTACACAGGCTTGTACGGATTTCGCCCTTTGACAGCAATGCCCGCCGCCACACTTCCTTTGCTTCCGTTTACGTATACCCGCTGATAGACGATACTATTGAAATTGAAGTAAATCCGGCGGATATTGAATGGGCGTTTTTCCGGAGCGGTGGTTCGGGCGGACAAAATGTAAATAAAGTGGAAACGGCTGTAAGGCTAACCCATAAGCCCAGCGGCATAATTGTGGAATGCCAGCAGGCAAGAACCCAGGGCGAGAACAGGGAGAAAGCCATGACCATGCTCAAGAGCCGGTTATATGAAGAAGAGATGCGCAAACGCGAAGCCATCAAAAATGCCAATAACGCCAGCAAGAAAAAGATCGAGTGGGGCAGCCAGATACGCAGCTATGTTTTCCATCCTTATAAAATGATCAAGGACCATCGGACAGATTATGAGGTGGGAAATATTCAACCTGTGATGGACGGAGAACTGGATGGATTTATAAAGGCATATTTGATGATGGAAAAGGAACAGGAAGCTTAACATAGTCGCCAGTAGCCAGTCGGCAAAAACAGCCGCAAATAACAGCCAACTTACTATGGAATTTAAGTCTCCGTTTCCGACTAAAGTAATAATTAAAGTAAAATGTACATTTGAACAGTTCAATCCTCAAATCAGGAATTTATAAATATAATTTTAATCCTTGATTGGATCTTGAATGGTTGTAAGTCGAAAGGTTTTTTGAAATTAAGTTGGCGGCTGGTGACTGGCGACTGTGTACTTAATTAAATTGTTAATTTAATCAGAGTTTAAACAAATTGATTCAAAATACATAGCTATGAGTAACGGAACTTTCTATTTGCCGATGCCGGTCAACGAGCCGGTTTTATCTTATGCACCCGGTTCACCGGAACGTAAAAGATTAAAAGAAGTACTTGCCGAATTAAAAAAAGAAAAGATCGATGTGCCTATGTATATCGGCGGGGAAGAAGTGAGAACTGGAAAGAAAGTGTCCATGCATCCGCCGCATGAGATAAAGCATACCCTCGGCCATTTTCATGCGGGGGAAGAAAAGCATATCAAAATGGCCATTGATGCGGCCCTGAATGCAAAGGAATCCTGGGAGTCCTATTCCTGGGAGAGTCGTGCCAATATATTTTTAAAAGCAGCGGATCTGATAGCCACCAAATACAGGCCCTACCTCAATGGCACCACCATGCTTTGCCAGAGTAAGAATGCTTACCAGGCAGAGATCGACAGCGCCTGTGAGATCATCGACTTCCTTCGGTTCAATGTACATTTCCTGAGTGAAATTTATAAGCAGCAGCCTATAAGCTCACCGGGTATCCATAACCGTTTGGAATACCGTCCGCTGGAAGGATTCGTGCTCGCCATTACGCCCTTTAATTTTACGGCCATCAGCGGTAACCTCCCCACTTCGGCTGCGCTTTGCGGTAATGTGGTGGTTTGGAAAGTGGCGCATACCCAGGTGTATTCCGCGCAGATGTTCATGCGTATCATGAAAGAAGCAGGTTTGCCTGACGGAGTTATCAACCTCGTTTTTGTTGACGGGCCAACATTAGGTAAAGTATGTTTTGCGCATCGGGATTTTGCCGGGGTGCACTTCACCGGATCAACAGGAGTATTCAATCATATGTGGAAGACCATTGGCGCCAATATGGGATCATATAAATCTTATCCACGCATTGTGGGCGAAACCGGCGGTAAGGATTTTGTGATGGTGCATCAAAGCGCTGATGCGGATGTGGTAGCCACTGCACTTCTCCGCGGTGCATTTGAATACCAGGGACAGAAATGTTCCGCTGCCTCAAGGGCCTATATCCCATCGAACCTTGCTGTGGCCGTAAAGAAAAAGCTGGTGGAAGGTATCAGGAGTTTTAAGATGGGTACAGTGGAAGATTTCAGCAATTTTATCAATGCGGTGATCGATGAAAAATCGTTTGATAAAATCAAAACCTATATTGATAACGCCAAAAAAGATAAAAAGGCTGAAGTAATAGCAGGCGGAAAATGCGATAAGAAAAAAGGATATTTCATTGAGCCTACCGTTATAGAAGCAAAGGACCCTTCTTATATAACCATGTGTGAAGAGATCTTTGGCCCGGTGCTGACCATTTATGTATATAAGGCCGATAAGTTTGAAGAGACCTTAGACCTGCTGGATAAAACTTCACCTTATGCGCTCACCGGTTCCATCATTTCAACAGACAGGGGAGCGATTGAAGTGGCAACCCGCAAACTGCGAAACTCGGCGGGAAATTTTTACATCAACGATAAGCCAACAGGTGCGGTGGTAGGGCAGCAGCCATTTGGCGGTGCCAGGGCATCAGGTACAAATGATAAAGCCGGTTCAATATTAAATCTGTACCGTTGGTTGAGTGCAAGGACTATCAAAGAAACCTATAATCCGCCAACTGATTACAGGTATCCGTTTATGTCTGACAAATGATTTAATTGAATAAGAAAAAAGATCCCTCGTGCCTCGGGATGACAGGTTTTGGGAGGATCAGTCTGTAGGAATAGCCTTAAATTGGTACATTTCTATTTTGTCATCCCGACGAAGGAGGGATCTTATCACAGGGAAAAAATAAGAAACGAAGAAGGCAATGCAGGAAAATATAATCATCATGGATAAGGATCAGCTGATCCTGACTTTAAAGCGACTGGCTCACCAGCTGATTGAAAATCATTATCCATTTACGGATACATGTTTTATTGGCATACAGCCAAGAGGGGTTCCGTTAAGTGATTTCATTGTGGATTATATCCGTCAATTATATCCTGAAGCCGAACTTAAATATGGTAAGCTGGATATCACTTTTTACAGGGATGATATCCGTCAGCAGCTGCATGTGCCCAGTGAGACTATTCTGCCTTTTTCCATAGAGAATAAGAAAGTGGTGCTGATAGATGATGTCCTCTATACCGGCAGGACCATCAGGGCGGCACTGGATGCGCTTCTCGACAACGGACGTCCCTCCAAGGTGGAACTCTGTATCCTGGTGGACCGCAAGTACAGCCGGCAATTGCCCATTCACCCTGATTACTGTGGAAAGGCCATTGATTCCATCATTACCCAGAAGGTAAAAGTTTATTGGGGCGATGATGCCCGGGTTGTGCTGTACGAAAAGATATAAAATGGCATTGAACCAAGTCGTCATAAATAATTTCGGGAATGTTTTACAAACAGTTTAATTTCGCTCCCTGATGCAACTCAGCACAAAACATTTGCTCGGCATTAGAGATCTATCCGCCCAGGACATACAGATTATTTTAGATACTGCCACCCAGTTTAAGGACGTTCTGCAAAGACCGATCAAGAAGGTTCCTTCTTTAAGGGATGTTACGATAGTCAATCTTTTTTACGAAAATTCAACCCGCACCAGGATTTCTTTTGAGCTTGCTGAAAAAAGGCTCAGCGCGGATACCATTAATTTTTCTTCCAGCGGTTCATCAGTGTCCAAAGGCGAAACATTGCTGGACACAGTGAATAATATCCTGTCGATGAAGGTGGATATGGTGGTCATGCGACACAGCGCCAGCGGAGCCCCGCATTTCCTGGCAAAACATATACCGGCAGTGATAGTCAATGCCGGCGACGGCATCAATGAGCACCCTACACAGGCCCTGCTCGACGCTTTTTCCATCCGGGAAAAACTGGGCACACTCGAAGGCAAAAAAGTAGCCATCATTGGTGATATCATGCACTCCAGGGTTGCGCTCAGCAATATTTACCTGCTTAAGAAAATGGGAGCCGAAGTAACCGTTGCGGGTCCGCCGACGCTCATCCCAAAACATATCAGTGAAGCCTTTGATGTACGCGTGGAATATAATGTGCGCAACGCCCTTCAGTGGTGCGATATAGCCAATGTATTGCGCATCCAGCTCGAGCGCCAAAACCAGGTATTGTTTTCCTCTTTGCGTGAATACAACCTGGCCTTTGGGATCAGTAAACACCTGCTGGATTCACTCGATAAGGAAATCTTCATCATGCACCCCGGACCTATCAACAGGGGTGTGGAATTGGACAGTGATGTGGCCGACAGCGGGCAATCACTTATTCTCGACCAGGTAGAGAATGGTGTGGCCGTAAGAATGGCCGTACTCTATCTTTTGTCAGGAAAAAGGGAAAATAACTGATTTATCCTATCTTCAGTTTATGCAAAGGATATGTTTATTCCCCGGTACATTTGATCCCATCACGCTTGGACATGTTGACATCATTCAAAGGGCCGTTCCGCTTTTTGACAAGATTGTAGTTGCTGTTGGTATCAATGCCAGTAAAGCGCCAATGTTCAGTGCAGAGCAAAGGCTGTTGTGGATCGAAGAGATTTTCAAGGCCGAACCACGCATATCCGGTGCCGTTTATGAGGGGCTGACAATTGATTTCTGTAAGGAGATCGGTGCTCATTTTATTCTCCGCGGAATACGTTATGTAAGTGATTTTGAATATGAGAAAACGATCGCAGATGCAAACCGCACACTTGATCCGGGTATCGAAACAATCTTCCTGACTGGTGAGCCTAAATACACTTCTGTAGCATCCACCATTGTAAGGGATATCATCCGAAATAAAGGCAATGCTTCTCCTTTCCTGCCAGATGTGGTAACACGTTCCATTGAAAGAGGAGCGGCCAATCAATAAAATACAGCTATGTCAATCTGGTTTAAACCATATACGGTCGAAGAAATTAACGCATTCGAATTGGAAGACCATATGGGTACTTTTCTTGGCATTGAAATTACCCGAATTGGTGACGATGAACTCGAAGCAAGGATGCCGGTAGATCATCGTACCAGGCAACCCCAGGGTATCCTGCATGGAGGGGCATCTGTTGTACTGGCAGAAACGGTGGGGGGGCTGGCTTCGCACCTTGTAATTGATCCGGAAAAATTTTATACAGTAGGCCTCGATATAAATGCAAATCATTTACGGCAGGTCAAAGAGGGGTATGTGACCGCTGTTTGCAGGCCTTTAAAAATCGGTAAAACCATTCATGTCTGGGATATCCGTATATCCAATGAGCGACAGCAAATGGTTTGTATCAGCAGGCTGACGATGACAGTTCTAAGTCGTAAAGGATAAATTCACACAATTATTTTAGATGATACCCGCCTTCAGAATAACTTCACGAATGGAAGGATAGGCCAGCGGCAGGATTTTTTTAATGGAATCTGCATTCATCCAGACAATTTCAGTTATGTCTTCTTCGGTTTGGGGGATCAGCGTGCCCTCCGAATTTGCTTCCATATGATACCAGTAGGATTCTTTCAGGATATGTTTGCCAAATTCATCGTACGTGTGGTATGTGGTACAGAGATGTTCCTTCAGGGTGATCTCAACCAGTCCCGTTTCTTCCTGCATTTCCCTGACGGCACATTGTTCAAGTGTTTCGCCTTTATCCAGTTTACCTTTTGGCAGGTCCCATGAACCACGCCGGAAGATGAAGAGGTATTCACCCTTTTCGTTTTTGACCAGTCCGCCTGCGGCCTGAATGATCAGAAAATGTTTCCAGAATGCTTTTTTCAGTTCTTCCAGGTTGGTATGCAGGATCACCCCGGAATGGAAACTGGCTTTTTTTATTTCATGCAGGAGAGAATTGACCGCGTGTTTATCGAATTCGTCAATGAAAACGGCTTCAGGGTGATGGAGGATCTCATCAATTTCCTTATCCCTTTCGTTGCACAGGTAAACCGGCTTATTGCCGAAATAAATCTTGACGTACATAAATAAATTTCTGATTTTGATCTACTACCTTCAAATTTGTGGCATGACAAACGAAAAAGCAGTAGCGGAAAAGTTATTACAAGTTAATGCAGTACGGTTAAACCCCCAACAACCATTTACCTGGGCCTCGGGCTGGAAGAGCCCCATTTATTGCGATAACCGAAAGGTGCTGGGTTTCCCCTATGTCAGGGATTTTATTAAAAGCGAGTTATGCAATGTGATTTTTGAGCAGTTCCCTGATGCCGAATTGCTTGCAGGTGTGGCCACTGCAGGAATCGCCTGGGGTGCCATGGCTGCCGATCAGTTGAAATTGCCTTATATCTATGTCAGGCCAAAACCCAAGGAGCATGGTTTGGGAAACCAGATCGAAGGGTTTTACGAGCCCGGGCAAAAAACACTGATCATTGAAGACCTGATCTCAACCGGGAAAAGCAGTTTGCAGGTTGTAGATGTGGCCAGGGCTGCAGGTTTGGATGTGGTGGGGATGGTATCCATTTTTACCTATGGGTTCAAGCATGCCGATGAAGCTTTTGCAGAAAAGGGCGTGAAATATGTTTCCCTGACGAATTATGAGAACCTGATCAGCCTGGCAGTTGAAAAAGGAACAGTTTCAGCCGATTTGCAGAACACTTTGTTAAATTGGCGCCAGGACCCTGCAAACTGGAAGGGAATTTAATATTTTTAACCTCAAATCGTACAGATGAAAAAGACCCTCATTTTTTTACTGGTAGCAGTTTTCCTGGGATCCGGCGTTTCGGCCCAACAGAAAAAACCAGTGACGGTCAAGATCCAGACCCCCGGCATGCAATGTGATGAGTGTAAGAAAAGGGTGGAGGACTATTTGAAATATGAGGAAGGTGTGACCAAGGTGATTGCTTATCCACGGAGCAAGTATGTGACGGTAACATACCTGGCCGATCGTACCAATATTGAGAACATTAAGACAGCAATTGCCAATGTGGGATATGATGCTGATGATATCAAAGCTGATGAAGATGCCTATAAGAAATTGCCGAAAAGTTGTAAGAGGCCGGAAGACGGTGGGCATAAAAAGAATTAAATCCAAATCTGTTAAAGATCGTCAAAGCGCCCCTTGGGGCGTTTTTTTTGTACATAACCGCAAAGAAAATAAGCCGCAAGGTTTCGCGACCTGAAGATAACCTTGTGTTTGGGGAAATTCCGGGGGTGGGTTTCCAAAACCCGAGTAGGTTTCCAAAACCTTCAATCAACCTGTTTCATCAGGTTTAGATTTTTAAGATCAGAAAATAACCTTGTGTTTACCGGAATAATGGACCGGTATATTCATCGTGATACCAGATCTCATGATCCTCGCAGATCCTTCCATTTTTACTTCCACTTCATCTTTTAGAGCCAGGGTCAGCAAATTGGGAAAGAGGTTTTTCATGGCCACATTCATTTTTACCGGGATGGAAAATGTATCCAAAGCCGGAATTGACAAAGACGTATCGAGGTGAGTTTTTCCTACAAATCGATTTTCGAAATATATGTCGAGTTCCGCTTTCTTGAGTTGAATCTTGAAATTGTTCGGATTATAGTAATAGAGATCCAGGCCGATAAAACTTTCAGCCAGGCCTAATTTTCCAATTTTGAAATTCCGGGCATTTATAAAATTCGGTTCTTTCAAGTTCGATTTACAACCCAAACCCAGCAGGAGGGTAGACAAAATAACCAGTAGCAATAGAATTCTTTTATGGAGTTTCATTATGAAAGTAAAGTAAGGTTGTTTTGACCACACTAAAAAAATAGTACTAAATGAGTAACATAAATTTCACTAAAATTTATAGTACTTTCAATTTTAAGCCAGCATGTAAGAGATGTTTTTTGAACTAAAATATTTGGTATTTTGATTTGTTTTGTATTTAATTGATACATATATAATTATATAATTTACTTCGATAAATATTATAAGTAAAAAAGTACATTTATTACATTTTTTTAGTCAATATTACACTTTTTATAAAAGTCTAAACAGTATAATTAAATATGTCTTTAGTTATTGAATTACAATATTTTCCACCGGTTAAATCATATAGTGCTTTAATTAAAAGTACTAATGTTTTTTTTTCTATATATGAAAACTACCAACGTCGTAGTTTTCGCAATCGTTGTATCCTTTCAGGTGCCAATGGACTCATTTCCCTAACAGTCCCGGTTGCGGGAGGACGAAATCAAAAGAAGGTTTTTAGTGAAGTCAGAATAGATTATTCCAGCGACTGGCAGCAGCAACATTGGCGGTCTGTTTTTTCTGCTTATGGAAAGTCGCCATGGTTTTTTCATTATGCCGACAGCCTGGAAAAACTTTATGCTCAGAAAGTTGATCTGTTGGTAGAATGGAACCAGATCTGTCTGGATTGGGTAAATAAGGCCTTGGGAGTTGAAATGAAACTTTTGGAAAGTGGTGGGACCCCTGGAGAGTCCGGGGACTTTTGGAAAGTGGAGGGACCCTTGGAGAGTCCGGGGACTCTTGGAGGGTCCGGGGACCCTTGGAAAGTTGAGGGTGTTTCGGAAAAGGCGGGAAAAATCGAAAACAGTGAACCAATTCCCGACCTCAGGGATAAAGATCCCAAACCGGAATCTGCTTTAATCGATTGGCGAAACCGTTTCCTGCCGGTCAATTTTCAGGATCCTAAGCTGGGGCCTTTCCCGGTTTATACCCAGGTTTTTGAAGAACGATTTGGTTTTCAGCCTAACCTCAGCATTCTTGACTTTGTGTTTTGTTGCGGGAAAGGGCAAACTGATAAACTTCGTTAATAAGTTATTGATTATCAAATTTATACAACTTCAATGTGTAATTTGAACAGTGATGATTTGAAACGTAGCATTAAATGAGTAAAAGTACTATTGCACTAAAGGAAGCTAATAATTAATTTTATCCTTTCTTCAGACTCCTATTCCTTCGAAGCCCTTTCCATCCTACGGAATTCCTTTTCACAAACCACAAAAAAATTGAAATGAAAAGGTTTTTCACTCATTCCTGTATTATTGTTTTACTCATTCTCGCAGCTGTTAAATCCTCAGCACAGTCAGTAAGTTCCGTCAGTTCAGAAAAAAGCAGACCCAAAGCCTTTAACGAAACCGGATCAAAGGTGGAAATGCATTCCTTCGAATTAGCCCAAACAGCCAATACGGTAAAGATAAACTGGCAAACTTCCCGGGAGATCAGGCATAATTATTTTGAGATTCAGCGAAGTAAAGATGGGGTGAATTATGAGGTGATTGCTCTCATGTTTGCCATGGAAGATGCAGAGAAAGGCGCGGTTTATAAGTACCACGATCACCTTCCGTTTAACCAATCTGCCGGGGAAATCTATTACAGGCTTCGATTAGTTGACCTTAATGGTAAATCATTTTTACTATCCTCCAAGAAAATAAGCACTTTACCACAGTCACTTTGACAATAAAAAAATTGCTACAAGCTTATCTTTCCAGGCGTAAATGGTCTGATATTTAATATTTATATTGCAAGGATTAGCTTTTGGTTAAGGCAAAATATGATCAGAATTCGGTTATTCCTTTTATTAATGGTGTGCGGTTTGTCCATGACCGGGCAGGATTTTTCCAATAAGGGGAAGGATTTCTGGCTTGTGTATCCCGATCATGTGGATGCCAATAATTCGTCCATGGGCATATATATCACTTCTGATGTAAATGCTACTGGGGTGATCAGGGCAGGTAATACAAATATTCCTTTCACCGTAACTGCCAACGCAGTCACCCGGAAATTCATAGGCCCCAATGGCCAGGGTGACGCTTCAAATATTGGTATTGTTCATACACTGCCAGATGGCATTTTAACAGGTGCAGGCATACATGTTACGTCTGATCAGCCGGTAGTTGTTTATGCCCATATTATTCGTACCTCAAGGTCCGGGGCAACACTGGCACTTCCGGTTTCGGTCCTGGGAAAGGAATATATAGTGCCTAGTTATAAAAGCGCAGGTGCATCCGGTCCCAATAGCGGTTATGGAGAGGTGACCGTTGTGGCACCTGAAGCCAATACAGTTTTAGAGATCACTCCGGTTGCAAACAGCAGAAGCGGCACCCGCCAACCGGGAGTGCCATATACCATAACACTGAATAATCCGGGAGATGTTTATCAGATCCAGTTCCAAAAAGATGCCGACATATCTGGTACAAGGGTCAGGTCAATTGCATCCGGAACCGGCGCTTGTAAACCCATCGCAGTTTTTTCTGCTACCACCTGGTCGGCATTCCCATGCGGAGGTGCAACAGGCGGCGATAACCTTTTCCAGCAATTGTTCCCCATCAAGTCATGGGGAAAGACCTTCGTTACGGCCCCTTTTTATAATCGGTCGTATGATATCATCAGGGTTTTCATTTCAGACCCAGCCACCGTGGTCAGGAAAACAGAAAATGGCCAGACAACTACGCTTGCCAATATCAGTGCTGCGGGTTTTTATGAATTCACCACTAACAATCCAGTGTTGATTGAAGCTGACAAACCCGTTTCTGCCGTACAATACCTGGTCAGTCAGACCTGTGGTTTACCCGGGACCAATGCAGACCCGGAAATGGTCATTCTGAACCCGGTAGAACAAACCATTAATAATATCACCGTTTTTTCGGCTCATCAAAACTGGGTACCTGTGGGACAAAGCAATGTTAATCAGTGCTACCTGAATATCATTATAAAATCATCACTGGCGGCAAGTTTCCGGATAAATAATGACCTGCCCAGAGGGAGCTTCGTAAACATTCCCGGAACAGATTATGCCTATTTGCAGGAGAATGTAAGTGTCCTTTCTCAAACAAACCCTGTTCAAAACCTCAGGGCAGATTCTGCTTTTATCGCTATTGCTTATGGATATGGGCAGTACGAATCTTATGGATACAACGCCGGAACTTCTGTGAGGGATCTTTCTCAATTCATAGAAGTCAGTAACCTGCTGGCAACGGTGAACTTCCCTGCTACCTGCCGGAATGCTCCTTTTGGCTTGTCGATTGTATTATCTTATCAGCCAACACAAATCAATTGGAAAGCCAACCTGATTCCCCTGGATACAACAATATTAAATCCGGTACCTGATTCTACATGGGTGCAGGATGGTAAAACATTATACAGGTACAAGCTGAAAAAAACGCTGCGTGTTCCCAATACAGGTACCATACCCGTTAAGGTCATTACCAATAATCCTACTGCAGACGGTTGCGGCAGTTTGCAGGAAATTGATTACGACCTGCAGGTATTTGAAAATCCAATGGCCAGTTTCATTTATACCAATAATGGCTGCATCAATGATTCTGTAAGATTGCTTGATGCCACTTCTGTAACCGGCGGCAGGCCAACGATCTCGTGGAGCTGGGATTTGGGTGATAATACAAGGTCAGCAATCAGGAACCCAACGCACCTGTACGCCACGGGAGGGGATTATAATGTGAAGCTTTCCATTATTAATGATATTGGTTGTTTGTCTGATACCGGAACACAAATTATAAGTCTATCTAATTTACCCGTTGCAGATTTCATTTTACCAACCAATCCCATTTGCGTTGGCCGGGCATTTACTTTGACCAGTCAATCAACACCCGGTTCCGGCTCCCTGGTAAATTATCAGTGGGATTTTGGTGACGGAAGGAATATCTCCTATACTACAGGCGACCCGGTAATTACGGAATATGCCACCCCGGGCAATTATTATATCAAACTAACGGTAACTAACAACCGTTCATGTGTCAGTAAGCCAGATTCTATGCTTGTCAGCGTAGGGGTTGTTCCTGTTCCGGGATTTATTTTGCCCGAAGTTTGTTTGAGTGATGCTTTCGCACAGTTTACCGACAGCAGCAGCATTTCCGACGGAACGGGAGGCCAGCTAAGATATGCGTGGAGCCTGGGCGATGGCAGTTTCTCAACCGACAGAAATCCACGGCATAAATATAATTCGGCTGCGGTCTATTCCATAACACAGATAGTAACTTCCAGCCAGGGATGTGTGGATTCGATAGTCAGGCCATTTACAGTGAATGGTGCGGTTCCCAATGCCGGCTTCACCGTACAAAATCAAGGGGTTCTATGCAGTAACAGGGAGATATCGATCAGTAATAATTCAACGGTTGATTTTGGAAATATCACCCGACTCGAAATATTTTGGGATGCGTTGAATAATCCCGGTCAGTCGGAAGCAGATGAAACGCCTGCGACCGGGAAAATTTATACGCATAGCTATCCCGAGTTCGGAACCCCGCTCAGTAAAACTTTCACTATACGGTTTGTTGCATATTCGGGACTAAGTTGTGTAAGTGAAGTCTCCCGCGTAATTACGCTCCAGGCAAGTCCCCAGGTAACATTTACCCCTTTAGGTGCGGTATGCGAAGAGATTGATGCATTTCAAATTACACAGGCACGTGAAAATGCCGGATTGGCGGGCACGGGTATTTTTTCCGGAACCGGTGTTAGTGCAACGGGGCTTTTTGATCCGGGAGCTGCGAGGCCGGGAAATTATACTATCAGGTATACATTCAATGCCGCAAACTTATGTACGGCATTCCGCGAACAAA
>JBGSHT010000025.1:0-6628 GCA_041752135.1 Chitinophagaceae bacterium | reverse complement strand
GGGCGACATTCTTGTAGCACATTTCAATCAGTTTTTATCTATTTGATATTTAATTAGATACGCGGTGAGTCATTGGCAGGAAGGAGGGATCTATCAATGCGCACCATGAAATGTCTCTTGCGTTGGCATGACAAAAAGAGCTTATTCTCATCCTGAACCCGGGCTTCCCAAAAAAGAATTGCTTCCTCAAGGAAACAGGGTCAAGTATGGCATGTCAAAACAGCGAATTTGAAAATATTCGTTTAATAGCACAACACGTTAGGAATTAAAATGATTTTTTCAATTCCTGGGTACCACATAATTCATCACATCAGCTAACGTGATGGTTTTACCGGACAATATGATAAGACGCTCAACCACATTGCGCAATTCCCGGATATTTCCTGTCCAGTTATGCAGTTTTAAAGCATCCACAGCATCGGTATCGATGGTTTTTTTGGCTGTGCCATAATCCTGGCATATGTCTTCCAGGAATTTATCAACCAGCAAGGGGATATCATCCCTTCTGTCGTTAAGTGAAGGAACATGGATAATGATAACGCTAAGCCTGTGATACAGATCCAGCCTGAATTGTTTTTCTTCCACTTCCTGGAGCAGGTCTTTATTGGTAGCTGAGATCACGCGTACATCAACGCTGATATCCTTATCACCGCCAACGCGGGTAATTTTACCTTCCTGCAGGGCGCGTAATACTTTTGCCTGCGCGCTGAGACTCATATCGCCAATCTCATCCAGGAAAAGCGTGCCGCCATGTGCCTGTTCAAATTTTCCGATCCGCTGTTTTACGGCAGAGGTGAAGGAACCCTTTTCGTGTCCAAATAATTCACTCTCGATCAGTTCTGTGGGAATAGCAGCGCAATTCACTTCCACGAGTGAAAATTTTGAGCGGTTGCTTTTCTCATGCAGCCAGCGGGCTACGAGTTCTTTACCCGAACCATTCTCACCGGTGATAAGCACACGGGCATCCGTAGGCGCTACTTTATCGATGGTATCTTTGATCTTGATGATGGCTGGTGACTGGCCGATCATTTCTTCAACGCGACTAACTTTTCTCCGCAGGACTTTTGCTTCTGTTACAAGGTTGGTCTTATCCATCGCATTGCGAATGGTGATCAGCAGGCGGTTAAGGTCTGGCGGTTTGGCAATATAATCATATGCACCTTTCTTAACGGCTTCCACAGCCGTTTCAATGGTTCCATGTCCGGAGATCATGATCACCGGCACATCAGGATTGGATTCACCGGCTTTATCCAGAAATTCCAACCCATCCATCTTGGGCATTTTAATGTCGCAAAGCACTACGTCAAAAACCTTTTCATTGAATTTTTTGAGCCCTTCTTCGCCATCACCGGCTTCTTCTATTTTATACCCTTCGTAAGAAAGGATTTCGGACAAAGTCTTTCTTATCGCTTTTTCGTCATCTATGATCAGGATATTCGACATAATAGTTAACAAAATTTTTTATGGATAGGCTATATCTAATACTCTCATTAGCCAAGGTAAAATTAATAAATAATGAGGTACCTGCTTCTCTATGCAACTATTTTGCCAATCCTCTTCCCCTTCTTTAGTGAGTTACCCCGTGTACACAATAAACAGTTACAACACAGTCATTTATTAAAGGATATACCTCCGCCACCAGGCTTTACGCGTACTTCAGCCTTAAAAGGATCATTTGCAGCATGGTTAAGACAAGTTAACCTTAAAAAAAATAAAACTGTGTATTTATTCAACGGATTACCAAAATCAAACCAGCAGGCCCAGTATGCCGTTTTGGGTATACCCGTTGGCAACAAGGACCTTCAGCAATGTGCCGATGCGGTCATGCGGCTACGTGCCGAATATTTATATAGTGCGGGCCGGTACAGCGAAATTGTTTTTTACGATAACCTGAACCGGGCTTATCGCTTTGATGCAGCAGATTACAAAACCGGATTTGAATCCTACCTGGAAAAAGTGTATGCCTGGTGCGGCACACTTTCACTCGATAAGCAGTTGAAAACCATCCGTAATTATGCCGATGTACAGCCTGGAGATGTATTCATTCATGGCGGCTCGCCGGGCCACGCTGTTATTGTTATGGATGTGGCAGTTAACCTTTCCGGAGAGCAGGTTTTTATGCTGGCACAAAGCTATATGCCGGCTCAGGATATCCATATCCTGAAAAATCCCGCAGATGAAAAACAAAGTCCCTGGTATAGCCTTCCAGCCAATGGGCCCCTTCTAACACCTGAATGGGTTTTCAAACAGGGTGAAAGAAAACGATGGTAGGATCAGAAGCGCAAAATAAAGCCGCCGTAAAAATTCCTGCCCGGTGCGGGGTTATAAAACCGTCGGCCGAAGGCGTTAAGGTCGTTACCCAGGCTGTATTGTTCATCTGCCAGGTTATCCACGCCCGTAAACAATTCGATTTTAAATTTTCCCAATTGTTTCTGCCATCCCAGCCTGAACTGCCAGAGACGATAAGCAGGGGCATACACATCATTGGCATCGGTCAGGGGTAACCGATCAGTATAGTTGAAGGTACCGTTCAGGTAAAAATGCTTCAGGAAACTGAGATCAGCACCCGCCAGGATTACCTGCCGGGGGACACCTGTAAGATCATTACCATCGTAAGACGTATTGTTGACCTCATAATCTTTGAAATAGAAATCAGAGAGTGTCACACTGCTCCAAAGCCGGAGATATGACAACCCTTTCCGGCCCGGCTTATTAATGACATAAGCTTCCGTAAAAAATTCAGCACCCTGCTGGCGGGTACCACCTGCATTGATAAAATATTCAGCACCGGCGGCATTAGTCCGGCGTACAATGGCATCTTCCAGGTCAAACCGGAAAAAACTCAGCTCATATTGCCAGCGGCTACGGATAACAGAACCCTTTAAACCCAGCTCATAACTCCATCCTCTTTCTGCCTGCAGGTCGGTGTAAAAACCGCCTGCCGATGGGCGTATTTCGGCTAATGATGGCGGCGAAAAACCGCGTGAAGCAGATGCATGCAATGCAAGAGTCCTGTTGAGGCTATAGGAGATTGCCAGCCTTGGCGCAGGCAGCATTAAAAAGTCTACGGGTACTTTCCCGTTTTGGGGATTCCCAACTACCCGTTCCAGTTGGTAACTGAAATCGTTGATACTGATGCCGGCCTGAAACAAAAGTTTAGGCGTGAATTGAAACTCTGCCTGTGAAAATAAAAACTGCTGATAGTTACGGACCTTATCCCGCACAAGGTTTGCATCCGGAACACCTTTATTATTGCCGGTGCTGTCAATGGTATAATAACCGTTTTGCCACTCTACGCCATTGATCCATTTGACCCCGATCCTGCCCCAATTGTCATTATAAATAAACTTTGCACGGACCCCGATATTGAATTCCTTTCGCTTTTCATAATTCGTAATAAATGGATTTTCAAAACCTGTATATGCGGTGGTTGCCGCAACAACCAGGTTCCAATTTTGTGCTAATTGCCAGGTATCTGATATGCCCAGCAATACTGTTTTATTGTAAACCCCTGCTTTTTGTTCCATGGCCGATGGCAATACCGGGGTGGCAGGCCTTGATTGCCTCGGGTTAGCTTCCTGTTGTGCCAGGGTGAGTCCGCCCGGTGTCCTGTACCCGAGGTCACTCAGCAGTAAAAACACATTAACGCGATTACGCTTCCCCGTTAGTACTGAAAAATCAGACTGGATAACATTTCGCCGCATGCGGCTGTTATCCCGGTATCCGTCTGCCTGGAAATGTCCCTGGCTGACCTGCCAGCTGGTTTTTTGACCAACAGATCTCCATCGCAGGTTCTCAGAAAACTGACCAAAAGATCCGCCGGTGGCCTGAATCATGAAATCGTTTTTCCGTTTGGCCGTGTCTGCCTGAACCGGATATTCCGGCGATTCAAGCACAACCACTCCACCGGTTCCTGTACCATAGATGCTGCCGGCCGGCCCCTTGATGATCTCCATGCTGCCGGCTGTATTCATATCCACGAGGTTCAGGTAGGTGTTTCCTCCTGCATCCGTAAGCAAAAAATCTCCCCAGTATGTTTTGATATTCCGGATGCCAAAGGGAGAACGAAGCAAGCTACCTCGAATGGATAACCGATAACTGCCCGGGGAGCGTTCTTCCATCCGAACACCGGGAACTGTATTTACCACCGGAACGAGGGATGTATTGGAGAAACGTTGCAGGTCGCGCTGGCGCAGCAGGCTTACAGATGCCGGAACAGATTGCTTTTTGCGACCGGTTTCGAAACCCCTTACCTGTACTTCTCCAAGCGGAACGATACTATCCTTTTGTTGGCTTACAACCTGGGCGAGTGCGCCCTGGGCAAAGAGCAGGAAAAAAGATATGGAGAAAAAGGTTTTCATATAATAGCGATATATGGATATTATAAACTAACAGCTCAATAAAATATAATGCATGCTAAATTAATCAATGCATATCAAAGTTTTGTTGCCCGAAAACCCGGGCAAGAAAAAAGGCAGCCATCGGCCGCCTTTTGATATAAGCAATTGGCCTGGTTATTTCTTCATATACATTACTTCCTTTACCAGTTTCACGGTACGGGGAACATCAGGCAGGTATGCGGCAACCAGGTTAGGTGCATAGTGCATAGGAGCATCCTGTGAAGTGATCCGGCGAATCGGTGCATCAAGGAAATCAAAACCTTCTTTCTGTATACGGTAGCTGATCTCTGAAGACACAGATGCAAATGGCCATTGTTCTTCAACGATCACCAACCGGTTTGTTTTTTTCACACTCTCGAGGATGGTCATCCAGTCGAGCGGACGAATCGTACGCAGGTCAATGACCTCAGCACTTACGCCTTCTTTTTCCAGTTCTTCAGCCGCACCAAGGGCTACTTTCATCATTTTATTGAAAGAAACTATGGTCACATCACGGCCCGGCCTTTTGATATCAGCTTTGCCTATCGGTATCAGGTATTCTTCTTCGGGCACTTCGCCTTTTTCGCCGTACATCACTTCACTTTCCATGAAAACAACGGGATCATCATCACGGATAGCGCTTTTAAGCAATCCTTTGGCATCGTATGGATTGGAAACAGAGATCACTTTTAATCCCGGGATATTGGCATACATGGCTTCGAAAGCAGTGGAGTGCTGTGCACCCAACTGACCGGCAGAACCGTTTGCCCCGCGGAATACGATCGGACAGCCAACCTGCCCGCCACTCATGGCCAGCATTTTGGATGCCGTATTCAGGATCTGATCGAGTGGCAATACAGCAAAGTTCCAGGTCATGTATTCCACTATGGGACGCAGCCCGTTCTGGGCGGCACCAACCGCAACAGCAGTGAAACCTAATTCTGCAATAGGCGTATCGATCACCCTCTTAGGGCCAAATTCGTCCAGCATACCCTGGCTAACTTTATAAGCGCCATTATATTCTGCCACTTCTTCGCCCATCAGGAATACCCTTTCGTCGCGCCTCATTTCTTCCTGCATTGCTTCACGCAGCGCTTCCCGGAATGCAATTTGTCTCATCGCCATACTGCTAATTTCTTTTGATGGGCAAAAATATTGGAACTAAGGCATTTCAACAAAAGTTGTTTAGGCCCTTCAAACGACAATTTTAATGGCCCGACGGTCAAATTTTTCCCCAGATTTCCAGATCTGCCTTTTGGTCGCCCGACTGAGGAATTCCATACCAGTAAGTGAATTTTGTGATAGGTTGTTTATTCCCAGGCAGGTTGATCACCCGGCTTTCGCCCCCGGCGGGTATATCATTGCGTAATTCAATGGATTTCTTTTCCCCGTTGGCAAAATAAATAACACAACGCTGGAGATTGATCCCCCCCTTTCTGGACTTGATCTTAATAGCTGTTAGTATAGGTCCGTTTGCCGGAAAATTGATCTCATCGCTTTCTGATGTTTGATTTACTTTTCTGTCGCTCAGTTTTTCCCAGTCAACAAAAGTTTTGACTTGACCATAGTTTATTTCAAACCCCATATTGGCAAATGAAAGGACAAGTAACAGGATGATACTCATCAACGGGATGAAGAAAGTTATTCGCTTTTTCATGGTTGAATTTTTTAGAATGAACAATACAAGGGGCAGGATTGAACAGAAAAGTACAAAAGAGAAAGTATTACTGAAAGAAGGCGGGAAGATTTAAATTATTGTGTGAAGCAGCCCTTTTTTATACACAAACAGGCTAATCTTATACAGTCTTAGATTTTTAGGATTATCCATTAAAGCCTCATTTGTAATTTGGATCAAGGGTTGGCGGTTATACATGAGATATATTGTTTGATTTAATTAAGGATTGTCCTCCCCCTAAAGTGCTTAAGTACAATATACACTCACTCAGACTTTAGGGGTAGGATTCACTTGTATCCTCCCCCTACATCACTATTAAGCAATGCCTCCGCGGTTCACCCTCGCCTGCACTCCGTTTCGGCGGGCAGGCCCTCCGAGAGGGGGATATGAACAGCACTTCTCTGTTATGTGCTTAGTGTAATACTAAATAGCTTTAAATGCAAAGGAACACTGCGGAGAAGTAATATCCCCCTCCCGGAGGGGGTGAGTTTGGAATGACTCGTCCTAAAATAAGTTTACAGATTAATAGTTAAATCCTGCAATAGGTTTACAGGTGTTACAATGTCCTGTTCTG